>JANJWV010000192.1 GCA_024709365.1 Desulfomicrobium sp. | reverse complement strand
CTCGACACCTGCCACGTCCACGACGCGGGCTACGACATCGTGCACGACCTGGACGGAGTGCTGCGGGAATTCGACGAGATCGTCGGCCTCCACCGGCTGCGGGCCGTGCACCTGAACGACAGCCTGAACCCCCGCGGCGCGCGCAAGGACCGCCACGCCTGCATCGGCGAGGGGCACATCGGGCTGGAGGCCTTCGGGCGCATCGTCAACCATCCGCGTCTTCGCGGACTGCCGTTCTATCTGGAGACGCCCAACGAACTGCCGGGGTATGCACGCGAGATCGCGCTGTTGCGGGGTTTGCGGTCGGAGTGATGGTGCGTCGGCAGGGGCGGAGGCAAGGAATACTTTGGCGGCAGGGCGTTGCAATTTGCGAGAACTCATGGAAATAATGACGAATGGCGCCCATTGCATAAGCATGACCCCGCCCCTTGAACGGCTCGGGCATCAGGAATCCGACGTGGCGCAACCCGCGGAGTGCAGAGCATGAACACCGACATCCCGGTTCTCATCGTAGACGACTATTCCACCATGCGCAGGACCATCGGCGACGTCATGCGCAGGTTCGGATTCACCAATCTCGCCTATGCCGAGGACGGGCAGATGGCCTGGGAGATGATGCAGGAAAACAGCTACGAGCTCCTGCTCCTCGACTGGAGCATGCCCCGGATGACGGGGCTCGAACTGCTCAAGCTCATCCGCTGCCCCGGCGGCAGGTTCACCGACGTGGCCGTGCTGGCCATCACCGGCGAGGCGGAGCAGGAGAGCGTCGTCGAGGCGGTCAAGAGCGGCGTGGACAACTACATCGTCAAGCCCTTCACTCCCGAGGTCCTCGAACGCAAGCTGCGCGAGGTCTTCGCCCGTCGCCGCAAGGCGCATTCCTGAGGCCTTCCGTCATGCCGGCAGGAAAACGCTGACCTCGACCGTGCCGGCCCCGCACTTCATCTCGATATCCCCGCCATGCGCCCGGGCTATGAGCCGGGCGGAGTAGGTGCCCAGACCCGTCCCGCGGGCCTTGCCGGCGGTGGCGTACTTCTCGAAGAACCTCCCCTGCAGTTCCGGCGCGACGTCGCCCCTGTTGACGATGTCGATGCGCACCCCGCCCTCCGGCCGTGTCCCGATGGACACCAGAACGTCCTCCCGCCGGGGGGACGCGTCCAGGGCGTTCCCCACGAGGTTGGCGAGCATGGAATGGCAGAGCAGTTCCTCGCCCATCCAGGGGAAGGGCCGGCCGTCATCCCGGCCGTCGACCAGGAGCCGCAGCCCGATGCCCCGCATTTCGGCCGTTTCCGCGAAGCCTGTCAGGACCTTGCGCGCCACTGCGGCCAGATCCATTTTTTCGGGCCGCAGTTCATAGACGCCCCGTTCCATCCGGAAGAGGGTGGTGGACAGGTTGGTCATGGCCAGGAGCGTGTAGCCCGCGTCTTCGATGCGCTGCAGCATGTCCCGCTGGGGCGGGGTCAGGTTGGCGTCCATGAGCATGAGCTGCGGCAGGCTCAGAATCGTGGTCAGGGGCGACTTGAGGTCGTGGCGCATGATGCGCTCCACGTCCTCCCGGAGGCGGGCGGCCTCGCGCAGGGCGATATGGTTGGCGACCCGCGCCCGGACCACGGCGGGGTTGAAGGGCTTGGTGATGAAGTCGATGGCGCCGAGCGCAAGGCCTTTGGTTTCGGCGGCCACATCGTCGAGGGCGGTGATGAAGATGACCGGGATGTCGGCGGTTGTTTCATCGGACTTGATTCTGCGGCAGACTTCGAAGCCGTCCATGCCGGGCATGAGGACGTCGAGCAGGACGAGGTCGGGTGGGGATGCGCCGACGATTTCCAGGGCTTTTTCGCCGCTTGCGGCCGTGTCCACGTCGTAGTCCGGACTGAGGAAACCTGCCAGCAATTCGATGTTGAAGGGGGTGTCGTCGACGATCAGGATTCGTGCGCGTCCTTGTGCGCTCATCTGCGGCTCCTTGTTTGCCCGGGGGGGTATGCGGGAATCGCGGGAGGCCGAACCCCCGCGGTTTCTTCACATGTCCCGATTCGCGGAGACGCGCAAGCGGCAGCGGGAGGATGGGCTTCGGATGGAGACGGAAGGCGACGGAAAACAGAAAAGCCGCCCTTTCGGACGGCTTTCCAGCGGCATTCAATAGGAATTTTTGGTATTTAAGTGGTGGAGCTACGCGGGATCGAACCGCGGACCTCTTGAATGCCATTCAAGCGCTCTCCCAGCTGAGCTACAGCCCCACAACGCGAAGCCGCCTTTTGATATAAACGTCGTGACCTGTCAACAGGAAAAATCGTCTTACGCGCAAGTATGGCGAAACAGACGGGTCCCTGATAAGGGGGCTTGTCTGACGCGCTCTTCCCGGCAAGCCTGTCGGGGGACATGTGGCCAAAAACCCTTGCGGGACGGCCCTTGGCGCTCGTTCAACGGGTGCGGCGCGAGAAAACAGCGGAGGAATCAATGCGATCATTTCTGAGCATAGGTGTTCTTTTCATGGCCGGCATCCTCGGCGCATGCCCCTCGTTGGCCGCCGAGCCGAGGTCCGGCGCGTGGGAGATCGACGGCGAGCATTCGACCGTGGCCTTCCGCATCCGGCATATCGTCGGCCATGTGCCCGGCGTCTTTGCCAGGTTTTCCGGCGAGGTGGATTACGACCCGGCCGCGCCGACGCGTGCGCAGTTCTACATCCTGGTCGACAGCGCCAGCGTCCATACCGGCGTCCCGGCCCGCGACGAACATCTGCGCAGTCCCGACTTCCTGGGCGTGGAGAAGTCCCCGCGCATCATTTTCGCCAGCAAGAGCGTGACCAGGGGGGAAGGAAACATCCTGCTCGTGACCGGCGACCTGACCATCAAGGACGTCACGGCGGAAATCCAGGTGCCCGTCAGGATCCTGGGCGTCGCCGAACATCCCTTCAAGGACAAGATGCCGGACACCAAGGTGATGGGGCTGCACGCGGAGTTCTCCATCAACCGGCTCGATTTCCATGTGGGGGAGGCCAAGTGGACCCAGATGGGCGTCATGGGCGAGACCATCGACCTGACTATCGACATGGAATTGCTGCAACGGTAGGACTTTCCTGTCGGGCGATCCCGCCCGGCCGCGTTTTCCGCACTTCGAGGGCGCATGGAACGTCTTGAGATACATCTCGACCGGGTCGACGTGGACCTGGGCACCGCCCGCATCCTGCACGATCTGACCCTGTATGTCGCCGGCCGGGAGCACTTCGCCGTGGTCGGCGACAACGGGGCAGGCAAGACCACGCTCCTGCGCCTGCTGACGGGCGAACTCTGGCCGTCGCAGCGCAGCGGCGGCCGGCGCGTCTACCGGCTCTGCGGCGAGGACTCGGAGTCGCCCATCGCCGTCCGCCCACATGTGCGCCTGGTCACGCCGGACATGGCCGACTGGTACCAGCGCCACGACCTGCGCGTGCCCATCTGGGAAGTCGTCTGCGCCGGGTTGCGCAACACCCCCTTTCTCTACCACGAGGCCTCGGAGGCCGAGCAGGAGAAGGCCAGAACCCTGGGCTTCGAGATGGGCCTGGGGTCTGTCCTCGACAGACCCATGCGGGCCGTGTCCACCGGACAGGCCAAGCGCGCCCTGCTGGCGCGGGCGCTCATCGCCGAACCGCTGCTCCTGGCCGTGGACGAGCTGACCCAGGGCCTGGACCGCCAGGGTCAGCTGCGCCTGCTGGACGCCCTGAACCGCATCGCGGACACCGGGCGCACGCGGCTGCTGGTCAGTGGGCACGGCCTGCTGCCGGTGCCCGAGGCGGTGCGCGGGCGGATCTTCATCGAGCATGGCCGCCTGGTGGACAGGCCTTCGCGGGTGCGGCCGGGCGTCCTGGACCTGCCCGAGCGGCAGGCCGCGGATGCGCGTCCGGAGACCGTCGTCGAACTGCGCGGGTGTTCCGTCGTCATGGACGGCCGGCCCGCCATCGACGACCTGACCTGGACCGTGCGCTCGGGCCAGTGCTGGGGCGTGCTCGGCCGCAACGGCAGCGGCAAGTCCACGCTGCTGCAGCTCGTCACGGGCTACCGCCGGGCCTGGCCAGGCGGCGAGTCCTCGTGGTTCGGCCGGACCGGCCTCATCCGCATGTCCGAGATCCGCGGCCGCATCGGCATCCTCGCGCCGTGGCTGGGCGAACGGATGGAGCCCGGGGCCACCTGCCGGGACGTGCTCCTCTCGGGGCTGTGTGACGGCCTGGGCGTGCACCGCGGTCTCGGTCCGGCCCAGATCGCCATGGCCGAGGATTTGGCCGGCGCCTGGGGCATGGAGGACTGGCTGGACCGCGCCCTTTCGTCCCTGTCCTTCGGGCAGGCCCGGCAGGTCATGCTGGCCCGGGCAGTGGTCCACGCGCCCGAACTGCTGGTCCTGGACGAACCTTTTTCGGGCCTCGACGCCTCCTGGCAGGCCCGCATGGTCGAGCTGCTGTCCGACTGGGCCTCCCGGGGCAGGACTCTCATCCTGGCCACCCATTCCCCGGAATTCATGGACGACCTCCTGACCCACGGCCTGATCCTTGATCAGGGGCGCTGCGCCGAGGCCATGGAATGGCCGAAGCTGCGCGAAACCGCGGCCTTCGCCGCGCTCTTCGGGCAGAGCGGGGCGGACCTGAGCCGGGCATGAACATGGGCTGAGTCCATCCGGGGCTCACGCGGGGACTGCCCGCAGGCGATCCGGCCCGGGCGTGCCTCTTCTTTCCGCGCCACCGTCGCCAAATCGTGCCCGCGGCCTCGGACCCGGGACACCCGCCGCTTTCCATTTGCCTTGCCCGGGCCAGGAAGCTACAACGCATCGTGCGGTCCTTCCGGCCCGGATTCGTGTTCGCGGCCCCGGCGCGCACCTGTCCCTGACGGCCCGGGACGAGTCCGGACGGATTCGCGCCCTGCCGACGGGCGATTTTTCGGCAATGAACCCACCTTCATGACAAGGCGGATATGCTCGAGACACTGCGCATTCGCAACCTGGCCCTCATCGACGACGTGGAACTGGAGTTCTGTCCCGGCCTGAACGTGCTCACGGGCGAATCCGGCGCGGGCAAGTCCTTCATCCTGCGCGCCCTGGACTTCATCCTCGGCGAGCGCATTTCGGCCGACCTGGTCCGGCCCGGCCGGGAAAAGGCCCTGGTGGAGGCCGTGTTCCGCCTGGACGGCGAGGAGTTCTTCCTGCGCCGCGAGCTGGCCCGCACGGGCCGCAGCCGCCTGTTCATCAACGACGATCTGGGCTCCCAGGACCGCCTGGCCGAGCTCCGTCCGCGCCTTCTCATGCACACCAGCCAGCACGGCCAGCAACGGCTGCTTTCGTCCGAGCACCACGTGGAGGTTCTCGACGCCTTTCTGGCCGACCCGCAGGTCCTGGCCGCGCAGCGGGCCACCCGTGAAGCCCTGCAGTCTGTCCTGGCCCGCAGGGCCGAGGTGGAGCGGCGCATGGCCGGGCTCATGGAGCGGCGCGAGTTTCTGGAATTTCAGCTGGCCGAGATCCGCAAGGTGGACCCGCAGCCCGGCGAAGAGGAAGAGCTGCTGCAGCGCCGCGAGGACGCGCGGCGCGCCGAGCGGTCCCGCACCCTGGCCGGCGAGGCCCAGGGGCTTCTCCTGGGCGAGAACGGGCTGCAGGACATGCTTTCGTCCCTGGAACGGGCCCTGGCCGGCCTGGGGGAGGACGACGAGGGGCTTCGCGAGCACGCGCGGGAGGTGGGGCGCTTTCGCGACGGTCTGGCCGAGATGCTGCGCGACCTGCGCGCCTCGGGTTCGTCGCGCGGCGAGGACTACGACGCCGAACAGGTCGAGAAGCGCCTGTGGGAGCTGCAGCAGCTTCAGCGCAAACTGAAGCGCTCCCTCGATTCCATCGTGGCCCTGGGGGCCGAGATCGAGGAGAACCTGTCCTTTCTGGACGAGAGCGGCCTCGAACTGAAGCGCCTGGACAAGGAAGAGGCCCGGACCGCCTCGGCCCTGCGCGAAGCCACGGCAGCGCTCAACGCCGCCCGCGAAGCCGCGGCCGGGGACCTGACCAGGGATCTCGAAAGCGAGCTGAAGAACCTGGGTTTTTCCGAGCATCTGCGCGTCCTGGTGGAGTTTCGCGCCCTGACGGTCCACCCCGGCATCGACGAGCTGCGGCCCCGCTTCCTGTGGGTGCCCAACCCCGGCCTGGACGCGCAGCCCCTGGACCGCATCGCGTCTGGCGGAGAGCTCTCGCGCTTCCTGCTGGCCGTGGTCAGCCTGCGTTCCAGGGAGCGGCTGCCGGCCCTGCTCTTCGACGAGGTCGACTCGGGCATCGGCGGCCGGACGCTCATCAAGGTCGCCGAGCGCATCCGCCTCCTGGCCACGCGCCAGCAGGTCATCCTCATCACCCACTGGCCCCAGCTGGCGCGCCTGGCCGACGAACATTTCGCCATCCGCAAGGAAGTGCACGACGGCGTGACCTACACCCTCTGCACGAGCCTCACCCCGGACGAGCGCCAGGCGGAACTCGCCCGCATGGCCGGGGAAACCACGAAAACCGACAACGCATAGGACATACGTCCGGGAACACCATATGATCGACAGCCAGACGCCATGCCGGGATTTGGAGGTCCTCTCCTGCCGGCCCGGCAGCGACCCGAGCCTGGTCAACCTCATCCTCTCCGCGCCGGGCTGGACCTGCCGGCCGGGCCAGTTCGTCATGCTCCGGCCTGCGCAGTGGGGCGCGGAACTCATCTGGCCGCGGCCCTTCTCGGTCTGCGACGTGTCCGACGACGGCCTGCGCATCCTGTTCCAGACCGTGGGCCGCGGCACGCGCCGGCTGGCCGAGCTCGTGCCGGGCCAGAAGGTCACGGTCTGGGGGCCGCTGGGGAGATGGTTCCGCATCGACGAGTCGCGGCCCAACCTGATCCTGGCCGGAGGCGTGGGCATCGCCCCCTTCGTCATGCTCGCCCGCCGGGAGCGCAGGGACAACCTGTCCATGCTCTTCGGCCACCGCCTGGACCTGCAGCACTACCCGTACGACGAGATCGCCGCGAGCATTCCGAGCGAGGCCATGCAGCAGAAGACGCCGGCCGACATCGCGGCCTTCGAGACCGTGCTGTCCGACCGCATCAGGGCGCTGGCCGGCAAGGGGCAGGTTCTGGCCTGCGGGCCGGAGCCCATGCTCAAGGTCGTGCGCAAGTACTGCCTGGAGCACGGCACCGACGGCCAGGTGTCCCTGGAGAACCGCATGGCCTGCGGGGTGGGGGCGTGTCTGGGCTGCGTGGCCAAGACGATTCAGGGCGACTACGTACAAAGCTGCGTGCACGGACCGGTTTTCGACGTGCGCGACATCGAGCTGGGGGCATAGCATGGACCAGACCGTCAAACTCGGGTCCCTGACCCTCGCAAACCCAATCATCACCGCCTCAGGCACCTTCGGCTACGGCCTGGAGTTCATGCGCTACGGCGACCTGTCGAAGCTCGGGGGGCTGTGCCTCAAGGGCATCTCGCTGGCCCCGCGGACCGGCAACCCCATGCCGCGCATTGCCGAGACGCCGTGCGGCATGCTGAACGCCATCGGCCTGCAGAACGTGGGCGTGGACAAGTTCCTGGCCGAGAAGCTGCCCTACATCCCGGCCGACGCGACTCTCATCGCCAACCTCTACGCCCAGACCCCCGAGGACTTCGGCGAACTGGCGGCCATCTTTGCGCATGAGGACAAGATCGCGGCCTTGGAGGTCAACATCTCCTGCCCCAACGTGCGCGAGGGCGGGGTGCAGTTCGGCCAGGACCCGCACATGGCCGCCGGGGTCGTCTCGGCCGTGAAGAAGCGCGCGGGCGCCAAGCCCGTCATCGTGAAACTGAGTCCCAACGTGACCGACGTGCGCGTTATCGCCCGGGCTGCCGTGGGCGCGGGCGCGGACATGCTGTCGCTGATCAACACCCTCTCGGGCATGGCCGTGGACATCCGCACGCGCAAAAGCCGCCTGGCCAACGTGGTCGGCGGCCTGTCGGGCCCGGCCATCAAGCCCGTGGCCCTGCGCATGGTGCATCAGGTCGTGCAGGCCGTGAACGTGCCGGTCATCGGCATGGGGGGTATCGTCAGCGCGGAGGACGTGCTGGAGTTCATCCTGGTCGGCGCCCACGCCGTGCAGGTCGGGACCTACAATTTCATGCGTCCGGACAACGCCTTCCGCCTGGTGGACGAGGTGGCGGCCCTGGCCGGGTCCCTGGGGATCGGGTCCTGGGACGAGTACCGCGGAACGCTCAAGGTGTAGGGGAAGTTGAGGGAATCAATGTCTTTCGCAAAAGTTGATCGCCGCGCACGGAGGTAGGATGATCAAGAGATTCTGCGACATCTGCGGGAAGGAGATCATGGGTCTCAAGGACGGGATCTACGAGGAG
>JANJWV010000183.1 GCA_024709365.1 Desulfomicrobium sp. | reverse complement strand
GCCCTGGGTGCCAAGGTAGGCCGCGCCGAGTTCGCCGCCGAAGACCTCGGCCGCGGCCCACTCGATGAGTTCGTAGAGCATGGACGTGGACATGGCGAAATCCAGCGGCAGGAAATACCCCCAGAACCCGTCGGCGTTGGCGATGCGGAAGTAAATCTCGCGGATGGGGTAGGCCAGGAGCAGGCCGTAGGAGAAATGCACGATGCGGTCGAAATTGTTGCGCTCCCAGCCGACAAGCTCGTTGAAGGTCGTGCCGAAGGCGGCCTGGAACCAGGCGTCGTAGGGCACTTCGGAATAGGTGTAGTGCGCGCCGATCTCGTGGATGCCCAGGAAGATGAAGATGAGGGTGTAGGAAATCCGGGAAAACGGGAATTTCCCGGCGGACCAGAACAGGAAGACGAAGAACACGAGGACCAGGACGTTCTCCAGGATCCAGTCCGTGCGGTGATGCGGGCTGACGGCCAGGACGGCGAACTCGATGCAGAACAGGGCCGTCAGGAAGAGGAAATAGGACTGGTGCGGGATGGTTCTGATCCATTTCATGCGGTCTTCTCCGGGTCGGCGGTTTCTCCGGGGGACACCTCGGCGATGACGCGGGCCAGGGCGTCCATGTCCACGGGCTTGGAGAGGTAGGCGGTCATGCCTTCGGCCAGGAAACGTTCCCGGTCCCCGGCCATGGCGTGACCGGTCAGGGCGACGACGGGGATGTCGGCCGGGATGTCCGGGTGGACGCGGGCGCGGATGCGGCGGGTCGCCTCCAGGCCGTCCATGACCGGCATCTGGATGTCCATGAGCACGCAGTCGAAACTTTCGCGCTGCAGGATGTCGAGGGCCGCGCGGCCGTTGTCGGCCACCGTCGGGACATGCCCGAGCTTGGCGAGCATCCTGGTCAGAGCCAGCTGGTTGACGCGGTCGTCCTCCGCAACAAGAATGCGCCGCCCGTGGACCGGGGGCACGGGCGCCTCCTCGCGCACCGGGCAGACTCGCCCTCCGGCCTCGAGCGGAACGGCCACCTCGATGGTCGTGCCCCGACCGGGCGCGCTCTGCATGGCAATCCGCCCGCCAAGCATGTCCACCAGACGTCTGACGATGGCCAGGCCCAGGCCAACGCCGCCATGGGAGCGCACCGAAGACCCGTCGACCTGGGTGAAGGGCTGGAAAATATCGCTCTGGCGCTCGCGGGGGATGCCCACGCCCGTGTCCGCCACGGAAAAAACGACCATCATGCCGGAGGCCCCGTCCTCCCGTCGAGCCGAGATCCGGATGCTCCCCCGGGACGTGAATTTCACGGCGTTGCCCACCAGATTGAACAGGATCTGCCGCAGCCGCCCCTCGTCCCCGACGACATGGGAGGGAATGGCGTCGTCGATCTCGAAGGACAGCTCCAGCCCCTTGGCCTTGGCCGAAATGGCGAAGAGGTCCCGCACGGAGTCCCGCAGGTCGGCGAAATGAAACTCCGACTTTTCCAATTGAAGCTTGCCCGCCTCGATGCGCGACAGGTCGAGGATGTCGTTCAGGAGCTGGGTCAGGCGGCGGGAGGAGCGGATGGCCGTGAAGACCGAGTTCTTCTGGTCCTCGTCCAGGTGGGTGCGGCTCAGCAGCTGCAGCATGCCGAGGATGCCGTTCAGGGGGGTGCGTATTTCGTGGCTCATGTTGGCCAGGAACTCGGACTTCGCCCTGTTGGAGGCCTCGGCCTCCTGTCTGGCCCTGGCCAGGTCCGAGACGTCCGTGAGCACGCAGACGTACCCGGCGGGCTCTCCCTCTTTGGTCTGGAGAGGCGCCCTGGTGGCCAGCATGCGGCGCACGGTGCCGTCGCCCGGACGGTATTCCAGCTCCGTCTGCCCGGAGCCGTCCCCCGGATGCGATTCGACCCCGAAGCCCGCTCCGAAAAGAACTTCCGGCCCGCCGATCAGCTCCTGCTCGGTCTTGCCTGCCAGGGCGCCGTAGGCTGCGTTGCAGCGCAGAATGCGGCCGTGCACGTCCTGCACCGAAACGGGGTTGGGCAGGCCCGCGAGGAGTGCCGAGAGGAAGGCATGCTGTTCCTCCAGGCGGTCACGGGCGGCGCGCAGATCCTCGGTACGCTGCGCCACAGCCAGCTCCAGGTCGCGATACTGGTCGGCCTGGCGCAGAATCAGGGCCAGGAGGGAGGACAGTCGGTCCAGGCTGCGCACGATGATCTCGATGCCCGTCGTGTCCATGAGCCCGAGCAGCACCAGGGCCCCCACCATGTCCTCGCCCACGCGGAGCGGGACCACGACGGACTCTCCAAGGCCCAGCGTCCGCAGGAGCTCGCCGGCCGGATTCGGGTCCTTTGGGCTTGCGATCATGGTCTGTGGGCACGCGTGGCTCAGATGGATGAGTCGGTCGACCTCGGGCCTGAGCACCAGCTCCGCGTGCCGGCCCGGGCGGACGGCCAGGATGCCGTGCGGTGCGTGGTGCCCATGGCAGGCGGCCACGGCCACGGCACGGACCCCGAGAAGTTCCCTGATCTGGTCGGCCACGTGCTCGGCGCAGCGCACCGGGTCGTTGGCATGGTCCAGGGTGCCCACGGCCAGATCGGTGAAAAGCTGGTAATACGCGGGTGAATCAGCCTGCACGGATCTCCTCCAGGGCATCGGCGATGCTCTCTTCCAGGCATGAGAGCCCCGTCTCCAGCACGGACATGGGCAGCCCGAGCTCGCGGGTGATCTCGTCCAGGGTGTCGCGAGGCACGGGGACGACGCCCGTGTCCAGATAGATGAAGCGGTCGTGAACCTCGCGCAGCATCTCCTCCACGCCGCGCCCTCCCGCAAATCCCAGCTCGCGTTCGAAGACGTCCCGCCAGCGCCGGGTCCACTCCGGCAGGAAGAAGAACGCGCCGGCCTTGCGCAGCCGCCTGTAATCCTCGCGGCCGAGGATGATCTCGCAGCAGTTGATGCAGCGGGTCTTGGCGAAGCCCGGCCGGCGGCAGAGCTCGATAATGCGCGGCGTGCAGTCGCCGTAGATGAAGAGCGTCCGTTCCGGCCGACGGACCTCCAGCAGTTCGTCGATCCTGTCCTGCAGTTCGCCGGGCCGCATGTGCAGCATGGAGTCGAGAAATACCGGGCGCAGGCCGGGAAACTTCGGGCCCAGGGCCCGCAGTTCCTCCCGGAAGATACCGCAGGTCACGGCCAGGACGTCCGTCACTTCACGGCTCCCGCGTCCAGGACGGCCTGGCGCACGGCCCGCAGGGTGTCCGGATTCGTGTCGAAGGGCACGTCCGCGTGGCCCGAGGCCAGGATGAAGGCCCGGTCGGCGGCGCGGTCGGCCAGAATTTCCGAAGCCAGGGCCCGTGCCGCCTCCGGGGCCGTGCCCGCCAAGGCCGGACCGCTCAGGTTGCCCAGGATGAGCCGCCGAGGGCCCAGAATCTCGCGGGCGCGGGACAGGCTGTCCCGGGGGTCCATGACGAAGCCCGGCACATTGGGCAGGCCCTCGTAATGACGGAGATGGTCCTCGATGCGGTTGCCGCCGTGGTGGAAGACGACCGGTCCGCGGGACAGGCCGAAGCAGCGGGACAGGGCGGGCAGGATGGATTTTTCGAGCAGCCCCGGGGTGACCAGCCGCAGATTGGCGAACATGACGGGGCAGGCCACGAAGGTCGCGCCGGCGTCGAACATGGCTGCGGTCAGGCGCAGGAAATGGTCTTCGGACAGGTCCATGAGGGCGGCGGCGCGTTCGGGGTCGAACAGCAGGATTTCGAGCCAGGTCTCGATGCCCAGCAGCATGGCCGGCAGGTCCACGGGGGCCGTGACCACGGCGCAGACGGGCTTGTCCGCCCCGAATTCCCCGGCCAGCAGGCGCGCGGCCTCCACGAGGTAGCCCACCCCGGGATCGAGCAGCAGGCCTTCGCCCAAAGGCTCGGCCAGATCCGGGTCGCGGAACGGCGGCTTGCGCACGTTGGGCGCGAAGCGGTCCAGCCAGACCTCCTCGCCGCCGTAGGCCAGGGCCTCGAAAGGCAGGACGAACGGTGTGAAAAGAATGTCCGGGTCCAGCAGGCGCACCACTTCCCGCTGGCCTTCGAGGTATCGCCGCGGCACGGTGAAGTATTCCCGCACCGGGCAGCCCGTGAGGCGCGCTCCGTAGAGGCTCAGCGCCAGGGTGGAGGCCCTGCGGTCCGCCGGTTCTCCGCCCAGGGCGCAGAGGACGCGTTCCAGGCTGGTCATGCCACCTCCGATTCGGGTTCGCCGGCCCACAGCCGCTCAAAGAGCGCCGGGGCCTGAATGGCGCTGGCAGCGGTGCCGTCGCCGCCGACCTCCCGCACGAGTTCGGGCCGCAGCTTGAAGACCGCCCCGCCCACAGCCAGACGGATGCGTCCGGAAAGGCCCCGGGCGTCGAGTTCCGCCCGCACGGCCCGGATGTTCTCCGCCGTGGTCAGCATCATGGCCGAAACGCCGATAACCCGCGCGCCGTGTTCGACGGCCGCGTCGACAAAGGCCGCGGGCGACACGTCGTTGCCCAGGTCGACGATTTTCCACCCGGCGGCGCGCAGAAAGACGCCCACCATCTTTCGCCCGAGGGAATGGTAGTCGTCCTCGACATTGCCGAGAATGACGGGCCCCTTGACGTCGAGCCGAAGATCGCCATGGGACGAGGCGGCGGCCAGCAGGACGTCCTCGGCGATCTTCCCGGCCACGTAGCCCTGGGCCAGGGAAATGCGCTCCCGGGACCAGTCCTCGCCCACTCGCTGCAGGACCGGCTCCAGCAGGTCGTTGACCGCGGCCTGGAACCCCCGCCCCCGGGCGAACCCGAGCAGCATCGCCACGGCCCTCTCGCGCTCGGCGTCGAGCATGAGGGAGAACAGGTCCTCCTTCAGCTTCTCGATAACCGTCGTGTTTCCGCCCTTCATGTCCCCCTCCCGAGGTCGATGGCATGTCGTATGGATTGATCATATTTCCGGCGAGTTGGCAACGACGAACGCATCTTTTTCCGCCCCCTGCCCCGGTAATTGTCCATGCCTGAGCAGGCTGCTCCGACTGTTGACTTCGCGGCCCATGGTGGCAAAGTCGGGGTTTACTTTTCCGGCCCGCACACCTATTTGACCCGGCTTCCGCAGGCGTCCGGCCGCGCGGAAGACCACATCCCGGCACGGCCCCGCCGCGCCCGCACCCTTCGGAGGAAAGCATGAAGCGTCTGCTGGTTTCCCTGGGGCTTTCGGCCCTGCTCCTGTGTCCGTCCATGGTCATGGCGAAAGACCTGACCATCGGCCTCATCCTGGTCGGCCCCTACAACGACAAGGGCTACAGCCAGGCCCAGTACGAAGGCGGCAAGTACGTCGAGGAGAAACTCCCCGGCGCCAAGCTCATCTATCTGGACAAGGTCAACCCGGCCGACCGTCCCGGCCTGACCATCCCGCAGGTCGTCGACGACCTGGTGGAGAAGGGCGCCGACCTGATCATCGCCGGCTCCGACGACATGAAGGACGGCATCCGCGAGGCCGCCAGCCTCCACCCGGACACGACCTTCATCCATGCCTCGGGCGACGACGTCCTGACCGGCAAGGCCCCGGCCAACCTCGGCAACCTCTTCGGGCGCATGGAGTACGGCAAGATGATGGCCGGCTTCGCCGCCGCCCTGACCTCCAAGACGGGCAAGATCGCCTACCTGGGTCCGCTGATCAACGAGGAAACCCGCCGCCTGGCCGCCTCCGCCTTCCTGGGCGCGCGCTACGCCTGGACCGAGGTGCTCGGCAAGAAGGCCGAGGACCTGCAGTTCAAGGTCAGCTGGATCGGATTCTGGTTCAACATCCCCGGCGTGACCACGGACCCGACCCAGGTCGCCACGTCCTTCTTCGACGGCGGCTACGACGTGGTCATTTCCGGCATCGACACCCCCGAGGCCGTGACCGTGGCCCGTCAGAAGCGCGACCAGGGCCGCGACGCCTGGGCCATCCCCTACGACTACGCCAAGGCCTGTGAGGGCCAGGGCCCGACCTGCATCGGCGTGCCCTACTTCAACTGGGGCCCGGACTTCCTGCGCCAGGCCAAGGCCGTGCAGGGCGGCACGTGGAAGCAGGATTTCGAATGGGTCGCCCCGCACTGGGCCGACATCAACGACCACGACGCCTCCATTGTCGGCTTCAAGGCCGGCGAAGGCCTGAGCGCCGAGAACAAGGCCAGGCTTGACGCCTTCGTCGCCGACCTCGGCGCCAAGAAGGTCAGCCTGTTCAAGGGCCCGCTCAACTTCCAGGACGGCTCCGTCTTCCTGAAGGAAGGGCAGGAGGCCACGGACGAGCAGGTCTGGTCCCTGCCGCAGCTGCTGCAGGGCATGGAAGGCCAGTCCAGCGCCAAGTAAGATGATCGTCCTCACCGACATCGCCAAGCAGTACGGCCGGGTCCGGGCCAACGACTCCATCAGCCTGACCCTGGAACCCGGCCGCATCTACGCCCTGGTGGGCGAGAACGGGGCCGGCAAGAGCACGCTCATGCGCATCCTTGCCGGCCACACCGTTCCCGACTCCGGGACCATCGCCGTGCGCGGCGCGTCCCACGCCAGGCTGACCCCTGCCCTGGCCGCGAGCCTGGGCGTGGGCATGCTCTACCAGGACCCTCTCGACTTCCCCGCCCTGCCCGTCTGGGAGAACTTCCGCCTGGGCGGCACGGCCCGTACCCGGACCGAGGTCATCGACAAGCTGGGCGAGCTGTCCAACCACCTGGGCGTCTGCTTCCTGCCGGGCGAAGCCATCGCCTCCCTGACCGTGGGCGAGCGCCAGCTGCTGGAGCTCCTGCGCCTGCTGGACCTCGGCGCCACGACGCTCATCCTCGACGAACCCACCACCGGCATCACCCCCGAGCAGAAGCGCAGCCTCTTCGGCCTGCTGACCCGCCTGGCCCGCGAGGAGAACCACACGGTGGTGCTCGTGACCCACAAGCTTTCCGAGGCCCTGGAGATGGCCGACGCCATCTTCGTCATGCGCCAGGGCCGCCTCGTGTCCACGCTGGAAACGCCCTGCGGCGAGGACGAACTGGTCCGCCTCATGTTCGGCGAGGCCGTGGACCGGGCCGGGGACGTCCCGCCCGTGTCCGCCCCGCAGACGCGCCGGATGGTCCTGGACAGGGCCGTCTTCGCCGGACCCAAGTATCATCTGGGCCCCCTGAACATCGCGGCCGCACCGGGCGAGATGATCGGCCTGGCCGGCCTCGACGGCAGCGGGCAGGAGCTCTTTCTGCGCGGCCTGTGCGGCCTGGACCGCCTGGCCGAAGGCGGGCTTGAGCTCGACGGCCGACGGTTCGAACGCAACGACTTCAAGACGCTGCACAAGGCCGGGGTGCACTTCGTCCCGGCCGACCGCATGAGCCAGGCCCTCTTTCCCGACCTGTCCATCCGCGAGCACATCCTCCTGGCCTTCCCGGACCAGGCAGGTCGCCTGGAGGACTTCCGGCGTGAACAGTGCGAGGGGCGCTTCAACCTGCGCGCCCACCCTGACACCCCGGCCAAGTCCCTCTCGGGCGGCAACCAGCAGCGCCTGCTCCTGTCCCTGATCCCCGACGGCGCCCCGCTCCTGCTCATGGAGCACCCCACGCGCGGCCTGGACGCCGGCTCCTCCCTGCAGGTCTGGGAGCACCTGCGCGAGCGCTGCCGTGACGGCGCGACGATCTTCTTCTTTTCCCCGGACCTCGACGAGGTCATCGAACACAGCCACCGGGTCCTGGTCTTCTACGACCGCATGCTCGTGGCCGACGTGCCGCGGGCGCAGGCCACGGTCGAGACCCTGGGCGCCCTCATGGCCGGCAAGAACCTGGAGGCCTGGCATGCCGCGTAGCTCCTGGCTGGAACAGACCCTGTGGATGCTGGCCGCGCCTGCCCTGGCCCTGGCCCTGACGGTCCTCGTGGCCCTGCCCTCGGGCGCGCCGCCCCTGCAGACGCTGCAGGTCCTGCTCCTGGGCGGGCTCGGGTCCATGTCCAAGTTCGGCCAGGTGCTGACCGTCTTCGTGCCCCTCATGCTCTGCTCGGCCGGACTACTCGTGCCCTTCACGGCGCGGCTGTGGAACATCGGCATCGAGGGGCAGGTGGTGCTCGGCGCCATCTTCTGCACCGGCGCGCTCATGCCCTTCGACCAGGGCGGCCCGGCGCACGTCGTCCTGGCCCTGGGGGCCGGGATGCTCGGCGGGGCGCTGTGGGCGCTGCTGGCCGGACTGCTGAAGACATGGGGGCGGGTGCACGAAATCTTTTCGGGTCTGGGCCTCAACTTCGTGGCCATGGGCCTGACCATCTGGCTCATCTTCGGACCCTGGAAACGCCCCGGCGTGGCCTCCATGAGCGGCACCGAGACCCTGGACGTCTCCCTGTGGCTGGACCGCATGGGCCGCCTGGCCTCCAGCTGGACCGCCCTGGCGCTGGCCGCGGCCGCGCTGCTGCTGGTCGCCGTCCTGCTGACGCGCACCCAGTGGGGCCTGGGCCTGAAGGCCGTGGGGCAGAACCCCAAGGCCGCGCGCCTCTTCGACCTGAGCCCCAGGCGGCGCATGCTGCAGGCCTTCGCCCTGTGCGGGGCCCTGGGCGGCCTGGCCGGGGCCGTGCAGGTCCTGGGCGTGTACCACCGCCTGCTGCCGAGCATTTCCTCGGGCTACGGCTACACGGCCCTGCTGGTGGGCATGATGGCGTCCTTCCGCATCCTGCCCGTGCCCTTCATCTGCCTCTTCTTCGCCGTGCTCAACGTCGGCTCCATCCAGTTGCCCCTGCAGCTGAACCTGGACTCGTCCTTGAGCGGCGTCATCCAGGGCCTCATGGTCCTTTCCGTCTTCGTGACACAGGGCCTGCGCGCCTGGGTCACCCGCCGCAGGGAGGGTTGCTGATGCACGAGTTCGCCCTCGTTTTGGCCGACATCCTCCTGGCCGGCGCGCCCCTGGTCCTGGCGACCCTGGGCGAGACCATCACCGAGAAGGCCGGGGTCATCAACCTGTCCCTGGACGGATCCATGCTGCTGTCGGCCATGGCCGCCTTCGCCCTGGCCTCGGCCACGGGAAGCCCCTGGACCGGCGCCCTGGGCGGCATGGCCGTGGGCGCGGCCGCAGCCGCCATCCTGGGCCTGACGAACATCTATCTCGGGCAGTCACAGCTGGCCGTGGGCTTCATCCTGACCCTGCTGTGCCGCGACCTGGCCTATTTCCTGGGGCATTCCTACTCCCGCCAGCCCGGCCCTACCTTCGGTCTCTGGGGCATCCCCGGCCTGTCGGACACGCCCGTGCTGGACGCCCTGCTCGGACGGCAGTCGCCGATGGTGGCACTGAGCCTGGGGGCCATCGTGCTGTGCTGGTGGTGGATGTACAAGACGGTCGGCGGCATGCGTCTGCGGGCCGTGGGCGAGTCGCCGCGGGCAGCGTTCGGCCGCGGCATCCGCGTGCGGCTGACGCGGCTCGCGGCCTGCCTGATCGGCGGAGCGTTGGTCGGCTTGGCGGGCGCGGCCTATTCCCTGGCCGTGAAGCCGGGCTGGGGGCGGCCCCAGGGCTGCGAAGGCGCGGGCTGGATCGCCCTGGCCATCGTCATCTTCGGCGGCTGGCACCCGGTGCGGGCGGCCATCGGCGCCTACTTCTTCGCGGCCCTGCAGGTCTCGGGCATCTACCTGCAGGAACTCTTCCCCTCGGTCCCGGCCCAGGTCTTCCAGGTGGCGCCCTTCCCCATGATGATCCTGACGCTTTTGGCCGTGAATCTCGGCCGCGTGTCCTTCGTGCAGGACATGATGCGACGCTACCCCTTCCTGAAACGCTTCTCGGGCAGCTGGCCCATCACGTCGCCCGCTGCGTTGGGCCAGGACTTCGATCCGAAGAAGGGGCTGTGACATCTCCAAGACCGCATGCTTGCTGAAAACTCAAGCCTGAACCTCCCCCACGCTCCACCCATATGCTTGCATCTTCCGGGTGAAGTGATATCATACAATCATGAACAGCAAGCACAGGAAGACACTCGAAGCCATCTTCACCGATCCTGTGAACGGCGCCCTGGAATGGGCCAGGATTGAAGCCCTGCTCCTTGCCCTGGGCTGCCGTTCCATTGAAGGGAGCGGGTCTTCCGTCACGTTTGAAATGGACGGCCAACGCGCCCACTTTCACCGGCCGCATCCTGAACGCGAAGCCCTGCGCTACCGTGTCCGAGCTGTTCGTGAATATCTTGCAACCCTGGGGGTCAAACCATGAACACCATGAAATACAAAGGATACACCGCGCAAATGGACTTTGACGCGGAAGACAAAATTCTGGTGGGTAAGGTCCTGGACATAAAAGACATCATCGTTTTCCATGCCGAATCCGTCCATGAGTTCGAAACGGCATTTCACACCGCCATTGACGACTATATCGCGGCTTGTGAGAAACTGCGGCAGAAGCCGGAAAAACCGGCAAGCGGACGGCTGATGCTTCGTGTAAATCCACAAATACACGCGGCTGCCATCCGCAAGGCGGCTCATGAAGGACAAAGCCTGAACAAGTGGGCGGAACGCGTCCTTGAAAAGGCGTCCCGGCCCTAACCGGGCTGTTTCGTCATAAGGGGACTATTTGTTGGCTTGTACCTGTTGGCCCGAGATCTCTCCAGACATGCCGAAACGTACGCATTTGCGTACGCTGCATCAAGACACGCCCCCAACTCCGTGACGAACCCGATCGGCCGGCGGTTTACTTCGGAAACACCGCCGGATGGGTGAAAACCCAATCCCTGTCCTGCACCGGGGTATGGCAGGACGTGCAGACTTCGGGCCCCTTGTCGAAGGGCTTCTGCTCCATGCCCAGCCAGCGCCCCCAGCCCCAGCCGTAGGTCTCGGCGTACTTCTTCGAATCCTTGAACATGAACTCGGCGTGGACCAGGTCGCCCGGAACCTTGGCTTCGGGCCATGCGTCCAGGGAGGCCGCCTTCCAGACCACCTTGCCCAGGACCGTGCCGTGGGGCCAGGGGTTGGTCTGCCCGGCGCGGGCCGCCTTCACGGCCACGTCGTTGCCGACGATGAGGCGGACCGTGTCGTTGTCCGTGCGCTGGGCCACCGAGATGGCCGCCCAGTCCTGCCATCCGGCCGGGTATTCGATGCCGTGGGACGGGGCCGGCCCATCCGCGAAGGCCATCGGGATGCACGCCGCCAACGCCGACATCAGCAGAAAAATGACCGTTCTCATCACGCTCCTCCTTCGGCTACCGCAGCCGACACGCCCCCGGGCAGGGCCCATGCTATTTCACTTCCAGCTTCTCCGTCAGCGTCATGCCCTTCGCCCCTGCGTAGAACACGACGAGCTTCACGACCCCGCTGCCGACGTTCTTCCCTGTGTGCGCCACATCGACGACTTCGGCCAGGAGGTCGCCCGCCTTCAGGCGCTTCTTCCTGCCGTCCTGCAGCGTGACCTCGAGTTCCCCTTCGATGACCATGGCGAAGGACGGGACGGAGTGCCTGTGCCACCCGGTTTCCTGCCCCGGGTCGACCTCGATGAGCATACCCGTCACTTCCGCCTGCCCCTTGGGGTATTCGATCTGCTTCCCGTCCCAGCTCGAATCCGTCCGCAGCCCGAGGGTGGACCTGACGCCGGGCGCCGGGTCCAGGCAGTATGCGGGACTCCAGACGGTCAGCAGCACCGTCAGCATGAACGTCACTTTGAATGTCAGTCGCATCGTTTCTCCGTCGTTGATCGTGTTCGCAGCGATCCCGCCGAGAGCGGCAGTCGCCTACAGGCGCGTCCCGCCCTCGGCCAGGCTCTTGAGCCGTTCCATGTCCAGGATGCTGATCTCCTTGCCCTGGACCTCGATGAGGCCCTCCTGGCTCATCTTCCCGAGCACGCGCGAGAGGGTCTCCTGGGACGTGCCGAGGATATTGGACAGGACGCCCTTGGTCACGTTCAGCTTGACCCTCGCCGAGACGGGCTTCAGGGACTGCTGGTGCACGAGGTAGGTGGCCAGGCGCTGGGGGATCTCCTTTAAGGACAGGTTCTCGATGAGGACCGTGAACTCGCGCAGGCGCCTGGACAGCACGGCCAGCATGTTCATGGCCAGGGACGGGCTCTCGCGGTAGAGTTCGATGAGCTTTTTGCGCGGGAAAAAGAACAGGCCGGCCTTGCCCATGGCCTGGGCGTTGGCCGGATAGGTCATCCCGGCGAAGACCGGCACCTCGCCCACGGGGTCGCCGGGGCCGAGGATGTGCAGGATCTGCTCGCGGCCGTCGAAGGACATCTTGAAGACCTTCACCTGCCCGCTGGCAACCACGTAGAAGCCGACGCCCTCCTTGCCCTCCTGAAAGAGCATGTCGCCCTTGTCGAACTCGCGCGGCTCGCCGATGCCTTCCAGCCGCCGCAGCTCATCTTCGGGCAGGCCACGAAAGAGCGTGCTCTGCCCCATGATCGTCATGAAATCCATCCGTACCATCCTTATCTGGTGAAAACGAAGATGTTGGCGGAGAACACGTCAGGGTCGAACCCACTGCCGGCGTAGTCCGAGACGTGTTCGACCAGGCGGAAGCCCCTCGCCTCGTGGCCGGCGACGATGTCGGCCGACGGAAGGGGATGCAGGCGCACCTGATCGTCGAAGACCCGCCTGCCCTCGATGTCCAGGCCCGTGCGGAACGTCAGGCTTTCGGGGGTGATGTCCTCGTAGGCGCGGTGGAAGACCGCGCCCTCCATGACCTTGGGCGGGAAGACGAAGGACGGCAGGCCCAGGACGTAATCCCAGTTCATGACCTGCACGACCCAGACCCCGTCCGGCAGCAGGCGTTCGGCCACGTCCTCGACGCAGGACCAGAAGCGGCCCTGCGGCAGGTGGGCCGCCGTGTTCCCGATGCAGTAGATCATGCTCCAGGGCCCGCCCAGGGTCCTGAACTCCGCCATGTCCAGAACATGGAACTCGGTCTCCGGGGCCCGCGTCCTGGCCTGGGAGACCATGGCCTGGTCCAGGTCCAGTCCAACGGCCTGGATGCCGTCGCGGGTGAAGGCGGCGCAGTAGTCGCCCGTGCCGCAGCCCAGATCCAGCACCGGTCCGCCCCGGTCCCCGAGGTGGTGGTTCAGGAAGGCGTAGACGCCGGGGCTGAAGGGAAAGATGCGGTCGTACCACTCGGCGAACTTGGAATACATGGACATGGCGGCCTCCTTGTCGTGAACGCGAATCAGAACATCCTGATATGTCCGACCCGCCCCGAGGTCCAGCCCGAAGGAGCTGAAAGCCCGTCTCCGAAATGAATGGATGTTCCGACGAAGCCGGAAGCATCGAAGCAAAGGACGAAAATCGTCCCTAAAGTGGTTGAAAATCGTCCACAAAATGGTTGATTTTCATCCACCGAATGGTTGATTTTCATCCACGCAACCCGTACATTACCTTCCATGTACACACGCCATATCTCATCCAGCATCCTGGAATCACTGACAGACACGCCTGTCGTTCTTATCCGCGGCGCACGCCAGACCGGCAAAACGACCCTGGTTCGGGACCTGATGCCGGAGCACATCTCGTCGAACTACGTCACCCTGGACAACGCCGTCGCGCTCTCGGCTGCCCAGAACGACCCGGCCGGGTTCATCGCTGGGGTCGGCAAACCGGTCGTCATCGACGAGATCCAGAAAGCGCCGGAGCTCCTGCCCGCCGTCAAGGAGCATGTGGACCGGGACCGCACTCCCGGCAGCTTCATCCTGACCGGCTCCGCCGACATCATGGCCGGCCTGCGCGTGTCCGACTCCCTGGCGGGCCGCATGGAACTCTTCGACCTGTGGCCCCTGTCCCGGGCGGAAATCCGGGGGTCAAGCGCCAACCTCGTGGACGCCCTGTTCGGCCCCGTCCTGGACTGGCCCGCGCCGACTCAGGCCGATGTCATGAACGCCGTGCTCACGGGCGGCTACCCCGAAGCGCTGGCCAGAAGCGGCGAACGGCGCAGGCAGGCCTGGTTTTCCGCGTACGTGACCACCATCGTGGAGCGCGACGTGCGCGACATCTCGAGCATCCAGGACCTGACCGCCATGCCCCGCCTGCTCCAGCTCCTGGCCTCGCGCACCGGCCAGCTCCTGTCCTACGCCGACATCTCGCGCGGGCTGACCATCCCCCAGACGACGCTCAAGCGCTACATGGCCATCCTGGAGGCCACGTTCCTCATCCGCGAGCTGCCGGCCTGGGCCGTGGACATCGGCAAGAGGGTCACCAAGGCCTCGAAGCTCCTCTTCTCGGACACGGGGCTGGCCGCCCACCTGGCCGGGATGAATCCCGACCGGCTGACCCTCGACCGACATGCCTTCGGGCACCTCCTTGAAAATTTCGTGGTCTGCGAGATCGCCAAGCACGCGACATGGTCCCGCAGCAGGGTCGCCCTGAGCCATTTCCGGTCCCACACCGGCCAGGAGGTCGACCTCATCCTGGAAGACCCGGCTGGCAACATCGTCGGGGTGGAGATCAAGGCCTCGGCCTCGCCAACGGCGTCGGACTTCAAGGGCCTGCGGCTCCTGGCCCAGTCGTGCCCCGGAAAATTTCTGCGGGGCGTCGTCCTGCACCTCGGCCACGACACAGTCCCATTCGGAGAAAACCTCCATGCCCTGCCCATTGCGGGCATGTAACAGAACACTGCGCACCATCAACACGTCAGACCTCAAAGGACAACAATGAATACGACCCAGCAGCTCCTCATCAAGAACATCCTCCAGGCCCCCATCCAGGACGACCCGAACCAGGAGATCGTCTACGCCGGGACGCTGCGCTTCACCTATGCGCAGTTCCGTGAGCGCGTGGCCCGTCTGGCCGCGGCCCTCATGGCCCAGGGCGTGGGCCCCGGCGACACCGTGGCCGTCATGGACTACGACAGCCACCGCTACCTGGAGTGCTACTTCGCCATCCCCATGATCGGCGCGGTCCTGCACACCATCAACATCCGCCTCTCGCCCGAGCAGATGGTCTACACCATCGGTCACGCCGAGGACGACGTCATCCTCGTCAATTCCGACTTCCTGCCCCTGCTGGAGCAGATCCGAGGGCGCCTCGACACGGTGGAGAAGTTCATCCTGCTGACCGACGGCGGCGACGCGCCCGCCACCTCGTTGCCCCTGGCCGGCGAGTACGAGGCGCTCCTGGCGGCAAGCACCCCCCTGGCCGACTTCCCGGACTTCGACGAGAACACGCGGGCCACGACCTTCTACACCACGGGCACCACGGGCCTGCCCAAGGGCGTCTACTTCAGCCACCGCCAGCTCGTGCTGCACACCCTCGGAGGTCTCGCCGCTCTGGGCTCAAACGCCACCCAGGGACGCTTCCACCGCGAGGACGTGTACATGCCCATCACGCCCATGTTCCACGTCCACGCCTGGGGCATCCCCTACATGGCGACCATGCTCGGCGTGAAGCAGGTCTATCCCGGCAGGTACATACCCGAGGTGCTGGCCCGGCTGATCAGTACCGAAAAAGTCACCTTCAGCCACTGCGTGCCGACCATCCTGCACATGCTCCTGACGGACCCCAAGTGCGCGCAGTACGACCTGAGCCGCTGGCGCGTGGTCATCGGCGGCGCGGCGATGCCCAAAGCCATCTGCGCCGCCGCCCTGGACCGGGGCATCGACGCCTTCACGGGCTACGGCATGTCCGAGACCTGCCCCATCCTGAGCCTTTCGCACCTGAGCGACGCCGAGCTGCAGCTCGACCGTGACGCGCAGATCGCCCTGCGGAGCCGCACGGGCAAGTCCCTGCCCATGGTGCAGCTGCGCCTGGTCGACGACGAGGGGCGGGAGGTCCCGCGCGACGACAGGACGCCCGGCGCCCTGCAGGTCCGCGCCCCGTGGCTGACGGCCTCCTACCTGAAGGACGAGAGCAACTCCAAAAGGCTGTGGACCGACGGCTGGCTCAACACCGGCGACGTGGCCTGCCGCAACGCCGAGGGCAGCCTGCGCATCACGGACCGCACCAAGGACGTCATCAAGGTCGGCGGCGAGTGGGTCAGCTCCCTGGAGATGGAGGACATCATCCTGCAGCACCCCGACGTGGCCGAGGCCGCGGTCATCGGCAGGCCCGACCTGCGCTGGGGCGAGACGCCGCTGGCGCTGGTGGTGCCCAAGCCCGGCGCCGCCCCGCAGGAGAAGGAGATCGTCCAGCACGTCAAGGGTTTCGTGGACAGGGGCGTGCTGCCCAAGGAAGCGGTGCTCCTGCGGGCGCGCCTGGTGGATGCCATCGCCAGGACGAGCGTGGGCAAGACCAACAAGGTGGCCATGCGCGAAATGTACCTGAAGGACGTCGAGGAATAGCATGGAGGCCATCGCGGAAAATTCATTGTCCGACTTTTCCGCGATGGTCCCCTGCTTTCGCGCGACAGACACGAAAGAGACCGAACTGACCACTTCCCATTCCGGGAGCAGATGACATGCCGATCGACATCCGGACCCTGACTCTGCTGCTGGGCTTGGCCCTGGCCCTGCAAACCGTGTCCCTGACCATCCAGTACTTCCTGGACCGTTCCCGGCCTGGCCTGGGCTGGTGGCTTTGCGCCGCGGGGCTCGGGGCGCTGGGCTTCGCCGTCAACATCCTGCGCGACCACGCCGTCCTCGGCCCCGTCTACATCCTGGCCGGCAACGCGTTCTTCTTCGGCGGGCACTGCGCCATCCTGATCGGCACGCGCCGCTTCTTCGGCCGCCCCGTCGGCCCCGGGCCCATCCTCGCCGTCTGGGCGTTTCTGGTCCTGATGGCCGCCGTCTTCATCTGGGTCGACGACTGCCTGACCTGCCGCTGGGTGAACGCCTCCCTGGGCGTGGCCCTCCTTGCCCTGGCAGCGGCCCGAGATTTCCTGCGTTTCCGGACCGCAGAAAACCGGGCCGCGGCGATCTTCCTGGCCGCGACCTTCGGCTTCCACGCCGCCTTCTTCGCCGTACGCGGCCTCCAGCCCCTCGTCGGTCCGGGCATCGGCGACTTCTTCACCCCTTCGGTCATGCAGATCGCGACCTACCTGATCACGCTGGTGTCGACCACCCTGTGGACCTACGGCTTCATCATCATGGTCAACCAGCGTCTGCTGGCCGAAAACCGCGATGCGGTCCGGAACATGGAGCTGATCTTCAACACCAGCCCCGATGCGGTCGCCATCACGCGCCTCAGGGACAGCGTCTTCGTCCGCGTCAACGACGGGTTCACGGTCATGACCGGAGCCGGCCGTGCGGACGTGCTCGGCCGCAGCACGCAGGAACTGGGCGTGTTCGAGGACCCTGCCGTCCGCGAGAGGATCCTCGCGGTGCTGCGCACTGCGGGCCGCTACGACAACGAGGAGGCCGTCTTCGTGCGCCCCGACGGGACCCGGATCATGGGCATGGTTTCGGCCAAGGTCATCGACCTCGACGGCGAACCGCACGTGCTGAGCGTGGTCCGCGACATCACCGAACGCAAGCGGGCCGAGAACCTGCGCTTGGAGATCGAGCGCATCATGCAGCACGACCTGCGCGCACCGGCCGCGTCGGCCGTGACCCTGGCCCAGCACTTCGCCGAGAGCCCGGCCTTGGGCAAGGAGGAGCGGGCCATGGCCCGAAGGCTGGAACTCTCGGGCCGACATCTGCTGGACACCCTGAGTCTCAACCTGACCCTGCACCGCATCGAGACAGGGCAATACCTGTCCTCCCGGAACGGACTGGACGCGGCCGCAATCCTGCGCGACATCGCCGACCGGCTTCTGTTCCTGCCCGACCACGCAGGCAAGGGCGTGGACATTCTGAGCGCCGGACGGCCGGACCGTCCGTCGCCCTGCATCTGCATGGGCGACGAGACCCTGCTCCGCCTGGCCCTGCAAAACGTCCTGCTGAACGCCCTGGAGGCCTCCCCGTCCGGCGGACGGGTGGTCGTGACCCTGGAATGTCCGGGCGCGTGCAGGTTGACCATCCGCAACCAAGGCGCCGTGCCGCCCGCCATCCGGTCCCGGTTCTTCGACAAGTACGTGACCATGGGCAAGATCAAGGGCACGGGCATCGGCACCTACTCGGCCCGGGTCATGATCGAGGCCCAAGGCGGCGCCATCGCCCTGCGGGCCTTGGACGAAGAGGACGCGACGGAGATCGTCATCGACCTGCCGACCCCTGCCGACAGTCCGCAAGAGCCGGAAAACCGAAGCAACTGTTCCACGACACACGGATGAACGGCCAAGGCCGGCGCTCCCGGGAACGCACGCCGGGAGCATCCCCCGCACCTTGCGGCGCCGCTCACTCCGGCGGGGAGGCCAGGCCGAAACGCCGCCTGTACTCGCCTGGCGTGAGCCCCGTCAGCTCCCGGAAGGCCTTGAAGAAGGCCGTGGCGTCGCCATAGCCGACCATGGACGCGATCTCCCCCGCCGACTTGCCGCCCGTCGCCAGCAAACGCTTGGCGCGCTCCATGCGCACGGCTTGAAGATACTGGACCGGCGTGCGGCCCACGGCCTTGCGGAAGCGGCGCAGCAGGGTCCGCCCGGTCAGATGCACGGCGGCGGCCAGCTCGGCCATCGTCACCGGACGGGCGTGGTTGTCCTCGAGCCAGCGCCGCGCCTGCTCCACGGCGTCGTCATCGGCGGCGGACAGGGGCAGCAGGCTCATGTACGGCGTCTGGCGGATCCGGCCCGGGTCCAGGAGCAGCGTCCGGGCGCAGGACAGGGCCGCCTCGGGCGAGGCGTGGCGAGCGACGAGGTGCAGGGCCAGGTCGAAATAGGCCGTCACCCCGCCGGCGCAGATATAGTCTCCGCCGTCCACGAGCATGCGTTCGGGCGCGAGCCGCACGTCGGGATAGCGCGCCGCGAACGCCCCGGCCAGGCCCCAGTGGGTGGTCGCCTGCCGGCCGCTCAGGATTCCCGCCTCGGCCAGGAGAAACACGCCGGCGCATGCCCCGCAGACCACGGCGCCGGCGGCGTGGGCGCGGCCGATCCACGCCGCCGGTCCCGCCTCGGGGGCGTTCAGGCCGAAGGCCGGGGGCGCGTACACGATGTCCCATGGCCGCGCCTGCGTCCCCCCGTCCAACGGGGCGTCCGCCGTCACCGTCGTCCCGGCGAAGCAATGGACCGGACCGCCGCCCGCGCTCAGCACCATCGTCTCGAACACGTCCCGCCCCATGACGGCGTTGGCCACGGCCAGGGTGTCGGCGAACCCGTACACACCCGAAGCCAGACACGTTTCGTACGCCAGGATTCCCACGCGCATGACGACCTCCGAATGTCTGTTTCGACAATTCATTTGTCGGGTACGACTATTCCGTCAAGGCTGCCGCGCGGCTATCCGTACAGCAGACACGGCGGCGACCGGCCGCGGCACCATCAGCCAGGAGGCAACCATGAACGATTCGAAACGGGCCCTCATCGTCATCGACCTGCAGAACGACTATTTCCCGGGCGGGGCGTTTCCCCTCTGGAACGCCGAAGCGACCCTCGGCAACGTGACCGGCGCAATGCGCAAGGCGCGCGAGGCCGGGGTCCCGGTCATCCTCGTGCAGCACGTGGCCGACGCCGCCAGGGGCATCGCGCCGTTCTTCAACGCCGGCACGAAGGGCGTGGAACTGCGTCCGGAGGTCAGAGCGGCGGCTCCGGATGCGCAGGTCGTGGTCAAGTCCTTCGCGGACGGTTTTCTGGGGACGGGGCTGGAAGGGATTCTGGCGGGTTACGGGACGCAGGAGATTCTCGTCTGCGGCATGATGACTCAGAACTGCGTGACGCACACGGCCATCTCCAAGGCCGCGGAGAAGTACCGGGTCACGGTGCTGGCGGACTGCTGCACCACGGTCAACGAGATGATCCACCTCATCGCCCTGAACGCCCTGGCGCCCAGGGTCGGGGTGGCGACGGCCGCGGAAGCGCTGTGAAAAGGGTCTAGGCCCACGCCTCGGCGACCACGTCGCGCAGGACGCGGAGCAGCGGCTCTTCCCGGCGCGCCTCGCGCCAGACCAGGGACAGCGGCAGGCCGAGGGGAGCGCCGGGCCAGACGGCGAGCTGCCCGCGCTCCAGGCCGTCCATGGCCTCGCCCTCGCGCAGGAGCGTCAAGCCCTCCCCGGCCACGACCAGGGCGCGCAGGATGTCCTCGTGGTCGGCCTCGACGCAGATGCGGGGCTTGCGCCCGAGACCCGCGAACTGCCGTTCGAGGATGTCCAGAAAGGGGCAGTTGTCGGCCATCCAGACCCACGGCATGGCCGCCAGTCCGGCCCAGTCCGCCCCGTCGATGCGCCCGGCCCAGCCCGCCGGCCCGACGACACGGAACGGGACTTCGGCCAGCACGTCGGCCAGCACGCCTTCGCCGGAGATCTCCCCGTAAGCGAACCCCGCATCCATGACGCCGCGCCGCACGTCGCGCACGATGTCCCAGGAGTTGGAATTGACCAGGGACAGGGAGATGCCCGGGTAGTCCCTGCGCATTCTCGCGGATATCTCGCCCACGCGCAGGAAGGTCGAGTCGGTGTTGATGCCGAAGGCGAGCTGGCCGCTCACTTCCCCGCTCAACCCGCGGGCCTCGCCCCGGAGCCGGTCCGCGTCCTCGACGATGCGCCGGGCGCGGGCCAGGAGGCGCTCGCCCTCCCTGGTCAGGCGCATGCCCTTGGGCGTGCGGTCGAAGAGCGCCACGCCCAGGTCGCCCTCCAGGGCCTTGATGTGGCTGCTCACGGCCGGCTGGCTGACGAACAGCCTTTCGGCCGCGCGGGTCAGATGGCCTTCTTCGGCCACGGCCACGAACGTGCGCAGCTGATGCAATTCCATGATCGCTCCATAATCAAACCCGAACAGGGTCATAACGCAATGCCATTGGATTCCGTCCGCCCGGGGATGGTACCTCCCGAAGCTGCAACCAGGGAGGAACCATGGACACCACAGGCATAGTGAACATTCTCCGTTATCTGATCAGCCCCGAGGACACCATCGTGACCAGGCCCGAGGCCTGCGGCCGGGGCGCCGCGTCCCTCGCCAAGACGGCGTTCTGGTTTGCCGTGGCCCTCGGCTGCGGCATGGCCCTGGCGCAGCTGCACTAGGCCCGCAGGAGGGAGGGGACGGCCGCGTCGGACGGGGCATCCCGAGTCGAGGGATTGCGGCCTGCGAACTTTTCGTTTCCCTTGGCGCCCGCATGCGCATACTCTCCCGGCAAAGACCCGAGGGAGGAAACCATGAAAGCGCAACTCTTGCAAACATACGGTGAGACCCCCGACTTCCGGCAGGCCGAAGTCGACACGCCCGCCCTCAAGCCCGGCCATGTGCTCGTGAGGGTGGCCGCCACCAGCGTGAACCCCATCGACATCAAGATGCGGGTCATGCGGCCGGCCTTCGCACCGGCCCTGCCCGCCGTCCTGGGCATGGACGTGGCCGGCGTGGTGGAGGCCGTCGGCGAGGGCGTGGACGATTTGTGGCCCGGAGACGAGGTTTTCGGCTGCGCCGGCGGCATCGCCGACATCCCCGGGGCCCTGGCCGAATTCATGCTTTGCGACGCGCGGCTGCTGGCCCCCAAGCCGACGAACCTGACCATGGAGGAGGCCGCCGTCCTGCCGTTGGTGACCATCACCGCCTGGCAGGCCCTCTTCGACCGCGCGCGGATCCAGCCGGGGCATTTCGTGCTCGTCCATGCCGGTGCCGGAGGCGTGGGGCATGTGGCCGTGCAGTTGGCCAAGGCCGCGGGAGCCCGAGTGGCGGCCACCGTCTCCTCGACGCAAAAGGCGAACCTGGCCAGGGAGCTGGGCGCGGACAAGGTCATCGACTACCGCCAGGAGAAGCCCGAAGCATACGTGACCAGACTGACGAACGGCAGGGGTTTCGACATCGTCTTCGACACCGTGGGCGGGGCCAATCTGGACGCCTCCTTCGCCGCGGCCGCGCCAGGCGGCACCGTGGTTTCCACCAACACGCGCTCCACCCACGACCTTTCGCCCATGCACGCGGGGGGCCTGACCCTGTCCGTGGTCTTCATGCTTCTGCCGCTGCTCACAGGCCAGGGGCGCGAGGCCCACGGGGAAATCATGCGCCAGGCCGCGAGGCTGGCCGCCGCCGGCAGGCTGCGCCCCCATCTCGGGCACACCCTCTCGTGGCGGGACATCGCCAAGGCGCACGAGCTCGTGGCCGCAGGCCGGACCATGGGCAAGGTCGCGGTGCGGATCGACTGACGGCGCGGGTGCGCCCCTTGTTCCAGGCGGAATCGTGCTTATGAAAACCCGTTGACCTGCACCTCAAACAACGGAGAACCCCCATGCGCGCCGCCTCCATCGATCCCGCCCGCTTCTCCTCCCACCGCGGCCTGAACCGCCTGCAGACCCTGCTCCTGCTCGGCCTCATGACGGGTTACGCCGGCTTCGTCGGCTGGATGCTCTGGGGGCCCGACGGACTGTGGTTTCTCGTGATCTGGGGGGCGTTCCTGCTCCTCTTCTCCCCGCAGCTCTCGGCCCGCTGGGTACTCAGGATGTACGGCGCCCGCCCCGTGCCGCCTGACCAGGCTCCCGAGTACCACCAGGCCCTGTCCGTGCTGGCGGGACGCGTCGGCCTTCCCGGTCCGCCGTCCCTGTGGTGGGTGCCGAGCCCCATGGTCAACGCCTTCGCCGTCGGCAGCCGCGACGCCTCGGCCATCGCCGTGACCGACGGTCTGCTGCGCACCCTCTCCCCGCGCGAGCTCGTGGCGGTGCTGGCCCACGAGACGGCCCACATCGCCCACGGCGACCTCTTCGTCATGGGCCTGGCCGACGTCATCTCGCGCATCACCTCGGCCATGAGCTTCGTGGGCCTCGTGCTCATCTTCATGTCCCTGCCCCAGGCCCTGGCCGGCGGCGATGTGGACTGGTGGCCCCTCATCCTCCTGGCCGCCGCCCCGCAGGTCAGCCTCCTGGCCCAGCTCGGCCTGTCGCGCACCCGCGAATTCGACGCGGACCTGACGGCCGCCCGCCTGACCGACGACCCCGACGGGCTGGCTTCGGCCCTGCTCAAGCTGGAACGGGTCCAGAACGGCTTCCTGCGCCGCATCTTCTTCCCCGGCCGGGGCCTGCCCGAACCGTCCTGGCTGCGCACCCACCCGACCACGGAGGAGCGAGTCCGCCGCCTGCGCGACCTGCGGCCGGAACGCACGCCGGACGCATGGGGCGGCTACTCCTTCGAACCGCCCTCCTTCCCCCACGTCCGTCTGCGGCAGAGGCCACGCGGAGGCTGGTGGGGATACTGGTACTGACCCCGCCGCGGAAATCCTGTTGCCTTTCGGACCGGAGAGGTTCAAAATCCGGCCCGCAACACGAACACCGCCCCGGGCCCGGAGCCCGGGCCATACTGCGAGGTACACCGTGCCCGATTCCTCCTCGGTGCCCACCAGAGGGCGCACTCTCGACCACGCCGCCGCCGTCTACGATTTCGTCGAACCGCTCATCATGCTCGGCAAGCAGGCCGAGTACGAACGCGACATCGTCAACCTCCTCGCGCTTCGCCCGTCGGACAGGGTTCTGGACCTGGGCTGCGGGACGGGTACGCTGACCCTGTCCATCGCCGAACGTCTCGACCCCTCCGGCGGGGGCCAGGCCGTCGGCATCGACGCCGCGGCCAAAATGATCAGGGTGGCTCGGGAAAAGCGCTCCACCCCGGCCACCTGGTACACGCCCATGGCCGCCGAAAGCCTGGACTTCGAGGACGGCAGCTTCGACGCCGTGGTTTCGAGCCTGTTCTTCCACCATGTCGACGCTGACCTCAAGCTCAGGGCCTTCCAGGAAGCCTTCCGCGTCCTCAAGCCAGGCGGAAAGCTCATCGTCGCGGACATGCACGTCCCGACCACCCTGCTGGGCGCCCTCATCTCCCACGTCTCCAGATGGGTCCTCATGCAACCGGAGATCGGCGAGAACACGCGGGGCATCCTCCCGGAACTCATGCTTCGGGCAGGCTTCGCCCAGCCGCGGATCGAAGCCTGCTATTTCGGCTACATCGCCGTCTTTTCAACCACGAGGCCATGATGGACATCGTCGACCTGCTGCAGTCCGCGCCGCGCATGGCCGGGCAGCCGGACCTGGAAGGGGAGCTGCGGGCCGGGCTGCAGCTCTATTGGGACATTGCCCGCCGCATCCTGGACAACAGCGGGGTGAACCTGGCCGCCCCGGGACCGGAATTCTTCCAGCTGCGCCACAACTTCTTCTCGGCCCTCTTTCTGCTCTCCTTCCACCGCGCGGGCATCGACCCGGCCCGACGCACGGCCTTCGCGGCCGTCAACCAGTGCCTGCGGGGCATGGTCACGGGGTGCGACAACATCCTCGACGACGAGTACAAGAAGACCCTGGACACCGACCTTCCGGGCACGCGCTTCCGCTCCATCATCGACATCATGGTTTCGGACCGGGTGCTGTTCGACATCCTCCTGGACCTGCACGAAGCGCAGGGCGTGCCCCTCGAAGCGGTCCGCCGGGCCCACGCCGCGTCCCTGCGGGCCCTGACCTTCAGCGGCGCCGAGGAGGCGTCGGAGGAAGGCGGGGTCTTCGAGACCCTCGAACCGGAACGCATCCTCGGCGAAATCCACCACCTGAAGACCGGGCTGCTCTTCCGCTGCGTCTGGGCAGTGCCCCTGGCGCTGGAACCGGCCCTGGCGCCCGTGGCGGAGCCCCTGGCCGACGCCCTGTACCGCATCGGCATGGGCTGCCAGGTCCTCGACGACATGGTCGACCTCGCGGCGGACCGCGCCATGCACCGGCACAACTACCTGGCCTCGCTCATCGTACACAGATCGGCGGACAGGGAGGCGGCGCGGGCCGGGCTGGAAGGGGCCGACGACGTGCGGGCCCTGATGGAGCGCCACCCCGAAGCGCGGCGGGAGGCGTCGGCGCAGGCCATGGCCTTCCTGGGCGACGGCCTGCGCGCGCTGCTCGGGCCGCAAGGAGCGCCCCTCATCCCCGCGGCCGTCGATTTTCTTGTCCGCCGCATCGGCGCCGGCGACCTCCTCGATCCGGAGGCGCGGGCATGAGCCTGCGCCTGTGGTGGGGCGTCGCCTGGCGCTTCCTGTGGCGGTCGCGCAGATCGACCGCCGTCCTGGCCGCCATGATCGTCTCCGCCGTGGCGACCCTCGTCTTTCTGGACGCCCTGGCCGTGGGCGTGAGCGACGCCATGATCCGCAACTCCGTCAGCCTCGTCTCCGGGCACCTCTCGATCGAAAACCTGCCTTCCGGCCTGTCCCCGGACTCTCTGCGGCCCCCCGGGGTCGAGCAGGTCCTCAGACGCAGGGCCGCGCAGGTCTGGCTGCGCAGCGGCGAAAAACTGACCGGCACGACGCTGTGGTCCGTGGACCCCGATGCGGAGCGCAACGCCACGGCCCTGTGGCGGAAAACGACGGCAGGCAGCTACCCTGAAAAAGGTACGCGCCAGCTTTTCCTGGGCGAGCCCGTGGCCGCCGAACTCGGCCTCGGCATCGGCGACACGGTGACCGTCGCCGGCGACCCGTCGCAAGCGGGCACGGAGTACGTCCTCTGCGGCACCTTCCGCACGGGCATAGCGGCCCTGGACAAGGGGTTGTCCTTCCGTCCCGACCAGGGGGAGGACGGCGATTCCCCATGGCAGGCGGCCCTCTTCCTGGCCGACGGCGCATCCCCGGAAACCGTGCGGGACGCCCTGCGCCTGCCGCAGGAAGCGAGGGCGCAGACCTGGGCCGAGCGCATGCCCGACCTCAAGCAGCTCATCGACCTCAACGCGCTGTGCATGCTCCTGGTCATGGTCCTGGTCTTCTTCATCGTGTCCCTCGGCATCGCCTGCGCCTTCGTCATCTTCATCCTGAAGAACATCCGCGAACACGGGATCATGAAGTCCATGGGCGTCTCCTCGCCGGAGACGGCGCTGCTGCTGCTTCTGGAGATCGGCGGCCTGACCCTGGCCGCGTCGATGCTGGGCGTTCTCGTCGGCTGCGGCCTGACCCTGGCCGTGGCCGGTCCGGGAGTGGACCTGGGCGCCATGACCTCCCACAATCAGTATTTCGCGGTCTCCGGCGTCATCTATCCCCGGCTGACCGCTTCCGGGCTTGCGCTCCCCCCTCTGATGGCCCTGCTTTTCGCGCTCCTCGCCGGCATCTGGCCGGTCTGCATCATCGCGCGCCAGCGCCCGGCCGAAGTGCTGAGGAGCATCTGACATGATCCGCGTCGAAAACGTCAGCAAATCTTTCACTTCCCCCCGCGGCGTGACCCCGGTCATCGCCGGGGTGTCCTTCGACCTTGAAACCGGGAAAAGCCTGGCCCTGATGGGCCGGTCCGGTTCCGGCAAGACCACCCTGCTCTACCTCGTCGGCGGGCTGGAGCGTCCCGACACGGGTTCGATCATCTGTCTCGACCGGCCGGTGCACACCCTGACGGGACGGGCCCTGTCCCGTTTCCTGCGGGCGCATGTCGGCTTCCTGTTCCAGTTCGGCAATCTCTTGTCCTGCCTGACCGTGGCCGAGAACGTGGCCTTCCCGCTGCGCCTCAACAACGTCGGCCCGGCCGAGTGCGCGCGGCGCGTCGGGGAACTGCTGGAACGCATCGGCCTGGCCGGGGCGGCCAAGGCCCTGCCCCGGGAGCTCTCGGGCGGGGAGACGCAGCGCGTGGCCTTCGCCCGGTCCATCGCCCACCGGCCGCAAATCCTCCTGGCCGACGAGCCCACGGCCAGCCTGGACTCCGCCACGGCCCGCAATCTCATGGATCTCATGTTCCGGGTCGGGCGGGAGGAGGGGCGGACCACCCTGACCGCGACCCACGACCCGGAAGTGACGGCCCTGGCCGACCGGGCCCTGCGCCTTGAAGACGGCAGGATCGTCGACTGAGACGCCGGGCCCGAAACGGCATGAAATCGCGGCCTGCATTGCAACGCCTCTTCGTGTACGGCACCCTGGCCGACCCGGCCGTCTGCACCGGACTGCTGGGCCGGGCTTCGCGTCCCGCCCCGGCAAGGCTGAACGGGTTCGTTCGCCGTGAAGTGCGCGACGAAACCTACCCGGCCATCGTCGCCAAACCGGGCGGGCTGGTCCTGGGGAGCGTCTACGCGGACCTTGCCCGGGAGGAGCTGGCGGTCCTGGACGGATACGAAGGCGATGAGTATGCGCGGATCGAGGTGTCCGTGGAGACGGACGCGGGCGTGGCGCGGGCCTGGGTCTATGTCTGGATTGGCGGGGAGGAAAGGCTCGGGCCCGTGGCGTGACGCCCGGACGACTGCGGCCTCATCTGGTGAGCAGAAATTCGTCGTACATGACCCGGTAGTCGTCGACTGCCCCGGAAGGCAGCCAGCGCTCGAAGGCCTGGCGGTACTCCTCCGTGTCCCGATGCCGCTGCAGCACGGCGTTGACGCGGCCGATCATGTTCGTTCCCCAGGCGGTGCGCGGTGCGGCGATGCGTCCGACGACCGGGACCAGGGCATCCTTCAGGGGGACGAGGGCTATGCCGCTCTCCCGGCCTCTCATGCGCGCTACGTACGTGGCTTCGAAAGGATAGGCCAGCACCCCGTCCACCCGGCCGAGCAGGAGCATGTCCAGCAGGCTGCCGAGAAGGTTGGAGCCCATGTGGGCGACGATGCGCGAGGGATCCGGCGCAGCCCGCAGCACGGTGTCCACCTCGGGGCCGTAGGACCTGTCCACGGCCACACCCAGGATCTTCCTGGCCACGAACTCCCTGAGGGCGATCCGGCCTCCCTGCCCGCCGTCCGCCTCGCCGGCCCTGACCACGAGACAGACCGGCGGAACCAGCACGCACGGCATCGAATACTGCATGACTGCGTCCCGCTCCGGGTTGGGGATGATCCCCACGGCCAACACCTTCTCCCCCTTCTGCATCCAGTTCATGGTCCGGCTCAGGTTGGCGGTCAGGACATGGTGGTCCAGATCCGGCATCTCGCGCCGCATGAGGTCGTGGATCATGTCCGAAGGCCCCTGGCCGGCGTACGGCCCTTCGACGATGCGCAGCGGGGGGAAATCCGCGTGCATCCAGGTCACGGCGTCGTCTGCGGCCTCTGCGGCAGGAGACGCGCACGGCAGGCAGAGACAGACGATGACGAGCGCCACTTTGCATAAATTCGACAACATATGCGAAATGTAGGACAAACCGGCGCGAACTTCAACATTCTTGCGCCGCGTATGACATTCGCGTTTCTCATGCCCCGGATGCGCAAGCGGCAACTCATGGCCGGAATTGCCGAATTTTAGCTTTATTCGACGGCCCGACAGGCTTATGATTCGGGAAACTCCACGGAGAAGCCGCCATGTCGCACCACTCGCACCGTCTTGGTTACGCAGAACTCACGGACCGCCTGAACCGCTGCCCCCAGGGCGCCCCGCCCTCAGAATCCCTGCACAGGATCCTCAAAATTCTCTTCTCCGAACGAGAGGCCGAGCTCATCGCCCTGCTGCCCATCAAGCCCTTCACGGCCGAGAAGGCGGCCGAGGTCTGGAAGATGGAGCTGACGAAAGCCAGGAACATCCTCGATGACCTGGCCGGACGGGCCATGCTCGTGGACATCGTGGCGGAAGACGGGGGCACCACCTACGTCCTGCCCCCTCCCATGGCCGGGTTCTTCGAGTTCTCCATGATGCGCACGCGCGGCGACATCGACCAGAAGGCCCTGGCGGAACTCTTCTACCAGTATCTGAACGTCGAGGAGGACTTCATCAAGGCCCTCTTTACCGACGGCGAAACCCAACTTGGCCGCGTCTTCGTGCAGGAGCCCATGCTCTCGGCCGAAAACGCCGTGCACGTGCTCGATTACGAGCGGGCCACCGAGGTCATCCGCTCGGCCTCCCACCGGGCCATCAGCACCTGCTACTGCCGCCACAAGATGCAGCACGTGGGCCGCGACTGCGACGCGCCCAAGGACATCTGCATGACCTTCAACACCTCGGCCGCGTCCCTGGCACGCCACGGCCACGCCCGCCCGGTGGACACGGCCGAGTGCCTGGACCTGCTGGACCAGGCCCAGGAACACGGCCTGGTACAGTTCGGGGAGAACGTGCGCGAGCGGGTCAACTTCATCTGCAACTGCTGCGGCTGCTGCTGCGAGGCCATGATCGCGGCCCGCAAGTTCGGCAGCCTCCACCCCGTGCACACCACCAACTTCCTGCCCGCGGTGGACGAAAACACCTGCAACGGTTGCGGCAAATGCGCGGCGGCCTGCCCAGTTGAAGCCATGGGCACCGTGTCGGCCAACGATCCCAGACAGCCCAAGCGCAAGAAGGCCCGCGTGGACGAAAGCATCTGCCTGGGCTGCGGCGTGTGCGTGCGCGCCTGTCCGGACAAGGCCCTGTCCCTCAAGTCGCGGGAGAAGCGGGTCATCACGCCGCTCAATTCCGTGCACCGCACCGTGGTCATGGCCCTGGAGCGCGGCAAGCTCCAGCACCTCTTCTTCGACAACCGCGTGCTCTGGAACCACCGCGCCCTGGCCGCCGTGCTGGGCGTGATCCTGAAGCTCCCGCCCATCAAGCAGGCCATGGCCACGAACCAGGTCAAGTCGCGGTTCATGGAGTACCTGGTGCGCAGGTTCCCGGTCTGAGGGCTTTCGCGGCCCGAAAGCGCGGGAACGCCCCGGGGTCGCGAAGACCCCGGGGCGTTCCGGTTGAATTCACCCCGCCAGACACGCCCGGCCTTATAGCGAACGCAGCCTGTGCCTGGCCCGCTCCCGCTCCTCGGCCCTCTCGATGACCGTCCGGTAGGCCAGGTAATACTTGTAGATGTTGCCCACGTAGCGGACCGTCTCCTGGCCCGTGACCTTGCCGGCGGCGACCTCCACGTTGGCGAACCACTGGTTCGGGTCCAGGCCCATGTCCGCCGTCAGGCGGCGCATGCGCGCCATGTTGCCCGGACCGGCATTGTACCCCGCGAAGGCGAAGAGCATGCGGTTCAGGGGGCTGATGGCCGGGTCGTTGTAGTACGTGTCGATGAGGTGGCGGTAGTATTTGGCCCCGGCGTGGATGTTGGTCTCCAGCCGCCGGATGTCGGGGAGATTGATGGGCGGGCCGGCCGCGGTGCTCGGCAGGAGCTGCATGACGCCCACGGCTCCCGCGGGGCTCAGCGCATTCTGGTCGAGCCGCGACTCCTGGTAGCCCTGGGCCGCGAGGAGCAGGAAGTCCAGGTCGTACTGCCGGCCGTAACTGCGGAAGTATTTCACGGCCGCCTCGAAGCGGCGCAGATCCTCGCTGTCCTTGGCGTTGCGCAGGTAGCCGGACTTGATGAAGTACTTACGGTTCAGGAACGCCATATCCTTGGAAGAACGGTAATGCTTCACGAAATCGTTGATCAGCCCCAGCAATTGCGGGTTGTCCTTGCGCACCGCCCAGGCCAGGCGCTGGCCCTGGGCCGCCACGAGATCGTCGCGGACGCGGATGCCCGGCAGCACCTCGCCCCACAGCCGGGCCCGGTACCCGTCGACCACGGTCAGGGGCAGAAGCCCGGCGCCGACCATCTCCATGATGTCCTCGCTCTCCAGGCTCTCGTCGGCCGGCCGGATATCGACCGGCGGCAGGCCCCGGGACGCCAGACGCGCGTTCAGCCCCTGCAGCGTCTCGAAATAGCTGCTGGAACGGCGCACGTAGACCTCCTTCCCCGAAAGGTCCTCGATACTCCCAAGCTCGGGCGATTCCGGCCCCGCGACCACGACCTCGCGGACATCCGACACCCACGGCTCCGAAAAGGCCACCAGTTCCTCGCGGCCGGGGGTGATGGACAGGCTGGCCACGGCGATGTCCCCCCGGCCGGCATTCAGAGCCGAGATCAGCTCGTCCCGCCGCACGGGGATGCAGACGACATGGACGGGGTACTTGCGGGTCTTGAGGCGGCTGTTGAGCCACTTTTCGAAAGCATGTGCCACCTCGGCCGTGAACCCCTTGGTCACGGCGCCGTCGAGGTAGTAGTTCGTGCGGCTGTAGGTGACCAGGATGCGGATGTAGCGGCGCGTGCGCATCCCGTCGAGGTCGCCGCGCCAGGGGGTGTTCAGGTACTTGAACAGGGCGGCGTCCTGCCGCTCCTGCTCGGCCGCGGCCGTGCCGTTCTGGGCGTCGGCCCGGCCGACCGCCGCAAAAAGCAGGACCAGGCACAGAAACAGCGCCCACGCGGCGAGACGAATCACGGCCCGCCACGTGGACAGCAGATGACCATCGACCGATTCCCCAAGAGATGCACTCATGCCAGCTTCCTCACGGTTCATGCTCCGGAGCATGATCATCATAGAATTTCACATCCCACCCCGTCGCGCCGGACATGCACGAGTCAGGCGGCACCTCGTGGCCCACGTATCTTCCCTGTGAAACATCGTATTTTCGTATCCGGGCGGACGCATCGATCGCAGGTGCGCCTCAGAGCACGCCGAGAAAGAGATATCCGCACAGCATCACGCCCATGAAGCCGACCGCAATGTTGATGGCCATGGCCGCCCGGGTATTGTAGCCAGCCGGGATGTCCATCTCGTGCAGGGTGGCCAGGAAATGCCTGTGCTGGAGCACGGAGAAGATCTCGACGAAGGCGCCGAGCAGGATGAATCCCATGCCGCCGATGAAGGACAGGTACCGCTGGGCCCCCAGCACGCCGTGCACGCCCAGGATCTGCATGTAGAGGCCGAAGCGCTCGACGACAAAACCGAAGGCCATGAGGGAGATGCCCGTCCTGTTCCAGGAGAAGAGCGTGCGCTCCGCGGCGAAGAGCACGCGGGGGTCCGTCTGTCCGGTCATGATGTCCTCCTTGGCGAAAGGTCTACATGGCCCCGCGGCCCAGGTTCACGCCCGTGGCCTCGGCCGTGCGGATGAGCTGGTGGTCCAGGGGCACGGTGCGGCACAGCCCGGCCAGTTCCGAGAGAGGGACGAGCACGATGTCCGGCGTCTTCAGGGCGACCATGGTCCCGAACTCCCCGCGCGCCGCCGCATCAACGGCAGCGGCGCCGAGGCGCGTGCCGAGCACCCGGTCGAAGGCCGTGGGCGAGCCGCCGCGCTGGATGTGGCCCAGGACCGTGGTCCGCACCTCCAGCGGGATGCGCTCCCGGATCTGATTGGCCAGATGGAAGCCGATGCCGCCCAGCTGCTCCACCCCCTGCAGACGGTTGGCGGCCGAACCCTGGGTGATGCGCTGGCCGCCCTCCTCCCTCGCCCCTTCGGCCACCATGATGATGCTGAACGGGCTCTTGCCGCGGATGCGGTGCTGGATCTTGGTCACCACGTTGTCGAGATTGTAGGGGATCTCGGGAATGAGGATGATGTGCGCGCCCCCGGCCAGCCCCGACTCCAGGGCGATCCAGCCGGCGTTGCGGCCCATGACCTCGAGGATCATGACCCGGTCGTGGCTGCGGCCGGTGGTGTGCAGCCGGTCCATGGCGTCGCAGGCCACCTGCACGGCCGTCTGGAAGCCGAAGGTGTAGTCCGTTCCTTCGAGGTCGTTGTCGATGGTCTTGGGGATGCCGACCACGGGCATGCCCATCTGCTGAAACTTGTGGGCCAGTTCCAGGGTGCCCTCGCCGCCGACCACGAACAGGCAATCGAGGCCGAGCATCCTGAAGGTGTCCATGGCCTGGTCGGACATGTCGCGGACCGTGATCTGCCCTTCCTCGTCGAACTCGCGGTAGGCGAAGGGGTTGCCCTTGTTGGTCGTGCCCAGGATCGTCCCGCCCAGGGTCAGGATGTCCTTGGTGTTGCCGGTGGTCAGCTTCATGGTGCGGCCGAAGATGAGGCCGTCGAAGCCGTTCTCGAGCCCCAGCACCTCGGCGCCGTACTGGATGACGGCCGTACGGGTCACGGCCCGGATCACGGCGTTGAGGCCGGAGCAGTCGCCCCCGCCGGTCAGAATACCCACTCGCTTCAAGGCCATGATTCCTCCTGGAAGATGCGATGATTACATGACGCTCCCCACTACATCGGGCCGCTGTGCGCGTCCATCCCTGGGGGCCCGGACATGCGGAGGGCATTCACCCGTGCAGTGTCCCCGGAAGCTGTGAAATGCGGGTTGACCAAACGCCGGTCATGACAGCCTTCTCGCAGCCTGCCAGGCCTCGAATTCGGAAAGCCGGAGTCGATACCGCGCCAGAATTCCCGGATGGAGCCGCTTCAATTCATCCTGTACCATTTCGACAAAGGCTTCGCGGTCCCGTTTCCCGACCCTGTCAGCCGCGAACCGCTCCACGGCCGGCAACACGTCCTGCCGTCCGGTCCGCACGAGTCCTGCGATCAACTCCCGCAATTCCTGCCGATACCGGAGCCGGATCGGATCAGGATCAGCCAGGCTCTTGCGCACGGCCACATACTCCCGCGCGGATCGCTCATAGGCCCAGACGAAAAGGTCGCGGAGCAATTCGATGCGGTTCATTTCGTACACGCCCAGAATCGCGTCCACATACGTCCTGTCCGGCACGTCGATGAACGTCAGGGGCGACAGGTTGCTCTTGATCAGCGGGATGTTGGCGCCAAGGCGCGAGACCCTCTTGTTCACATCTTCGAACGGCTGGAGATACGGGATGTGAACCAGCACGAAGAACGCCTGTTCGAAAGGGTCCACGATGGCCGCAGCCTTGTCGAGAATGGTGCGGAAGCACTCCGTGACGACCTGGGGCAAGGCCAGGGGCACGAAGACGGACCCGCCGATATGCACGGGCCGGGTGCGCAGGCGTCCAGAGGCTTCCGGGTCGGACATCAGGTTTTCGGACAGCAGCCCGTGCAGGCTCAGAAAGGTCTGCGCGTCGAAGCCCACGGAATCCGCCTCGTCCAGCATCAGTTCGATGGCCGCCTTGTGGTTCAGGATCATCTGGGTATCCTGGGCATCCTTGCCTTCGGCCTGTCGACCGAACTCGATCAGATTGCGCGTTTCGAGACGCGAATACGTGTTGCCCTCCAGGCGGCTCGAGGCCCAGGAAAGGTCGATCAGCAGCCGGCTCAGAATCGCCCGCCCATGCGTCCCGGCCGGCCTGTCGAACGCGCCCGTGTCGCCGATGCGCCGCAGATGCCGCCTGGCGACTTCGCCCAGATACCACGTCGCGTTCGGGACATAGTCGTCGAGAAAGCTCCGCTCATACCCGACCGGGGTCCGCCCGGTTCGTGGGCGGCGGATGTAGGCCAGAATCTCCCTGCCTTCCTCGGACAGGGGGATGCTGGCCTCAGCGACGGCCTCGGCGCCGGACAGCCCCGGCTCCTCTGACCGGTCGGACAAGGCCGCGGCGCCCAGGCTGTACACGGTTGCCCGGCCTTGACCGGCAACCGCCAGAAGCCCGCTCTCCCTGAGCTCTGCCAGCCAGCGCTGGACTGTACGCGGATGAGGGGGATCGTTCAGAGCCTCCCGAATGCCGGTACTGGTCAGCCCCCCGGGGTGATCAAGCAGAAGCTCGCGGATTTCCGTCTGTCGCTGTGTGGAAATGGGCATGATTGGACCTTGCCATGGTGAAAGATGACAAATCGCGACATCATGAATGTCGCGATTTGTCATGATTGGCAAGAATTATGTCGCGATTTGTGTGGCGAGCGGCGTTTCAAGAACGGAACCGATCGAAAAACCGAGCACTGCAATCGATGCACCTCGTCGTGCGGATTCGGAAGACACGCAATTCATGAAACGTCGGAAGGCCTGCCGACATGATGCCGGCAGGCCTTCGGATTTTGATCTGTCGAGCGAGGTTCCGGCTCCGCGCCTTACCCTTCGGAGGTCGTCGGGTCGATGATGGTCCGGACCTCGGTCACGCTGTTGGCCGGGAAGCCGCCGCGACTGGCGTGCTCGCGCACGGCCGCCTCGTTCTCGGCGATGTACACGCAGTAGATCTTGTCCGGCGTGACGAAGCTCTCCACCCACTGGATGGACGGGCCCATCTCCCTGAGCACGCCGCAGGAATGCTGGGAGATGCCCTTCAGGGTCTCGGCGGACATGCTGCCCGCGCCGGGAATCTCGCGCTCGATGATGTACTTCGGCATACAGTCTCCTTCCGGTTAGAGGACCGTGGCGGGTCAATGCGGTACGCGTCGCCACAGGAATTATCCGCGGAGGCGGTACATTCAAATATGTGTCCAACACGAGTCATGATCTGGAAAATCATGGTGTTGCGTGCCGGAGATACCACATCGAAGGGCCCTGATGGGCCCATATCGACACAGTTTCAGCCGAATTCCGTATCAAAATGATCCACAAAAAACGCGACACGGGAACAAACCAGACCATGTCTGCACCGTCAGCGGAGGCGCGTCGCCATCAGGCCAGGGCCTGATCCAGATCGGCCAGAATGTCGTCGATGTGCTCGATGCCCACGGACAGGCGCACCAGGTCCGGGGTGATGCCGGCCGCGGCCTGCTCGTCCTCGGACAGCTGCGAGTGCGTGGTGCTGGCCGGGTGGATGGCCAGGCTCTTGGCGTCGCCGACGTTGGCCAGGTGGGAGACGAGTCCCAGACGGTCGATGAAGCGCCGCCCGGCGTCGAGGCCGCCCTGCACGCCGAAGACGACCATGCCGCCGCTGCCGCGCGGGAACATGGTCTTGGCCAGGGGGTACGACGGATCGCCAGGCAGGCCGGGATAGCGCACCCAGGAAACCTTGGGGTGGGCGGACAGGAAATCGGCCACCTGCAGGGCGTTCTCGCTGTGGCGCTCCATGCGCAGGGCCAATGTCTCCAGGCCCTGCAGGAAGATCCAGCAGTTGTCGGGCGACAGGCACGCGCCGAGGTTTCTGAGCGGCACAAGGCGCATGCGCATGATGAAGGCCAGGGGGTTCAGCTCGCCCAGGTCGTGGGCGTAGCGCAGGCCGTGATAGGACGGGTCGGGCTCGTTGAAGAGGGCGAACTTGGGGTCGGTCCAGTCGAAGGTGCCGCCGTCGACCACCGCGCCGCCGATGGCCGTGCCGTGACCGCCGATCCACTTGGTCAGCGAATGCACGACGATGTCCGCACCGTATTCCAGGGGCCGGAAGAGGTACGGCGTGACGAAGGTCGCGTCCACCACCAGGGGAAGATTGTGTTCGTGGGCGATGGCAGCCAGGGCCTCGATGTTGGCCACGTCCAGGGCCGGGTTGCCGATGACCTCGGTGTAGACGAGCCGCGTGCGCTCGTTGATGGCCGCCCGCACCGCCGCGGGGTCGTGGATGTCGACGAAGCGCGTGGTGATGCCCGCGTCGGGCAGGATGGACGCGAACATGGTGTGCGTGCCGCCGTAAAGCGTGGAGGACGAGACGAGTTCGTCGCCCTGGCGGCAGATGTTGATGACGGTGTAGTGGATGGCCGCCGTGCCCGAGGCCAGGGCCAGGGCAGCCTTGCCGCCCTCGAGCATGGCCAGGCGCGTCTCCAGGGCCTCCTGGGTGGGGCTGCCAAGACGCGTGTAGATGTGACCGAGCTGGCGCAGGGCGAAGAGGTCGGCGGCGTGGTCCGCGTCCTTGAACAGAAAGGCCGAAGTGCGGTGCACGGGCACGGCGCGGGAGCCCGTGGCGTCGGGGGCGTAGCCTGCGTGCAGGGCCCTGGTCTCGAATCGTTGCATGTTTCCTCCTTTCCGGCCTTGGCCGGACTCTGATTCATGGGCAGTCAGCCAAAATCCGTAACATCTCCCCGCGACCGTTCATAAGCTGTTCTGGCAAGGCGCGAGCCGATTTTGGCGGGCGCGGTGTAGCCGACTACATAAGCCCGCCAAAATCGGGGAGCAACGCAGTCCAGAACGGATTATGAACGGCCGCGGATCATAAAGATTCCGTATGACGCCAGCAGGTTGGGCCAGAAACGCACCTGTCTGGCCGACCCGTCCGGAGCCGGGTTCACGGCCAGGGAACGGGTGATGGCGAAGGGCACGGCGCGGGAATAGGTCTTGAAATCCTCCAGGCTCAGCACGCGGATGTTGGGCGTGTTGTACCACTGGTACGGCAGCTCCGGCGTGACGGGCACATGGCCGGAGAAGGCCATCTGCAGGCGGACCTGCAGGCAGCAGAAATTGGGGAAGCTGACGATGCCCCGCCGCCCGACCCGCAGCAACTGGTGCAGGAGCTCCGTGGGTTTGTAGGCCTGCTGCAGGGTCTGGGACACGACCACGTAGTCGAAGGCCTTGTCCGGGAAACCGGGCAGTTCCGTGTTGATGTCGCCGTGAATGACCGAGAGCCCCTGGGCGACGCAGGACACCACCTCGTCCTCGTCGTGTTCGATGCCCAGGCCCCTGACTCCCTTGGTGTCGCGCAGGTGGCGCAGGAGCCGGCCGTCGGCGCAGCCCAGGTCCAGCACGCGGCTGCCCGGCTCGATCCAAGAGGCCACGATGCGCAGATCGAAACGCAGGTCCGGCGCGGCGTCCGCGCAGCGTTCAGCAGCCATGGAGTCCTCCCAGGAAGCCGCGGATGACGGTCTCCAGCCGCTCGTCGGGCAGCAGGAAGGCGTCGTGCCCCCACGGCGCGGTGATTTCGCAAAAGCTGACGTCCCGTCCCAGGGTCTTCAGCACGTCGACCACCTGCCGCGACTGGTAGGTCGGGTAGAGCCAGTCCGAGGTGAAGGACACGAGCAGGAAACGGGCTGCGGTCCCGGCCAAAGCCCGTCTGGCTGCGCTCTCGGGATTGCCCAGATCCAGGTCGAAATAGTCGGCCGCCTTGGTCACGTAGAGGAAGGCGTTGGCGTCGAAGCGCTCCACGAATTTTTTGCCCTGGTGGTGCAGGTAGCTCTCGACCTGGAAATCGCCCTCGAAGTTGAAGGCGAAGGCCCCGCCGCGCAGCTCGCGGCCGAACTTCACGTGCATGGACTCGTCGGACAGGTAGGTGATGTGCCCGATCATGCGCGCCACGGCCAGGCCCAGGTCCGGCCGCACGCCGTCGTAATAGTCGCCATTCTTCCAGTTGGGGTCGCTCATGATGGACTGTCGGGCCACCTCGTTGAAGGCGATGGCCTGGGCCGAGTGGCGGCTCGTGGTGGCCAGGGCGATGATCCCGTCCACAATCTCCGGGTAGCTGGCCGCCCACTGCAGGGTCTGCATGCCGCCGAGGGAGCCGCCGACCACGGCCCGCAGGCGCTCGACGCCGAGATGGCGCACGAGTTCGCGCTGGGCGCGGACCATGTCGGGGATGGTCACGATGGGAAAATCCAGGCCCCAGTAGCGCCCCGTGGACGGGTTGATGGAAGAAGGGCCGCAGGAGCCCATGCAGCTGCCGATGACGTTGGAGCAGATGACGAAGTGCCGGTCCGTGTCGATGGGCTTGCCCGGGCCCACGTAGTGCTCCCACCAGCCGGGCCTGTCGTCGCCGGCGTGGTAGCCGGCCACGTGGGCGTCGCCCGTCAGGGCGTGGCAGATGAGCACGGCGTTGGAACGGTCGGCGTTCAGCTCGCCGTAGGTTTCGTAGGCCAGGGACACGGGCCCCAGGCCCACCCCGCTGTCCAGGGCCATGGCGTGGGGCGGGTGGGCGAAGGTGAAGGACTGGGTGCGGACAATGCCGACTGTCGGTTGGGTCATCGGGTTCTCCATGCTTCCGGGCATGATGGCCGGAATATGAGGAAGTATGAACACCGGGCCGCAAGGTCAAGGTCCGCGGCGGCGAGACGCCGTCTGGCCCTCGGCTCGCGAACATGCTACAGGGGCGGGAATGCAACCTGCGGAGGCGCCCATGCTCAGAACCGACCTGCTTGAACAACTCGACACCCCCACCCCGTGGGACATGATCGTCATCGGCGGCGGGGCCACGGGCCTCGGCTGCGGCGTGGACGCGGCCAGCCGCGGCTACCGCGTCCTGCTCCTGGAGGAGCGCGACTTCGCCCAGGGCACGTCCAGCCGCTCCACCAAGCTCGTGCACGGCGGCGTGCGCTACCTGCAGCAGGGCAACGTGGCCCTGGTCATGGACGCCCTGCACGAGCGCGGTGTGCTGCTCCGCAACGCCCCCCACCTCGTCTCCAACCAGGCCTTCGTCGTGCCGGACTACGCCTGGTGGGAGCGGCCCTTCTACGGCATCGGCCTCAAGCTCTACGACATGCTGGCCGGCAAGCTCGGCTTCGGCCGCTCGCGCATCCTCTCACGGGCCAAGACCCTGAACATGATCCCCAACCTCGAACCCACGGACCTGCGCGGCGGGGTCATCTACTACGACGGCCAGTTCGACGACGCGCGCCTGGCCGTCACCCTGGCCCGGACCATGGAGGACCTGGGCGGGCTGCCCGTCAACCACATGGGCGTCACGGGCCTGCTCAAGGACGACCAGGGCCAAGTCTGCGGCGTGGAGGCCACGGACTCCCTGACCGGGGACATTCGCCACCTGCGGGCCAAGGTCGTCGTCAACGCCACGGGCATCTTCGTGGACTCGGTCATGCGCCTGGACGACGCCACGGCCCCGCCGCTCATCGCCCCGTCCCAGGGCATCCACCTGGTCCTCGACAAGTCCTTCTCTCCCGGCGACACGGCCATCATGGTGCCGCACACCGACGACGGCCGCGTCATCTTTCTCGTGCCCTGGCACGGCCGCGTCCTGGTCGGGACCACGGACACGGCCCTGGACGCCCCTGCGACCGAGCCCAGGCCCCTGGACGAGGAGATCGAGTTCCTGCTGGAGCACGCCGGCCGCTACCTGACCCGCGACCCCAGGCGCAGCGACGTGCTGAGCGTGTTCACCGGCATCAGGCCCCTCATCCGGGCCCAGGGTACCGACCGCACGGCCTCCCTGTCCCGCGACCATCACCTGACCATCTCCCAGAGCGGCCTGGTGACCATCGCCGGCGGCAAGTGGACCACCTACCGCAAGATGGGAGAGGACACGGTGACCCAGGCCGCGCGCCTGGCCGGGCTGCCGTCGCGCACCTGCAAGACCGAGAACCTGCCCCTCCACGGCTGGGTGAACGGCCTGGACCCGCGCGACCACCTCTCGGTCTACGGCAGCGACATCGAGGAGATCCGCGAGCTGATACGCCACGACCCGGACCTGGGGCGCCCCCTGCACTACAAGCTGCCCTACCTGCGGGCCGAGGTGGTCTGGGCCGTGCGCCGCGAGTGGGCCATGACCCTGTCCGACGTGCTGCGCCACCGCACCCGCGCCATCGTGCTGGACGCGGCCGTGAGCATGGAGATCGCCCCGGACGTGGCCGCGATCATGGCCCGGGAACTGGGGCGCGACGCCGAGTGGATCGAGGAGCAGGTGCGCGCCTACCGCGAACTGGCCAGGGGCTGCCTGGCCGAGTGAGGCGACCGGATACGCAGCCTTGACGTCGCGCCGCAACGCGACAAGAAATCGGCTGAAACTGCCTGCGCGACCCGCACGGGCGTGAGAGGATAAGGAGATGACAATGAAGATGCTGCACGCGGCCCTGGCGGCCGCCCTCGTGCTCCTGCTCGCGGGCTGCTTCGGCGAGCCTTCGGAAACCGACATCCGCGCGGCCCTGGAGAAGAACATCGCCAGAAACAACGAATCCCTGAACCAAACGACGCAGATGTTCGGCGGCGCAGGCAAGATCCTCACGGACATGATCGGCAAGGCCGAGATCCACTCCGTGAAGAAGATCGGCTGCGTGGCGGCCAAGGACGCGCCCGGCTACGTCTGCGACGTGGAACTCGACATGACCGTGCCCCTGACGGGCCGCAAGAAGGACATGACAACCGTCCGCTTCGTCAAAGGCCCCGACGGCTGGGTGGTTGCGGAGTAGAAAAGAAGGCTGTTTGGACGGGATGGACTTTATGGACGATATGGACCAGATGGACGGGGCCCAGCCCGATGCCTTTGGGGGCGTCCATTTCGTCCATAAAGTCCATCCCGTCCATTTTGTCCATTATTCCTGCCCCTTCGCCCCCAGCACGGCCAGTGCCCTGGCCGGAAAATCCGTAATGATGCCCGCGGCGCCCTCGGCGGCCAGGCGGAGCATGTCCTCCGGGCGGTTCACGGTGTAGACGTTGACGTCGAAGCCGGCCTCCCGGAAGGCGGCCGCGCGCCCGGGCGCCAGGGTGCGCACGCACGGGTGCAGGGCCGCGGCGCCCAGGTCCCGCAGGCCGGCCAGGATGTCCTCCACGGGCGCGGCCGTGGCCTTTTCGTCAAGCAGCAGACCCACGGGCACCTCCGGGCACAGCTCACGGAACAACTCCAGCGAGGCCCGGCGGAAGGACGAGACCAGCACCCGCCCCTCAAGCCCCGACTGCCGGATCAGCCGCACCGTCTCGTACACCAGCAGGGCGTCGTCGCCGCCCAGCATGTCCTTGATCTCCACGTTCACGGCCAACCCCGCGCCGCGGGTCCACTCCAGGGCCTCGGCCAGGGTCGGGATGCGCTCCCCGGCGAAGGCGTCCAGTTCCTGCTGCGGCACCTCGCCGGCGGCCACGGTCCCGAAGGGATCGCGCCGGGCGAACCAGCCCCCTGCGTCCAGGGAGCGGATCTGCGCCAGGGTCAGCCGGTCGGCGCGGTGCTCGGCCCGGCCGGGCATGTCCGACCGCCGGGCGATGTCGGTGACGCGCCGCAGGCCCTGGTCGTGGGCGACCACCACGGCGCCGTCCAGGGTCAGGCGAACGTCCAGCTCCCAGCCGAAGGCGCCCTGGGCCAGGGCGGCCCTGGCCGCGGCCAGCGTGTTTTCCGGGGCTACGCTGCGCGCCCCGCGATGGGCCCAGACTTTGGGAAGGGGAAATGGGTGTGGCATGAAAAGCTCCTGATGAGGGCAAGAATAATGGACAAAATGGACGGCATGGACCTCATGGACGAAATGGACGCCCCCGAAAGGCACTGGGCATGACCCTGTCCATCTCGTCCATAACGTCCATTTCGTCCATCCCGTCCTTCACAAGCCCTGCCCTTTTTCCTCGCGCAGCGGGCAGACCACCTTGCCGGTTATGTCCTGGCCGTGCCGGTCGGAGCTGTCGTCCGAAAGGCGGTGCCCGATGGCCTCGATTTCGTCCAGATTCTCGAAGAAGAGATCCACGATCCTGGGGTCGAACATGCCGCCCCGCTCGCGGCGGATGAAGTCCAGGACCTTCTCCTTCGGCCAGGCGTGCTTGTAGACGCGGCCCAGGGACAGGGCGTCGTAGACGTCGGCCAGGGCGCAGATGCGCGCGGACAGGCTGATCTCCTCGCCCTTCAGGCCGCAGGGGTAGCCGGTGCCGTCCCAGCGCTCGTGGTGCTGCAGGGCGATGGTCCGCGCCGCGGCCATGAGCTTGCGGTCCGAAGTGTGCAGGATGCGCTGGCCGATGACGGTGTGGTGCTTGATGCTCTCGTACTCATCGTCGCTGAGCGTCCCGGGCTTGTTGAGGATGGAGTCCGGGATGCCGATCTTGCCGATGTCGTGCATGGGCGCCGCGGCTTCGAGGATGAGGATGTCCTCGGGGCCGAGACCGTACTTCTCGCCCAGCAGGGCCGAGTAGGCGGCCACCCGCCGCACGTGGTTGGCCGTTTCCTGGGAGCGCGACTCGATGACCTCGCCCAGGGTGGTCAGCATTTCGCGTTGGGTCTCGATCATCTCGCGGTTGAGGGTCATGATCTCGGCGTTGCCGCGGTTGATCCTGCGCTGCTTGATGACGTTCATGACCAGGAGCGCGATGATCACGCCCAGCACGGCGATGACGCCCAGCGCCGTCAGGATGACCTCGCGGTGCATTTCGAAAAAGGTCAGGGGGCGGTTCAGGACCACCGCGCCAGGCGGCAGGGCGTCGACAGGGATGGAGAAACGCGACAGCGTCGCGAAATCGTAGGTGTGACGGTTCACCTCCTGCAGCCCGCTGTAGGCGTGCGGGGGGTTCTTCCCGGCCAGGCGGTCCAGCAGGGTCCGGGCA
>JANJWV010000173.1 GCA_024709365.1 Desulfomicrobium sp. | reverse complement strand
AAGGCCGTGGAGAACGGCGCGGCCAGGGTCATCGTCAACCGCCTCCTGCACAAGGCCTTTTCCGTGGCCAAGCGGGTCCGCACCGAGACGGCCATCGCCTCCAGCGCCGTATCCATCAGCTACGCGGCCGTCGAACTGGCCCGCAAGATATTCTCGGATCTGACCAACCACCGGGCCCTGCTGATCGGCGCCGGCGAGATGGCCGAACTGTCCGCCACCCACCTGCTCTCGGCCGGCGTGCGCGACATCACCGTGGTCAACCGCACCCAGGCCCGCGCCGCGGAACTGGCCAAGCAGTTCAACGGGCGGTCCATGCCCTTCGAGGAGCTGCACCAGGCCCTGCTGGAAACGGACATCGTCATCAGCTCCACGGGCTCCCCCACGGCCATCATCCGCGCCAAGGACATGAAGGAGGTCCTGCGCCTGCGCCGCAACCGGCCCATCTTCTTCATCGACATCGCCGTGCCCCGCGACATCGACCCGGACATCAACGGCCTCGACAACGTCTACCTCTACGACATCGACGACCTGAAGGAAGTGGTGGAGGAGAACCTGGCCGGACGCCAGCAGGAGGCCAACAAGGCCCGCGGCATCGTGGCCGAGGAAGTCGGCGCCTTCATGCGCTGGCGCGACGGGCTGGCCCTGCAGCCGACCATCGTCGCCCTGCTGGACCAGGGGGAGCGCATCGCCCGCAAGGAACTGCGCAAGTCCATCAAGCAGCTCGGGCCCGACCCGGACCCGCAGATGGTCGCGGTCCTCGAACGCCTGGCCCTGTCCCTGTGCCACAAGATCTACCACGAACCCATCAGCTACCTCAAACGCCGCTCCCAGGAGGAAGGCTCGGCCCAGCGCTTCATCCACAACGCCCGCCGCATCTTCAACCTCGACGAGGAGACCGTGCCCGCGGAGGCCCACCTGGACCGCAAGAGCGGCGGCAAATAAGGATTCATCGCATGCGCTCCTTCCTCATCGACGAGATCACGCCCCAGGACATGGAAAAGCTCGAAAACTGGCTCCTGGAGCAGGAACTCCAGAGCATCGAGCACCTCTATCACTTCAACCTGCCGCCCAGGCTCCTGACCCCTCTGCAGCAGGAGCACGCGCCCCAGTGCGGCCCCTTCTACATGGCCGTGGAGACCGGCCGGGACTGGGTCAAGCTCGAACTCCTGGTGCGGGCCAAGCGCATCCTGCGTTGCGCCTGCATCGCCTACGCCACGCCCGAACAGCAGGAATACATGATCTCCTATCTGGAAAACCTGCTCAAAGACCTGAACATCCCCCTCTGAGGCCCCCGTGCGCCTGCAGGACCTCCCTCGCCCCCTGGCCCGGCGCTGCCTGGGCCTGCCGCACTTCTGCCGGGACAGCCTCGGCGTGGACATCCGGGGGCGAAGCCTGGTCGTGGCCTACTCCACCGGGCTTGATTCGACGGCGCTGCTGCACATCCTGCATCTGCTGTCCCGGCCCCTCGGGTTGACCCTCGCGGCCGCCCACGCCCATCACGGGCTGCGCCCCGAATCCGACGAGGAACTCGAACACGCCCGCTCGACCTGCTCCAGACTCGGCGTCCCTTTGCAGACGGCCCGGCTGGACGTGCCCTCGGCCATGCGCCCCGGCGGGCCCGGCCAGGAGGAGTGCGCCCGGAACCTGCGCTACGCCTTCCTGGAGTCGGTCCGGGCCGGGTGCGGAGCGGATTACGTGGCCACGGCCCACCACGCCGACGACCTGGCCGAGGACATCCTCATGCGCCTGGTGCGCGGCACGGGCTGGCCGGGGCTTGGCGGCATGACGGGTGCGGACCCTGTGCGCCGCCTCCTGCGCCCCCTGCTGGACTGGGAAAAGAACGAACTGCAAAGCCTCCTCGAAACCCTCGGGGTCCCGTGGCGGGAAGACCGCAGCAACGCCCAGGCGGACCGCACCCGCAACCGCATCCGGGCCGACATCCTGCCTCTGCTACGCCGGGAGAACCCCGGCCTGTCGAAAACGCTCCGGCAGACCTGGACCCTGGCCCGCATCGACGAGGACTATTGGCGGCAAAGACTCGCGCACCTTCCCGACCGCTCCGACGGTATTTTCATCGAATCCCGGCTCCTGGATGCCCACCCCGCCCAGCGCCTGCGCCTCTACAAGCATGTCCTGGACGACATGGGCCCGGGGCAGGCCCTGGCCGCCCATCTCCTTCTCCTGGACCGGGCCTGGGAAGGAAGAAAAATGGGGAGACGGATCCAGTTCCCCGGAGACAAGGTCGCCTGCGTCGAATCGGGAGGCATCCGCTTTTCCCGGCACGAACGCATCTGACAATCCCGGAATTTTGGACACTGCCCCGTTCCCGCGGAGAACCACGTCCGGATAACGCCATCGCCTCAGAGCTCCCTCCCCGCCGTATCACCGGATGAGACGATTTTATCCGGAAAATACGGATATTGCGCATCCGAATTCCGTTGCGCTTCCACACCAAACATCTATTTGCATGGATTCACTATACATTTCAAATATAGCACGAAAAATGCTTAAGATCACGCACGACGGCGCGTCTGCCGGAGAGCATCGACAGGAGGCACAGCGAGGTCAGCATGATACGCAGAAACACGGCCGAACAGCGGAAGAAGGGGCGGGTGCCGCATCAGGCGGTCGTGCGGTACTCCGTCGGAGGCCTGGATGAATACAAACCTGCCCGGATGTTCAACTTCAGCAGCACGGGAATGTACCTCGAACTGAAATTCCCGCCGCCCAAGCTCGGGGCGAACCTGCTCATAGAGGTCCTTGAAGACGGCGACGACGCGATGTGGGGCGACGAGAACGTCCCGCGCAGGTGCTATTACGCCAAGGTCATCTGGAAGAAAAACCTGCCTGAATCCGACAGGCATTACGGCGTGGGGCTGCGCTACCTGTCCATGGCCTGAACGGCGTCATCCGTCGCCCTCCCCAAAAAAGAACCGCCGCGGAGGCGGCGGTTCGGTCGTGACGGCCCTGCGGGCTTCACTCATTTCGCGCGGGCGGCTTGCTCGGCCTTGCGCCTGGTCAGATCCTCGAACACGGCCATGGCCGCCGAGGCGCCCTCGCTGACCGCGGTCACGATCTGCTGCACGCCCCCGGTGATGTCCCCGGCCGCGTAGAGCCTGGGCAGGCTGGTCCGTCCCATCCTGTCGACCCTGATGTACCCTCCGGGCTCCACGGCCAGGCCGAGATGGGACACGGCCTCGACGTTGGGCACGATGCCGATGGCCAGGAAGACGCCGTCCACCTTGACGCGCTCCGTTTCGCCCG
>JANJWV010000171.1 GCA_024709365.1 Desulfomicrobium sp. | reverse complement strand
GAAATCGAAACGGTTTGCCCGCAACTGGCACGATCTCGACAGCCTCTTCGGCCGATGGAGCGATCAGGAATATGCCGTCATTCAGGGGAAGATCGATGCAGAGCGTCAGATTGACGAGGAGCTCTGGAAATGAACCGAATTCTGATCGACACCAATATATATTCGGGGGCGATGAGGGGCGACGCGGAGATTGTCGAGGTGTTGCGGCAGGTCGAGTTCATCGGCGTGAGCGCCATATCCATCGGCGAACTGCTGTCGGGATTCAAAGGCGGGAACCGGGAGACGGAAAACAGGCGGGAATTGGGGGTGTTCCTCGACTCCCCGCGGGTGACCCTGTTTTCCGTCGATGAATACACTGCAGGTTATTATTGCGCCATTCTCGATCAACTCAGGCGTCACGGTACGCCGATTCCCACCAACGACATCTGGATCGCCGCCTTGGCCTTTCAGCATGGTCTTCCGCTCTTCACCAGAGACGGGCATTTTTCAAAAATCGAAGGATTACTGCTGCGCTAGATTGGATCTCCCGCACCATCCGCATGGTGCGGGAGACGAGCGGTGCGCAATGTTCGCTAGATATGTTGCTTCAGCCAGTTTTGAATCTGGCCTGCAGGCATTGCCCCGGACATGCGCGCCACTTCCCGGCCCTGCCGGAAGAGGACCAGGCTCGGCACGGACTGGATTGCGAAGCGCGACGGGACCGCTCGCTGGGCCTCGGTGTCCATCTTGGCCAGGACGGCCTGACCCTGAAGGGCGGCAGCTGCCTGGGCGAAGGCCGGGCCCATCATCTTGCACGGCCCGCACCAGGGGGCCCAGAAGTCGACGAGGACGGGCAGGGTCGAGCGGGAAATGAAACGGTCGAAAGTCTGGTCCGTGAGGTCGATTGGGTTGGCCGGCAGGAGGGGAGTCGCGCACTTGGCGCAGACGGGGTGCTGGCGGATGCGGTCGGTGAGGACCGCGTTCACGGCCTGGCAGTTCGGGCAGACGGCATGTATTTTTTCCATGAGGGTGGCCTCCGGTTGAAATTCGGTTGAACTCTCTGGGAATAAACATCTTTGAGGCGTGGGCAAGGTGTGTCGACGGTGAAGATGGCTCGGGCCATGCGGTTTGTGTCGTGTTGAAGGCGGTATGAAGCGGGCGATGTGCGTTTGGGGAAGCGAAGGATGCATCGTACGGAAGGGGGAATGGAGGTGCCGCCGTGCGGGAGGCGGCCTGTTGCCGGTGCGACCCGTGGGCCCGCCGGAACTTCTTCGCCGGCCTCGTAGAGTTGAACCGTTGCGTGCGGGGCGGTAAGGGCGGGCAATGCACCGGGCAACGGTTCAACAAACGATGCCTGGCTCAGTCGGACAGCCGACGGACCCACGGGCCACACCGGCAACAGGCCTTGAGGCGATGATGGATAGGATGTGGGTTGCGGTGGGCTGCAGGAAGATGGATTCCCGCCTTCACGGAGATGACGTTATGTTTGCTGTCGATGCTACATTTTTCGGCCTTTAATGGAAATACAGGCCGTTCGCGCAACATCAGGTCATTCGCGTGAAGGCGGGAATCCATCTTCATCGACGTCGGGGACACAAGCGTGGCCGCACTTCCTCACCGCGCGTCATGAACGGACCGGACAGGAGCGCTGAAGGCAAGAAAAAACCCCTTCGCGGGAAGGGGTTCGATGTCGGCAGATGCTCGGAAAGGGTCAGATGCCCATGATGTTGTAGCCCGAGTCCACGTAGATGACCTCGCCCGTAATGGCGCGGGACAGGTCCGAGGCCAGGAAGAGGCCGGTCTTGCCTACGTCCTCCTGGATGATGTTGCGGCGCAGGGGGGCGCGCTCCTCGATGGTGGCCAGGATGGTCTTGAAGCCGGAGATGCCCGAGGAGGCCAGGGTCTTCAGGGGGCCGGCGCTGATGGCGTTGACGCGGATGCCGCGTTCGCCCAGGTCCATGGCCAGGTAGCGCACGCTGCATTCCAGGGCGGCCTTGGCCACGCCCATGACGTTGTAGTTGGTGATGACTTTCTCGGCCCCGTAGTAGGTCATGGCCATGACCGAGCCGTTGTCGCTGAGCAGGGGATCGAAGGCCTTGCACAGGGCCACCAAAGAGTAGGCCGAGATGTCCATGGCCAGGTGGAAGCCGTCACGCGAGGTGTCCACGTAGCGGCCCTTGAGGTCGTCGCGGTTGGCGAAGGCCACGGAATGCACGAGAATGTCGAAATTCCCCCACTTCGCCTTCACCATGTCCGCGGACTCGGCGATGGCCTCGTCGCTGGACACGTCGCACTGGAACAGGAAGTCGCTGCCAAGTTCCTCGGCGATGGGTTCGACCCGCTTCTTCAGGGCTTCGCCGGCGTAGCTGAGGGCGATGGAAGCACCGTTGTCTTTCAGTTCCTTGGCAATGGCGTAGGCGATGCTCTTGTCGTTGGCCACGCCGAAAATGAGGGCCTTTTTCCCTTGAACGAGCATGTGTCTTCTCCGGTTTTTTGCGCCTTACGGCAATTGCAAGGGGGTGCCTGTGAGCAGTTCGTACGCTTCCAGGTATTTTTTCTGCGTTTCCGCGATGACCTCGGCGGGCAGTGCCGGGGGCGGCGGCGTCTTGTCCCAGCCGGTGCTGCTCAGCCAGTCGCGCAGGTACTGCTTGTCGAAGCTGGGCTGGGACTGTCCGGGTACGTACCTGTCGGCAGGCCAGAAACGGGAGGAGTCCGGCGTCATGACCTCGTCGATGAGCAGGATGTCCTTGCCGTCAAGGCCGAACTCGAACTTGGTGTCGGCGATAATGATGCCGCGCTCCGCGGCCAGGTCGCGGCCGCGGGAGTAGATGGCCAGGGACAGCTCCTGGATCTTCTTGAGAAGCCCCTCGCCGATGCGGGACTTGGCGTCGGCCAGGGTGATGTTCTCGTCGTGGGCGCCGAGGTCCGCCTTGGTGGACGGCGTGAAGAGCGGAGTTTCCAGCTTGTCGGAATCGACCAGCCCGGCAGGGATCTTGTAGCCGCAGACCGAGCCCGTGGCCTTGTAATCCTTGAAGCCCGAGCCCGTCAGGTAGCCGCGCACGATGCACTCGATGGGCAGGGGCTTGGCCTTGCGCACGATGACGGCCCGGCCTTCGAGGTCGCCGGCGTGGGGGGCCAGGGCGGCGGGGAAGTCGCGCACGTCCGTGGCCAGGAGGTGGTTGCGGACCAGGTCCTTGCAGGCGTCCATCCAGTACAGGGTGATCTGATTGAGGACCACGCCCTTGTAGGGGATGGGCTCGTTCATGATCACGTCGAAGGCGGACATGCGGTCCGTGGTGACGATAAGAAGCGTCTGCGGGTCGATCTCGTATATGTCGCGGACTTTGCCGCGCGAAAGGAGCGGGTACTCGCGGATGCTGGTCTTGGTGACGATGTTCATGGTTTCTCCAGTCTTTGTTCCACGCTGCGGGCGTGGGCTTCGAGGCCTTCGAGGCGGGCCAGGCGGGCCACCTTGGCGCCGTGGGCGCCGATGTAGGCCAGGTCCGTGCTGATGAGGCTGGTCTTCTTGCAGAACGTTTCCACCGATAGGGCCGAGGAGAAGCGCGCCGTGGAAAGGGTCGGCAGCACGTGGTTGGGCCCGGCGAAATAGTCACCCACGGGTTCGGGCGTGCTGTGGCCCATGAACACGGCCCCGGCGTTGCGTACGCTGCCCACCCAGGCCCACGGGTCGGCCACGCTCAGTTCGAAATGCTCGGGCGCCAGGCGGTTGATGAAATCCATGCCGGTCTGCAGGTCCGGGACATGGATGAGAGCGCTCCACTCGGACAGGGACTTGGAGGCGATGGCGTTTCTCGGCAGGGCCGGGAGCTGGGTTTCAAGTTCCTTGCGCACCGCGGCGAGCAGATCGGCGTCGGGTGAAACCAGGAGGCTCGATGCCAAGGGGTCGTGTTCGGCCTGGGAGAGCATGTCGGCGGCCAGCCATGCGGGGTTGGCCGATGAATCGGCCAGGATGGCGATTTCGCTGGGCCCTGCGATCATGTCGATGCCGACCTGGCCCACCAGCAGGCGCTTGGCCGTGGTCACGAAGATGTTGCCGGGCCCGGCGATGACGTCCACACGCGGGATGCTCCGGGTCCCGTAGGCCAGGGCGGCGATGGCCCAGGCCGATCCGCAGGCGAAGACCTGCTCGATGCCGAGAATGGCCGCCGTGGCCAGGATGTAGGGGTTGAGGGTCCCGTCCTTGCGCGGCGGGCTGACCACGCAGATGGTCTGCACGCCCGCGACCTGTGCCGGGATGGCGTTCATGAGCAGGCTTGAAATGAGGGGCGTCTCGCCGCCCTGGCCGCCGGGGACGTACAGCCCGGCACGGTCCACGGGCAGGACGAGCTGGCCCAGGGTGGTGCCGGGGGCAGGCGTGGTGATCCAGGAGTTCTGCTTCTGGCGCTGGTGGAAGTCACGGATGTTGCCCGCTGCTTCGCGGATGATGTCCGCGTCGGAGGCGGGAATCCGCCCGAGGGCGGCGGCAATGTCGGACAGGGGGACGCGCAGCCCGTCGGCGGACATGGTCGGGCAGTCGAAGCGCCGGGTGAACTCGGCCACGGCTTCGTCGCCGGCCTCCCGCACCCGGGCCAGGATGTCGCGCACCAGAGGCTCGACATTGTCCTCGGCAGCATCGCGCCGGGACAGCCAGGAGGAGATCTCCGGCCAGTCGTCAGGGGTGAAGTAGGATATGGATTTCAGAGGCATGAAGGCTCTCGCAACGTGTTTCGGAGTGGATGCCCCGCAGGGAGGATAAACGCATGGATTCCCGAATTCACGGGAATGACAGAAGCTTGGCGCACCGCCACGTGTCATTCCCGCAAAGGCGGGAATCCATCATTTCTCCCTTGGAGGCGTATCGGATACCCGCAAATTCCTATGCCGCGAACCCCCGAAAAGTCAAACCCTTCATCTGGCGTGAACAGCGGCTCCCGGCATTCATCACCAGTGAAGATCGCCGCCAATGAAAAAGGGCCGGAGTTTGCGTCCCCGGCCCTTTCGGCGTCAGATGTGGAAACAGGTCTTAGAACTTGTAGGCGAAGCCCACGGTGGTGAAGTAGGACGCGTCGAGATCGTCTGTTTTTTCCAGATCTTCGCAGGAAGCAGAGAAGTAGCCCAGTTCGTTGATGGCGGCCAGATTTTCGTAAATCATGTACTTGTTGACGAGGTACACTTCAAAGCCGGAATCTTCCTCGGTGAACGTAGCTGGGGAGTCCTCATCGCTGGTGCCCTGAGCGTAGGCCAGGACCAGCTTGTGGGACAGCTTCTCCACGAACGAGATGTTGTCCAGAACCAGGCCCACGGTCCAAAGACCGGTGCCGTCGGAACCGACCTTGAGCGTGTCCGTTGCGAAGGAGTCATAGGTGGTGCTGAAGGCGCGTACGCCGCCGATGTATGGGCTCAGGCCCCAGCCTTCGGCCAAGGTGGGCAGGACAGTCTGGTCGTCCAGTCCATCATCGCTGAAGCCGGTGGCGTAAGTGCTGAACAGCGTGGCGGTAAGCATGTCGAACTTGTAGGACGCTGCCAGGGCTGCGTACCAGCCTTCAGTTTCAATGTCACCATTGTCGGTTTCTCCCTGCCCGTAGATCACGTCCGCAGCGAAAGTCAGCGGATCGAACATGGTCAGTTCGGCATTGGCACCAAACACCATAAAGGTCGCGTCGTCATTGACCTCAAGCCCTAGGGTGGTAGCTTCTAAACTAGCATTGGCTCCAGCCCAAGCATAGGCGAAGTACGGCGCAATCGTGAGCCCGTCCAGAGCGATGGGGGCGGCGATGAACGCCATGTCGACGTCGTCTTTGCTCATGCCAGTGATCGGTGCGCCATCCTTGTCGGTTTCGGTGTTGTAATCCTCGTCAACGCCGCGGGTGTAGCCTACGGCCAAGCCAAACATGTCATTGATCTGGGCGGAAACGGTGATGGCGGCGGCATCGTCGTCAAATACCGGGTGGCCGAAAACGCTCGGCAGGGCCACATACTGGAGGCCAGCCTGGACGTTGACGGTTGTGTCCGGGAGGGTGAAGTTCAGGTAGGCGTGCTTGACTTCGATCGGGTCGTCGGTGTTGCCGTCGGTGCCCCAATCGCCAGTATCACCGCTACCCCAGACCGTATCGATCTCGAGTCCCAGGACGGCCTTGAGGTTTTCGGTCGCGACATAGTCGAAGTAGGTGCGCATGCGCTGGGTCGTGAAGTAGTTGTCACTGTCAGAGACATCGGAATTGTGATCCCTCAGATTTGCTGACCACATGCCGTACATGTCTATGTTTCCGCGAACTTTGAGCTCCGTCGCGGAAGCGCCGGTTGCCAGGGTCATGCACAGCGCGAACGCCATGACGCATTGAATGATAAAACGTGTTTTCACAAACTTCCTCCTTTTACGCGTTGGTTTTGTCGGAACATCTGATCGCCGATATGGAAACCAAGGTTGTTCTTAAAGCGCCAACACAAAATTCGGATAGTCGTGCAGCTACGAGTTTTATCAGTTACTATATTGGTATTGTTATTGATGCCAGGACGGATTAGCCTAAGAGAGCCTAGGTGGAGAACCGTTGAGCAATGCGGCCGGAGAATGCGCTGCGCATAAAAAAAGGCCGGAGCTTGCGACTCCGGCCTTTTCGGCGTCAGGCGTGAAAACCTGAATTAGAACTTGTACTGGAAGCCGACGGTGGCGAAGTAGGAATTGTCTTCGTCGCTGTCATCGAATTCAGGAGCGAAGAAGCCCAGTTCATTGATGGCGGCCAGGTTTTCGTAGATCATGTACTTGTTGACCAAGTAAACTTCCCAAGCAGAATCTTCTTCGTCGAAATCCATGCCGGCGTCTTCGTCGGAGGTGCCCTGAGCGTACGCGATGGTCAGGTCATGGGACAGTTTTTCAATAAAGGTGATCTTGGCAAGCTTCAGACCAGTGGCCCACACGGCATTGTCGACGCCGGAGAAGGTGTCATAAGTGGTGCCGAAAGCGCGCACGCCGCCGATGTAGGGGGTGATGCCCCAGCCTTCAGCAAGCTGAGGAATCATGCCCAGGTCGTCGTCGTCGTCATCCATGCCGGTGAAATAGGTGCTGAACAGGGTGGCGGTCAGCATATCGAACTTGTAGGAGGCGGCCAGAGCGGCGTACCAGCCATCGGAGTCAACATCATCGCCGTTAACTTCCCAATCGGACTGACCATAGATCAGGTCAGCGGCGAAGGTCAGCGGGTCGAACATGGTCAGCTCAGCATTGGCGCCCAGGACCCAAAGCGTGGTGTCGTCAGTCATGGCGACCGCGGCACCGTTGGCGAGTTCGATCTCGCCAGTGCTGTTAGCGAAGGCATTCTGGCCAAGCCAGCCGTAGGCAAAGTAAGGAGTGACGCTGAAGCCATCCATGGTGACAGGCGCGGCGATGAAAGCCATGTCGACATCGTCTTTGTCAACGCCGGCAGCAGACTGGGTGTTGTAGTCTTTGTCGACGCCGCGGGAGTAACCGACGGCAACGCCAAACATGTCGTTGATCTGGGCGGAAACGGTGATGCCGGCAGCGTCATCGTCGAAGACGGGGTTGCCGAAAACGCCGGGCAGGGCGATGTACTGCAGACCGGCCTGGATGTTAACGGTGGTGTCCGGGAGGGTGAAGTCGAGGTAGGCATGCTTCACTTCGATGTTGCCCTTGCCGTCAGTACCCCAATCGCCGCCGACGTTATCGGTGTTGTCACCCCAAACGTTGTCCATTTCCAGGCCCAGGACGGCCTTCAGGTTTTCGTTTGCGACGTAGTCGAAGTAGGTGCGCATGCGCTGGGTGGTCATGTAGTTGTCGCCGTCGGCGCTGTCGGAATCAAAATCGTTCAGGTTGGCGGACCACATGCCGTACACGTCAAGGTGGCCACGAACTTTCAGTTCGGTGGCGGAAGCGCTGGAAACCACGCTGAACAGCAGGGCGGCTACCAGGGCTACGAGAGCAAAACGTTTCATGTTCTTTCTCCTTTTGCGTTGGAAAATCAGTAGAAGCTGACGCCTGATGAGTACGTATTCCAACTGAGGTCCAAAAAGCAAGCCTTTTGTGGCCGGTTTCCAGTGCAAAGTTTAATTTTTTTTACTGTTCAGTTTTTTGAATTTCGCCGGCAGTCCATGACGGATCCAGGGGCGAGGCGCGACTTCGACCTCTGGTGCGGGTAAGGTCCGAACAAATCCGCTTCAAAAATCATAGTCAAAGGGCCGGAACTTTCTCAACAATTCTCCATGGTACGTTGCGCTGGCCCATTTGCCGAAGCCCCGTCGGCAAACGGCCCGATGGATCGCATCGACGATCCGGTGGGTGGGGCAGGGCCGACCGCGGCAAGAGGGCTAGAGAGGAAGAGCAGGGCTCCGGAAGCAAGACGGCCGAGCAAGGAGCAACGTGCCCGAAGTCGGGCAACGTGCGCGGGAAGACAGGCCCAAGGGGAGCTTCTTGCCTGATCATCGTTCAGTGGACGGTTTTCATGGCCTGGTCACGGATTCGCATCTAACGCCAGGCGATGCGCATCGACCGAAAAAAAAACCCTCGCCGAGCAGTGCGGCGAGGGTTTGTCAGTGGTCTGAGCCTGTTTTGGCCGGTTTCCGGCTAGTCTACTGATCAGATTTTTGAATTCCGCCATCGGACTGGGGCTGATCCAGAGGGTAAGCCACGACCGTGGTCTTTTTTCGGGCCGTGCCTGCCATGCCCGTATGCGAGTTGATGCTGACCACCAGATCAAGGGCTCCGTCGTTATCGATGTCCGCGAGGGCGTAGTCCGCGATGGTCCCCTTGATGCGCGCGGTCTTCCACTGCAGGCTCATTCCCACCCCGTCCCAGTACAGGCTGTGCATCTCGCCCTGCGGGTAGTCGCGGTAGTTGGAGAAGAGCTGGGCCGAAACGGAGATGTTCCTGCTGATGACAAGCTCGAAGCGGTTGTCCCTGTCCAGGTTGCACGGAATGGCGCGCAGGGGGATGTAAACCGTGTACTGCGGCGACTGTTTGGCGTCCGGCGCTTTCAGGCCCAGGGCAGCCGGGTGGTATTCGACGCCGAGGTTCGAGCCGGCGTAGGTCTCTTCGGTCACGGTCAGCAGCGAACCGGTCGAGCTGAACACGCGCATGCGGTCATAATCGTCAATCATGAGAATCTGGTGTCCGTTCTCGACGGGCAGGAACGTCACGTTGAAGACATTGCCGCCCATGGGCAGGCTGATGGCGGGGCCAAGTTCGAATTTTCCGCCCGATTTGACCATCTGGTGAATGCTGCTCTGCATGTACTTGGTCTTGCCTACGCCCTGCCCGACAAGTGTCGGCGTGAAGGCCGGGGGCATGTTCAGCACGCCCAGAAAGTAGGGGATGTTGTCCTCGGTGATGGAAAACTTGCCGTTGAATTCCGCGATCAAGGACGACGGTTTCTGGTCGATGGCGCTGGCCACGACCAGTTCGTGCCGTCCGTCGCGGTTGATATCGATGCTGTTCAGGCGCACGTAGTTGCGGTTTCTGGGCAGATCCATCTCCGCCACCTGCCGCATTTCGCCGTTGGTCACGCGGTAGGCGACGAGCGAGTTGTCCGTCATGAGGAAGACTTCGTTCTTGCCGTCCCCGTCACCGTCGCAGACGACCATGCCGCGGGAGGCGAAGGGCAGGGTCTGGCTGCGCCAGCGGCCCATGGAGGTGTCGGCCTCCTGGTATTTGAGTGACGGGTTGGAGTAGGCCGTGCCGGTCTGGGTTTCGTTGACGATGAGCGACTCGTTCATGGGCTTGGCCACGGGCTGGGCCTTGGCCGTCTCGGGGCGCTTGAACACCTGGGCGTTGATGTCGGCGGCCACGGTCTCCAGCGTCGGGATGACCTGATTCAGCTGCGTCTGCACCGGGCGGGGCTGGTTGGCGCCGGCGGGGTCGATGGTGTTGACGTCGAGGCTGCACTCCTGGCCCATGACGGTCAGGGAACCCCACACGAGGTAGTCCACGCCCAGGGTCTGGCGGATCTTCTCCGCAGAGGCCGCGTCGGCTGGCGGGGTGGCCACGCTCTTTTTGACCTTGCCGGCTTCCAGTGGGGTGAAGTTGTCGGGCCAGGTCAGGCGGGTGGTCAGCATGCTCTGGATGCCCTGGCTCAGGTATTGGTATTCCTGCGGGCCGTGCACCCCGAAGGGGAGGACCGCGAAGGTCTTGGCCTGCTGGGCCAGGGCCGGGGCGGCGCACAGAAGCAGGACGGCGAGGCTGGCGAGAAGTCTCTTGAACATTGTCTCCTCCGGGAATACAAATTTCGGGCTGTGCCGGGTTTCTCACATTGAAGTGGCTCTTCATGGTAAGGAATCCTTGGAATGTCAACAGCACGGCGTGATCGCCGCGGTTCTCGGGCGCGCCGGGCCGGTTGCACATCGCAGCTCGTCGAGATCTTCGCTTCCATTGCAGCATCATCATTATAAATAGAGGTACCCATGATCTCCAGACGCGACCTTCTCTTCGGCATGGTCCGCCGCCTGCGCGAGGCCGACGGCGACAAGCCCGTCTCCGGCATCGGCGCGGACATCGGGGAGGCCGACGCGGCCTACGTGCGCAAGGACTACGCCGCCGCCCGCGACCTCTACAAGGAGGTGCTCAAGGCCAACCGGGCGCACAAGGAGGCCCGGATCCGGCAGGGGCTGTGCCATTACCATCTCGGCGAGTACATGCAGGCCAAGGACACCCTGCTCATGGTCCACAAGCAGCACCCGAACGAGTACCTGGCCTGCCTCTATCTCGGGCTGGCCTATGCCCGCCGCGACCAGCTCGACAAGTGCATGGAGGTCTGGAAGAAGTTCGTGGACCGCGACCATATCGGCGTCATGCGCGAGATCAATGTCCACCGCGCCCTGTTCGAGACCGGCGAGCCCCTGACCGGGGCTGAGGTGGCCGAGGCCGTCGAGAAGGCCCTGGCTCAAGGGTAGCTCGGAGTTCTGGGCTTTTCGCCTTTTTTTCATTTTTCTTCGCAGGGACGTCTTTCCAGGGAGTTCCCCGCTTTCCGGCGTCTGAAGCAGTGGGGCGAAATTCCCCATGTTGCGCTGCTTCTGAGCGTATCGTCTTTGTTTTCGGTGGGTTGGCTTCAGTACTGGGCGCCATGGGGCGAAATGCACCTGTGGGGTGAAATGCCCCGGTTCCCCTCGTCGTACCATCCTTTTCCGCTCTGTCCCGACTCGTCGTGGCCGTCGCGACCAAGAGTCCCGCCAATCGTCATTCATAAAATCAATGAGTTGCATGTTCGGGCTGCTCCCGCCACATGCCGACCGTCCGGCCGTCGGACGGATTGTTGGCACAGGCGTTGCTTTTGGGGGGATGGGGCTGCGGAGAAGCGCGAGCCCGTTTGGCAGTGAAAGTGTTCAAGGAGGAGTACGTGACGGACGCCAATATTTTGCTGGTTGATGACGACGCGCAGTTTGTCGACGTCATGCGCAAGCGCCTGACCATGCGCAGCATGGAGGTGTTTCACGCGGGCAGCGGCGAGGAAGCCATGCAGAAGCTTGCGTCGCACGGTGAAATAGAGGTCGTCATCCTTGACGTGAAACTGCCCGGATGCAGTGGCATCGAAGTGCTGCGGCTCATCAAGCAGCAGTACCCGCTGATCGAGGTCATCATGCTGACCGGGAACGCCACCGTGGAATCGGCCATCGACGGCCTTCGACTCGGGGCCTGGGACTATCTCATGAAGCCCTGCAGCATCGAGGTGCTGGTCGAGAAGGTCAAGGAAGCGGTGGAGAAGAAGCGGCGGCACGAGGAGAAGATCGTCGACGCGCGGGTCCGGGAGATCGCCAGCCGCAGAGGCTGAAGGAGTTGGGAACCCATGGCCGAGGACAGAATCCTGCTCATCGACGACGAGGCGCACTTCGTGGCCGCCACGGCCAAGCGGCTGCGCCGGCGGGGGTTCTCGGTCCTGGAGGCCAACAGCGGCCCCGCGGGACTTGAGCTTCTCGATCAGGAGCCTGTCGATGCGGTGGTGCTGGACGTCGGCATGCCGGACATGGACGGCATCCAGGTCCTGCGGGAACTCAAGATGAGGTTTCCCAAGGTGCAGGTGCTGATGCTGACCGGGCACGGCAACATGGAGGTCGCCATTTCGGGCATGGCCATGGGCGCCTTCGACTATCTCATGAAGCCGGTTGAACTCGAGGTTCTCGTCGGCAAGATCCGGGAGGCCTGCGCCCGGAGGAAGAAAGCGGAAGAGGGGAGCGGGATGGAGTAACCATCCGTATACATTTCGGGAAATTGCGATAAAGAGGAGGCGGAAACACGTATGGGATTCTTCAAAGATTGGGGTTCATTCATGCTGGAGGGCTCACGGTCCTTCGCGCGGTGGGAAGTGGAAAACGCCAGGACCATCCTGGGCGACAAGAGACGGATCTGGCTGCTCGCGCTGCTGCTCATCCCGTGCATTCTCGGCGGGTGGGCCTTCGCCGATGAAATCGGCCAGGCCCTGCCGAGCGCCATCGGCGGCAAGGAGGCCTACAGCCCGTCCTACTACAGCCTGTTCATTTTTTGCGTGTCGATCTTCGTCGGCGTGGGCGCGGGCCTCATATCCGGCTGCATCGGCGCCGGCGGCGGCTTCATCATCGCCCCGGCCCTCATGAGCGCCGGCGTCAAAGGCATCCTGGCCGTCGGCACCGACCTGTTCCATATCTTCGCCAAGGCCATCATGGGCTCCGTCCTGCACCGCAAGATGGGCAACGTGTCCGTGCCCCTGGCCTTCGTCTTCCTGATCGGCGCCATCGTCGGCACGACCGTGGGCGCCGGCATCAACCGTGCGCTCTACAACATCAACCCGGTGCTGAGCGACGCCTTCATCACCGTGGTCTACACCGTCATGCTGGGCTTCCTGGGCTTCTACGGCATGTACGACTACTTCAGCGCCAAGAAGGCCGGCCACACCGGCGGCGCCCATGACACCAAGGAAGGCGCCGGCATGACGGGCATCGCCCAGAAGCTGCAGGCCGTGACTCTGCCGCCCATGGTCACCTTCGACCAGGGCATCGTGCCCGGCGGCCGCAAGATCTCCTGGCTGTTCCTGGTCCTGTCCGGCGCGCTGGTCGGCATGGCCGCGGGCATCATGGGCGTGGGCGGCGGCTTCCTGACCTTCCCCATCTTCGTCTATATCCTGGGCGTCTCGTCCCTGACCACCGTCGGCACGGACATCTTCCAGATCGTGTTCACGGCCGGTTACGGCGCTATCACCCAGTACGCCATCTATGGCTTCATCTTCTACACCCTGGCCATGGGCATGCTGCTGGGTTCCCTGATCGGCATCCAGATCGGCGCCCTGGTGACCAAGGTCGTGCCGGGCATCACCATCCGCGGCTTCTTCGCCATCTCGGTCATGGCCGGCTTCGTGAACCGGTTCTTCGCCCTGCCCAAGAAGCTGGTCGCCATGGGCTACCTGCCCGAATCCATGACCGGCTTCACCAAGACCATGGACACGGTCGGCATGTATCTGTTCTTCATCGTCATCGCCCTGTTCGGTGTGTGGGTATTCGGGGCCTTCTTCAAGAACATCAAGACTCTGAAGTACGAGGATTGATCCTATGATTCACAATAAAAAGGAATTCAACGGAGGCCTCGCCCTCCTGGTGGTCTTCTTCATCGTCCTGTTCGCCATGTTCCAGCCCCTCTTCGACGGGCACAACGCCATGGCCTACCTGGACAACCTCTACAACTCCATCTCCAAGGGTTCCGCCTACTACGTGGACAACCTGAGGGAAGAGGCCAAGGGCGTGGCCGGCTACCAGGTCAACGTGACCGTGAAGATGAAGAGCGAGTCCCAGGCCGCCGACAGCGTGGCCCTGATCACCGCCGCCGGCGCAACGGCCGAGGCAAAGGGCAAGGAACTGACGGTCTCCGGCGATTATGTGGCCATCCTGAACGCCTGTCTGGACGACTCGGACAGGATGTACCACAACGACGGCGCGGCCGTGATAGCCAAGTACCCGGTTTTCGCGGGCAAGGACGAGCGTCAGGCCCTCTACAACTGGAACGTGATCCTCGAGGGCTTCGACAAGGGGCTCAAGGAGCAGGAAGCCTTCGCCCAGGCCAAGGTGGCCTTCAACATCAACTCCAAGGTCGTGGAGACGGCGTACAACTACTACAACGTCGTTCCCGAGCAGATCAAAGACAAGGTCGGGATCGTCATCTTCTCCCTGGCCTTCTATGTCATTTACACCATGTGGTACGGCTTCGGCATCCTCTTCGTCTTCGAAGGGTGGGGCCTGAAGATCAGCGGGCACTAGTCCCGGTCGGCCACGAGCCGGAATCGTCGGCGCGGTCTCTGCGGAGGCCGCGCCGTTTTTTGTTTGGACCGGCCGGGCAGCCTCTGGTAGGTGGGGCGGGTCGGAATCCCGGGAGGAAGCATGAACCTGTCCGAGTACTACAACACCGTCATGGAGCTCAGCCACGGCATCGTCATCACCCTGGACGAGAAGGGGCGGATCATCCACGGCAATTCGCGCTTCGAGGCCGTGTCCGGCTTCGAGATCGGACAACTGGCCGGACGGGACTGGTTCGAGTCCTGCGTCGACGCCAAGCGCCGCGACCAGGCCCGTGTCCTGTTCTCGGACATCGTCAGGGCCGGGGACATGGGTTTCATGAAGGGGTCCCTGCGGGCGCGGGACGGACGGAAGGTCTACATCGACTGGAACATGAAGCCGCTCTTCGACTCCCACGGCAGCCTCGTCAGCGTGCTGTGCGTGGGGCAGGACGTCACGGCTCACGTCGAACGGCAGCACCAGCTGCAGCACGAGCACGACCGGCTGGCGGCCCTGAACAAGGAATTGTCCTGCCTGCACGCCATGAACCGCATCGTCTCGGACATGGACAGCCCCCTGCCCGACATCCTGCGCGAGATCCTGGGCATCATCCCGCCGTCCTTCCAGCACCCCGAGTCCACGGGGGTGCGCCTCGTGCTTGACGGCGAGACCATCCTCAGCGGGAATTTCCTGGCCGACGCCGCCTGCCGCCTCGAAGAGGAGATTTTCGTGCAGCGCGTCAAGCGGGGCCGCCTGTGCGTGAGCCTCGACGGGTGCGGCCAGAACGGCAAGGCCTTCCTGCCCACGGAGGCCGAACTCCTCGGCGCCCTGGCCAAGCACGTGGGCTGGATCATCTCCAAGCGCGAGGCCCTGTCCACCAGACGCAACCTGGAGCGCCAGCTGCAGCACGCCGACAGGCTGGCCAAGATCGGGCAGTTCGCGGCCGGCGTGGCCCACGAGCTGAACGAGCCCCTGGCCAACATCCTCGGCTTCGCCCAACTGGCGGCGCAGACGCCGGGGCTCCCCGCCCAGGTAGCCAGGGACCTGGACAGCATCGTCAAGTCCGCGCTGCACAGCCGCGAGGTCATCAAGAAGCTCATGATCTTCGGCCGCAAGGTGCCCCTGCAGAAGACCCTGGTGGACCTGAACCAGGTCGTCCGCGACACCCTCTACTTCATCGAGATGAGCGCCTCCCGCGGCAGGGTCGAGGTGCGCACGGACCTGGCCGAGGGCCTGCCGCCGATCATGGCCGACCCGCAGCACGTCAAGCAGGTCATGGTCAATCTGGTGGTCAACGCCATTCACGCCATGCCGGCCGGCGGCGTCTTGACCATCCAGACCCAGTCCTTCAAGGATGACGTCTACCTTTCCGTGGGCGACACGGGCGTGGGCATGACCCCTGAAGTGCGGCGGCAGATTTTCAACCCCTTTTTCACGACCAAGGACGTGGACCAGGGGACCGGGCTCGGGCTCGCCGTGGTGCATGGCATCGTGTCCGCCCACGGCGGGATCATCGAGGTGGAGAGCGAACCGGGCAGGGGAACGCGTTTCGAGATCACCTTTCCGTGCAGCGCGACGGCCCCTGACGGACAGGACGTCGCGGAGGCGGCCGGCGCCGGGAATTTCTGGCCGGGAGCAGGGCAATGAGGAGACAGGACATGCAGGACAAGGGCGCGACCATCCTGGCCGTGGACGACAGCGCGGCCACCCTCGAAGTCATATCGCGCAACCTGGCCGCGGCCGGGTACGAGGTCCACACCCGCGGCAGCGTCGAGGAGGCCGGCGCCTTCCTGGACGAGACGCCGGTGGACCTCATCATCACCGACTACAAGATGCCCAGGGCCAACGGCCTCGAACTCATCAAGCACGTGCGCGACAATTTTCGGGACACGGATATCATGATGATCACCGGCTACCCGTCCGTGAGCGGGGCCGTGGAGGCCATGCGCGACGGGGCCGGGGAGTACCTGGCCAAGCCCTTCACGGGCGAGGAGCTGCTGGCCGCCGTGCGGCGCATCCTCGACAAGCAGGCCCGCAGGCGGGCGGCCCACGACGAGAAGCAGGAAGCCGGGAATTTCGGGATCATCGGGGACTGCGCCGAGATGCAGGCCGTGTTCGCCCTCATCCGCAAGGCCTCGCGGACCAGCGCCAACGTCTTCATTTCCGGCGAGTCGGGCACGGGCAAGGAACTGGTGGCCCGGGCCGTGCACTACAACAGCGACCGCCGCGCCTTCGCCTTCGTGCCCGTCAACTGCTCGGCCATCCCGGACACGCTGCTGGAGAGCGAGCTCTTCGGCCACGTCAAGGGCGCCTTCACCGGCGCAAAGGAGAGCAGGGCGGGCTTCTTCGAGATCGCCAACGGCGGGACCATCTTCCTCGACGAAATCGGGGACGCGAGCCCCAGCATGCAGGCCAAGCTCCTGCGCGTCATGCAGAGCAAGGAATTTTCCATGGTCGGCTCCTCGCGCATCCGCACCGTGGACACCCGCATCATCGCCGCCTCGCACAAGAACCTGCGCCGTCTGGTCGACCAGGGCCTGTTCCGCGAGGACCTCTTCTATCGCATCCACGTCATCGAGATCCGGCTGCCGTCGCTGGCCGAGCGCGGCGACGACATCCTCATGCTGGCCAGCCATTTTCTGCACAAGTTCGCCACGGACATGAACCGCGAGGTTCCGCGCCTGACGGACGAGGCCCTGGAGGCCCTCCGGCAGTACGCCTGGCCGGGCAACGTGCGGGAACTCGAGAACCTGCTGCAGCGGCTGGTCATCGTCTGCGACGGGCCGGTCATCGACGTGACGGACCTGCCCGAGTCCATGCGTTTCACCATCACCCGCTCCCGCCACGGCGACAAGACCCTGGCCGAGGTCGAGGCGGAGCACATCCGCTCCGTCCTGGCCCGCACGGGCGACAACAAGACCCGCGCCGCCGAGATCCTGGGCATCGACCGCAAGACCCTGCGCGAAAAGCTCAAACGCCTGGGGCTCGGCTGAGGTCCTTTCCGTCGCCGGCAGGCAATGAACGGCAGGCCCACGGGCCTGCCGTTCATTGCATGCCGGCGACGGAAAGGATCTCAGCCGAGTCCCAGGCGTTTGAGCTTTTCGCGCAGGGTCTTGCGGTCAATGCCCAGGATCTCGGCGG
>JANJWV010000114.1 GCA_024709365.1 Desulfomicrobium sp. | reverse complement strand
GCGGCGCGAGGGCGTATGGCTGCACCTCCCCTCCGCTTCGCGAAGCGAAGCCCATGGAGCACATGTCGTACGCGGGCAACAGCCTGAACACGTCCCCGTCCATGGCCAGACTGAGATTCCCCAGGTGCATGTCCGTGTTTTGAATCAATTTCCCGAAACACCATAACGATTCGGCATCAACCACGCATTCGGGGGCAATGAGCCCTCTCCCGGCAAGCGCCTTGAGCGCGCGCGGCCAGTTTGAGCCCGACCCGATGAACTCCGCATCGACGGCCGCAAGCGAGATCATCGACATCCGGCCGTATTCGCCGACGCGATCGAATCGTTGCGATTCCAAAAAGAGGCGACCGCCCATTTCGAGCAATCTCGTTTCCGCAACCTGAAAACCGTATTCACGCAGTATCACAGCGGCATGATATTCCGTAATGAGCACATCACGCCACCGCCTTGCTATTTCGGTGTTTCCCGGAGGCGAAAACTTGACGATGACATGCGACATGCTCTTCCCGCTGAGCGCGGTAAATTTCGGTTGCTCCCCTCCGGCCGACGATCCGGGCACCTCGCCTTCCATCACTCTGTTGGCCAGGAGAGGATACTCCGCGTCACCAATGGCATCTGGCCTGCGGAGCACGCGAAGCAGCGCCTGCTCTCCGAACATGAAGTTGCCGGGGAGGTCGTCTCCATTGGATATCAAATATCTTCCTATGTGATCTGCCGTCCACCATCTCGGATCATCCGGGAATTCCGGTAATCGGGCGCTTATCGCCCTGGCGATCTGCCTTCCGAGAAATCCCTGAGGCCCCATATCCTGCAGAAAATACGGCAAATCGTCATAAGACCCGTCACCCCTGTCGCCCAGCAGCAGCGAGGGCATCCCCGGCGAGGGCTCGACATGGAACCCTCCTGTAACCAGGGGACGGATATGAGCGACGACCGCCGCGTCCCCGTGCGCATCGACCACGGCCACAGGCAGTCGGTCACCAGCGCCGAAGGCGTTTCGCGTCAGGACGTATCGCGGAGTCCTGCCACTCCTGATTGCCACGACGCGATGCCCCAGTTTCCGCAGCTGCCTCGACACGGCAGCCTGCGACAACCCGGTCGCATCCTGGATCTCCCTGGACGTGGCCGGCCCGTGTTCAAGAAATTCCGTCAGCGACAGTGCCACAGCTTCACCTTTGACTCGGATTTGAATCAGATTCGCCTTGAATCATGCATAGTATATTCATAATTATTTGTTTATAAATTTGATAGATAAAGTATAATGCGAATAGAATCTTGACTAGATTTCTCTGTAAAATATAACCTGTCATGATCCCTGTCAATCACCGCAAGAAACCCGGTCATGCCCATGCCGCCTCGCGTCACATTGAAGCACGGACGCCCTGCGCTCGACAGTGCACCTGTGTGTGGGCTACCTGTAGGCTTTCAATGACCGGGAAAAGGTGCCCGTCCCCTCCAGGGGGAGCTGAACACGGACGGGACAACAATGGGCCAGCCCGCGCCGCACTCGGAACACGCAATGGCCTCCGCACAGCCTTCACCCTCGCCCGCACCGCGACATGGCCGCGGGTTTCCTTCCCGGCAGACCTCCGCCCTGGCGGGCTCCTAGCCCCTGACTCCAGGCCACGGGCGATCCGGAGAGCAGGAATGTTCGGTTCACAGACATCGACTGAGGCCACGAAACGCGCCAGATTTGATCTCACCTACTCCGTCCGCTGGAATCTGCTGCTGATCACCACCGGCGCCATCCTCTATTCCTTCGCCATGAAGGCCGTGGCACTGCCCCAGCAGTTCATACCCGGCGGGTTCTTCGGCGTGGGCTCGATCATCTACTACACCACGGGCTGGCTCTCGCCGGGCATATTCTTCTTCCTGCTGAACCTGCCCGCCTTTGTCCTGGGCTGGACCAAGCTGAGCCCGCGCTTCGTTCTCTACAGCCTCTACGCCATGGTGGCGACGTCCGTCAGTTACGAGCTGATCGACGCCACCCTGGACATCCGCGAACAGCTCCACGCAGCCGTGGCCTGCGGAGTGCTCAACGGTCTCGGGGGCGGGATCATCCTGCGCTCCCTTGGCTCGGGCGGCGGACTCGACATCATCGCGGTCTGGCTCTTCCAGAACTTCAACATCGGCGTCGGCAAGGTCTATTTCGCCTTCAACGCGGCTCTGTATCTCTTCTGCCTGGCCATCATGCCCATCGACCAGGTCATCGTTTCGCTGATCATGGTCTTCATTTCCTCGGTCATGGTCGAGCACACGCTTTCCCTGTTCTCCCAGCGCAAGGTCGTGTTCATCGTTTCCGACCATTCCGAGGCCATCGCCCAGACCATCCTGGACTCCATGAAGCAGAGCGCCACGTTCCTGCGGGGCATGGGCGCCTTCACCAAGCGCGAGAAAAACGTCCTCATGACCGTGATCAACAACATCCAGCTCAAGAAGCTCGAACAAATCACCTTCACCCACGATCCCCACGCCCTGTTCATCGTCGAAAACACCTTTTCCGTGCTGGGATCGAGCTTCTCCAAGCGCAAGATCTACTGAATCCTCCGGGCCGATATCCATGGACCTCCACATGCCGTAAGCCTTCCGACCGGCCGGTAGGCGCCCTCCGGCCACGCGGCCATCCCCGGCGCACCACGGCAAAGCTGCGGCGGGGCACCGGAAAAGAACGCAACGGAAGAACTCCCAACCCAAGCTCTTTTCGCGCCATCGTCGGGATTCCCCACATGGACCGACCAGCCGGACCCAAGCGCTGCAATGGGAGAATCTGTCTACAGAAGAAGCGCCTTCGCCCTCACAGGCTCCAGGACAGCCATTTCCCGAACAGCCACCTGACCAGCGGCGTCAGCCGGCTCCTGTTGTAGGCGTCGCCCGCCTGGCGGATGGCCTCGGCGCGGGTGGGATAGGGGTGGATGGTGTTTGCGATGCGGCCGAGGCCGATTTTATTGGTCATGGCCAGGGAGATTTCCGCGATGAGGTCGCCGGCGTTTTCGGCCACGACGGTCGCTCCGACGATCCTGTCCGTGCCCTTGCGCACGTGGATGCGCACGAAGCCGTCGGTGCGGCCTTCGAGGATGGAGCGGTCGACATGGGCCAGCTCCCGGGTGAAGGTCTCGACGGCGATGCCCTTTTCCCGGGCCTGAGCCTCGGTCAGCCCAACACGGGCCAGCTCCGGGTCCGTGTAGGTGCACCAGGGGATGGTCAGAGCGCTGGCCCGGGCCCGGCCTTTGAACAGCGCGTTGCGCAGGACCGTGCGGGCCATGAAGTCCGCGGCGTGGGTGAACTGATAGGGCGAGCAGACGTCTCCGGCGGCGAAGATGTCGGGGTTGGTGGTGCGCAGGCGGTCGTCCACGCGGACGCCCTTGTCCGAGTACTCCACCCCCGCCTCCTCCAGGCCCAGCCCCTCGACGTTGGGCCTTCGCCCGGCGGCCGCCAGCACCTCGTCCACGACCACGTCGCAGCCCTCGCACGCCGACTGCAGCCTGATCCCGCCGCCCTGGAGGGCCGAGGCCTTCTGG
>JANJWV010000108.1 GCA_024709365.1 Desulfomicrobium sp. | reverse complement strand
TCAAACTCTCCAGTTACGTATAACTAGTAGAGCAACCTTGTTGCTCATAAAACCTTATCTAGCGTTCTATATGCTCCAACTCGCTATTTATTTGTCAAAGATCCTTGCCCAACCGGCAAGAGGAAATCGTCTCTATCGACTCACCCACTCACCGTCAAGCGCTTTTTTCAAGCTTTTTCAATTTTCCTTCGCAGATCATTCTCCGCAAAGGCAGGGTTAACTTCTTAACCCTCTCTCCCGTTCCAGGTCAACCATTTTTTTGCCATGGCTGCACCCTTGAGGGCGATAAAAAAAGTCCTGGCGACGACCTACTTTCCCACCAGTGGACTGGCAGTATCATTGGCGCTGGAGGTCTTAACTTCCGAGTTCGGAATGGAATCGGGTGTGGCCCCTCCGCCGTGGTCACCAGGACGAAATATGATCTTTTCAATGAGCTTCTTTTTGCCCGGTGAGGAGTGCTCCTCGCCGCGGAAGAAGGCCTCTATGTGACTCGACTCCGAGCGTCAACAAAAAAATTCATTTCTCGTGGATTTATTTCCTGACCCAAAAGCAAAACCAACATTACTCTCCGAAATCATTCAATTTTTTATACAAGCTAGAATATCCTCAACATCGCGGGGAAGCGTTACGGCCCGTCGCGGCAGCCTGCGCCAGTCGAACAAGACCGGCAGGTCGCGCGGCTCGGCCATGAGGGGGCGATCGAGCAGGCCGGCCCGGTACGCCAGGTACCCCGTTATCGCACGTGGGGAGACGCCGGCCTCCCGCAGGGCGCGCAACCCGCATCCTTCATGACGTTTGGCCAGCCGCTCCCCCGAATGGTCCAGCACCAAAGGGACATGGGCGTATTTCGGAACCGGCCGGCCGAGGAGCCGAAAAAGAAGGATCTGACGCGGCGTGCAGGGCAGGATGTCCGCCCCCCGAACCACGAGGTTTATGCCCTGATCCATGTCGTCCACGGCGACAGCCAGCTGGTAGGACACCACGCCGTCGGAACGTCGCAAGGGGAAGTCCCCTCCGCAGTCCATCCACCCCAGGCGCACTTCGCCATGGACCAGATCATCGAAGACCGTCTCCGCACTCCCATGCAGGCGCAGGGAAGGCTTGCGCCCCTGCCCCTCGCGTTCGGCCCGCTCGCCAGCCGAAATCCCGAGACAGGTTCCTGGGTAGACGGGCCCGACGTCCTCGGCATGGGGGGCCGAGGCCATGGTCTTGAGTTCCTTGCGCGTGCAGTAGCAGGGATAGGTATGCCCAAGGCGGGTCAACGTCTCGATGATCTCGGAGTAGCGCCCGAGGCGTTCGCTCTGCGTGTACGGACCGAACGGGCCGCCCAGATCGGGCCCTTCGTCCCAGTCCAACCCCAGCCAGTCCAGATCGCGCATGATGCCGTCGATGAAATGCGCCTTCGCCCGTGCCGGGTCGATGTCTTCCATGCGCAGCACCAACCGCCCGCCGGCTGAACGGACGGCCAGCCAGCACAGTAGGAACGCCCAGGCGTTGCCCAGGTGCAGATGGCCGGTCGGACTGGGGGCCAGCCGGCCGCGAACCGGCACGGATGCATCGGATGCAGGGGAGGTCATGGCCGATTTGGGGAACACGGTGTGGGGCATTTGTCAAGACGACCCGGGTTCACGCGCCGACGCAGTCGCTGCGGAACCAGGGACGCGTTGCAGGCCGGGGGTTACTCAAGAAGACGGTATACCCGCTCCATGTCGAGATTCTCACGCACCACACCCGCCAGGCGGTCCAGTGCGGCATCCAGGTCATAGACTGTCTGGACGCTTCGCAACGGAGCAAGCCCCTTGCGCACCCGCAGGCGGTCCAGGAAGGAACGGCGGAACGCGTCGGCATCGAACACCCCGTGCAGGTACGTTCCCCAGACCATGCCGTCCTTCCGGCCCCAGCCGATGACGGCCCCGTCGGCGCGGCTCATGACCTCATGGGCGGTTCCATCGAGAACTCTCGTCCGGCCGTGGTGAATCTCGTAGCCCCGCACCTCCTCGCCCGTGGGCAGGAAGATGCAGCACGCCTGGCACAGCACCTTGTCGACGGCCATTTCCGTAGCCAACGGCAGCAGGCCCAGCGGACGGGCCTGGCGGCCGCCGCTCTCCACGCCTTGCGGATCGTCGATACGCTCCCCGAGCATCTGCAGTCCCCCGCAGACGCCGACGACCTCGGCAGGGCTGGCCAGCACGGCCTGGGCCAAGCCGGAACTCCAGAGGTACTCAAGGTCCGTGAACACGTTGCGCGAGCCAGGCAGGATGACTGCGTCGGCCCCCTCCAGATCCTGCGGCGCGCGGGCGATGCGCACGGCCACGTCCGGCTCCAGCCGCAGCGCGTCGAGGTCCGTGAAATTGGAAATATGCGGCAGATCCACGGCCACGACCGTCAGTTCCGCCTTGCCGCAGCCCGTCCGAGCTTCCTTGAAGCTGACCGAATCCTCCTCCGGCAGGCCAAGGTCATGCAGGTACGGCACCACACCGAAGGTCTCCACTCCGGTGAAGCGGCGGACGTAGTCGACGGCGTCGCCCAGGAGTTCCCGCTTGCCCCGGAAGCGGTTGACGACGAAGCCCGCCACCATCGCCCGCTCCCACTCCTCCATGACCTCCATGGTGCCGACGAAGGAGGCGAAGACCCCGCCCCGGTCGATGTCGCCGGCCAGCAGCACACGCGCCCCGGCGTGGCGGGCCATGCGCATGTTGACCACGTCGTGGGACTTCAGGTTGACCTCGGCCGGGCTGCCCGCTCCTTCGAGGACCATGACCTGGTGCGTGTTCGCCAGTTCGTCGTAGGCCGTGGTGATGGTCTCGAAAATTTCCGGCTTGTAGCGGATGTATTCCCCCACGCTCATGTTGCCCACGGGCCGGCCGAGAACGATGACCTGAGAGCCGGTCTCGGAGTTGGGCTTCAAAAGCACCGGATTCATGCGCACGTCGGGCTCCAGCCGGCAGGCCTGGGCTTGCAGCACCTGTGCCCGCCCCATTTCACCGCCGTCGCGGGTCACGAAGGAGTTGAGGGACATGTTTTGGGCCTTGAACGGGGCGACGCTTAGGCCGTCCTGCAGGAAGATGCGGCACAGCGCGGCCGTCAGCACCGATTTGCCGGCATTGGAGGACAGGCCCTGCAGCATGATGGCCGGAGTCCTGCGGATCGTTTTACGTCGAAGTCTGCCGGGCACGAAAACTTCCGCCAGGGCTTCGGCCAGTCGCTCGTTTTCTTCGGCTCTGCGGACGGCCACCCGGAAATAGCCGGCATCCAGGCCCGCGTAATTGGCGCAGTTGCGGATGAGAATCCGGCGCGGCAGGAGCCCGGCCTGCACGGTGGACGCGTCCGGACCTGCGCTGCGGCACAGGAGATAGTTGGCGCTTCCTTGAAATACGGTCAGCCCCAGTTCCGCAAGATCGGCCGACAGGCGGCTCCGCAGCCCGGCGACCGCCTCCACGGTCCGGGCGGCGTAATCCGCGTCGCGCAGCGCTTCCTCGCCCACGGCCTGGGCCAGGGCGTTGACGCTCCAGTCTGGCAGCAGGCGGCCGCCGGCCGCGCAGACGTCGGGAGTCCCGTACCCGAGCCCCAGCCGCAAACCGGGGATGGCGAAGAACTTGGTCAGAGAGTGGAGCACGAAAAGATTCGGACGGATACGCGCGCCCAGCCTGGAGAGCCTGGGCACGAAGTCGGCGAAGGCCTCGTCCACCAGGAAAAAACTTGCCGGGTGCCGGTCGGCCATGTCGAGAATGCGCTCCGGTTCGAGCAGGACGCCGGCGGGGTTTGATGGCTGGCCGAGAATGATCAGGGCGGGATCGGCCAGCAGCGCTTCGACGCCTGCCCAGTCCAGGCCGAAGCCCGTTTCCGGCCGCAGGGTCAGACGCTCGCAGACAAGGCCCGCTGCCGCACAGGCCCGCTCGTAGTCGCCGTAGCACGGCACGGGCAGCACGGCGCGGCGGATGCCCATGGAACTGCATACGCGCGGCAGGGCGTACAGCAGCTCCGAGGAGCCGTTCCCGGCCACCACGTTTTCAGGCCCTATTCCCAGGCGGTCCGCGGCCATCCGCCTCAGGGCGTCGGCGCGCGGTTCGGGGTAATGCCCCGCCGCGGTCAGGGCCCTGGCCACGACCGGCCGCAGCCAGGGCGGCGGACCCAGCGGGTTGATGTTGGCCGAGAAGTCCAGAATCTCTGCCGGGTCGCAGCCCAGAGTCTTGGCCGCGGCAATGACGTTGCCCCCGTGGGCGGGAAGAGCGCCCCCGGTCATGCGGGTCTGGCCAGCTTGAAGCGCAGCCTGAGCACGCCGTTCTCGAAGGAATGGGTGGTCAGGCGGAAAGCGCCGAGTACTCCGGTTCGGTCCGCGTGCTCGCCGATGCAGGGGCAGGCGTCGTAGTCGCCGATGCGGATCACGCGCAACTCATCCGGCGCGCCTGCGGGCAAACGTTCGAGATTGAAGAGAGGCTCGGCCTCGGACCTGGCCATGTTTTCGGCGAAGACAGGCAGGTCGGCGGCGATGACGGCGTTCACCCTCGCCTCGACGTCTCGGGCCTCGACCTCGGTCAGGTCACGGTCAAAATGGTAGTCGCACTTGGCCTTGTCGGGGTTGACGTGGGCCGAAAAGCAGCGGCCGCAGGCGAAGAGCCGGTCCATGGTCTGGTTGAGGATGTGTTCCGCCGTGTGCATGCGCGGGTCGTAGTTCTTGGCCATCGTTCCTCCGTTTGGGGAGGTGATAGCCGCCGCAGGCCTCGGGGTAAAGTGGACCGTGACGACGCTACGCGCCCAGGGCTCCAGTCACCAGGGACGCGGCCACTCCCCACATGGTCAGGCCCACCAGAACGTCGAGCGCGGCCCAGGAGCGGGGGTGGCGGAAGAAGGGCAGTAGCAGACGCGCGCCGAGGCCCAGGGCCAGAAACCAGGCCAGGGAGGCCGTGGCCGCGCCGGCGCCGAAGAGGAAACGCTCCGCCTCGGGGTAGCGGCCGCCGATGGAGCCGAGCAGGAGCACTGTGTCCAGGTAGACGTGCGGATTCAGGTAAGTAACGGCCAGCGTGGCGGCCACGGTGGCCCCGAGGCCCATACGCACGCGCTCCCCCGGTTCGAGACCGCCCGAGCGTAGCGCCGAACGAAAGGAACGCAGGCCGTACCAGAACAGAAACACGGCGCCGAGCCATGTTGCCCATGCCGCGAATTCGCTGCTCTGCGCCAGGACCACGCCCATGCCGGACAGGCCGAGGGTGATAAGCAGCGCGTCGCTCATGGCGCAAATGAGCGCCACCGTGAGGTGATGGTTGCGATGCAGGCCCTGGTTCAGCACAAAGGCGTTCTGGGCCCCGATGGCGATGATGAGGCCGGCCCCGGTCCCCATGCCCTGCAGAAATGGCGTCGTGATCATGATGTTCTCCTTGCGCTGTGATGCCCTGGCCAATAAGGGAGAACTATATATAAGGAAAACGAATAATTTTTCTATATCATAAGCAAAACTTATGCTCGATGCCAAACATCTCCAGGCCCTGGCCGCGGTCATTACCGAACAGAGTTTCGAAAAAGCCGCCCGCGCGCTCTTCCTGACCCAATCCGCCGTTTCCCAGCGGGTCCGCCAGCTGGAGGAGCGTGTGGGGCAGATGCTCGTGGTCCGGTCGGCCCCGGTGCGGCCCACGCCGGCGGGCATGGCCGTGCTGCGGCATTTCCGGCAGCTCTCCATGCTGGAGCAGTCCCTCTTCGAGGAACTGGCCCCTGAGCGATCGGACGACTTCGTCACCGTATCCCTGGCCGTCAACGCCGACAGCCTGGACACATGGTTCCTGGCGGGCGCGCGGGAAATTCTGGCAGAGGCCAAGGTGCTCCTGGACCTCGTCGTCGACGACCAGTCCGTGACCCACGCCTACCTGCGCTCGGGCGAGGTGCAGGGCGCCATCACCTCGACCCCGGCGAATTTCCAGGGCCTGGCGACCCACGATCTGGGCGACATGGAATACGTCTGCGTGGCCACGCCCGACTTCCGGGCCAGACACTGCCCGAACGGCTTCGGCCTCGAGGCCGCCGGCCGGGCGCCCATGGTCATGTTCAGCCACAAGGACGCCCTTCAGCACGAGTTCCTGCAGCAGCGCTTCGGCCGGGAGGTCAGCCCGCCCGTGCACGTCATGCCGTCCAACATCGGCTTCCAGGGGCTCATCCTCCAGGGCGGCGCCTTCGGCATGGTTTCGCGCAACCTGGCAGAACCGCACCTGAAAAACGGCGAACTGGTCGACCTCGCCCCCGGCGAATCCCTGCGTGTGCCCCACTATTACCAGTGCTGGAGCCTGCAGAGCGCCCTATCGGAACGCGTCGGCGACATCATAGTACGCACGGCCCGGGCTCACCTTGCGCCCCGGTCCCCGTAGCACAGCACCCCGGGGCGGGCGGAGCGGCAACCTCCCACCCACGGCCACTCCCGTCATCGGGGATGATGGCGCAGTGCGAAGTCCGGCCGTCAACTTTGATGCGCATGGGCTTCGGCAGCCGGACATGCACGACGTGCTCGTCCATGCCCGAAATTTCCTGCGCCTCCAGCCAGTCCCAATCGAAGCGTTCCCCCTCCTTGCCTGAGACCATGATGTAGTTGATTCCCAGCGTCGTGATGTTGTGGAAGAAATGCGAGCCCTGCGACGGTTCCACCCGCAGCTGGGCCGAGGCGGTCTCGACGATGGCGGCCACGCCGCAGATGTCGTTCCAGGTCACGGGGATGCCGAGCCAGCGGTCCGCGGTGCCCCAGCGGCCGGGGCCCACCAGCAGGTACTTGCGCTCCGCGTCCATGAGCCGCGCGTTTATGCGGCCGATTTCCGCCGCGATCTGCACCGTCTTCTCCACCTCGAAGCCCGAGGGCCGGACATAGACGATATCCTCCACGTCCGTTTTCTCGGCGTTGCCCAGGGCGTGGGTCGACAGGCAGAAGGCCTGAGACCGGTCCTCCTCGCTGATGGTCACGCGATTCAGGTCGGCCCGGGCGGACATGGGGCGCAGCTGCAGGAGCGAAAACACGGGCCTGCGCTCCTTGCCGGGGTAGAGGTTGCAGGCGAACTCCATCTCGACGGGGCAGCCCATGGCCGACTCGGCCACGGCCATGACATCCTGGAGGATCTCGGCCAGGGGCAGGATTTTGTGCTTGAGGACCGGGGCGAAAAGGAGCACCCGCGGCCGGTCCGGGATGGAAGCCGTGTCGCGGATGCGCCCTTCCTCGGGAAGGAACGTCGACGCCACGAGCGGTAGCGGACCCGCGGCCTCGGCTTCGACGATGTTGCGTCGCACCAGGGAAAAGTCCGTACGCGGCCAGGGCCAACGTTCCAGAGGCAGGCTGTAGAACTCGGTCTGGGCCGTGCGCAGGGCCAGCTCCACCGTCGGGCACTGCGGCAGGATGTTGGGGTGGCGCGGCGAAAAACGCAGTGTCTGGCCACCGTCGACAACGATCTTGCCGAAGCCCAGGGCGATGGTCGCCACCCCGTCCTCGGGCTTCATGCGGCCGAAGGGGTAGTAGTTGTAGGACTGGGCCACGCCGGAAATGGCCGGGTAGAAGAAGCCGCCGTAGTCCTCGCCGATGACCTGCTGCACGAGCACGCCCATCTTCTCCTCGTCCGTGCGCTGGCTGACCCGGCGCGAAAAGGCCTTGGGCGCCTGGTAGAAGGTCGAGGCCCAGACCTGCTTGATGGCCAGGATCAGCTCCTCCAGCCGGGTATCGAGATCCGGGTGGTTGTTGGGCACCATGATGGTCGAGTAGAGCCCGGCGTAGGCCTGGAACTGCGCGTCCTCCAGCAGGCTCGACGAGCGCACGGCCAGCGGGTGGGTCACCTGGGCCAGATAGGCCCTGAGCTGATTGCGCAGCCATCTCGGAAAGCGCGCCTTTCCGACTGTCCGCAGCACCTCCTCGTCCGGGATATCTTTTTCCGCCAACCACTTGAGGTCGTTCATCCTGACGAAGGCGTCGAAGCCTTCCGTGGCGATGGCCAAGGTTTTGGGCATGGCGAACTCGACGCCGGGATATTTGTCCTGCAGGGCCGGGATACGGTTCAGAAGCGAAAACAGGAAAGCCAGCCCCCTGGCCTTGCCGCCCAGGGAGCCCTCCCCGATCTTGAAGAAATCGGTGGTCGGGTCGAAATCCTTGGGATTGAAATTGGCCACGATGCCCTTTTGCCGCTGCTCCCGTCGCATCCTGACCATCTGCAGCACGCCCTGCCGCAGAAGTTCCGGGGAGGCGAAGTCCTTCTCGCTCATGGGCCGCATGCGGTCGGCGAGTTCGAATTCCGTCCGGGCGAAGAACCACCGCGAGAAATCGTTGTGCCGGGAATGGTGGACGAGAACTTCGGCGGGCATCGTCTTGAGGCACTCCTCAAGGGCGAACATGCTCCCGGCCCGCGCGATTTCGCCGCCTTCGGCATCGCGGAAGACGAAATCCCCGAACCCAAGGCGATCCAGCACGAAACGCCGCACATCGGCCAGCAGCGTCGGCGAGTTCTTGTCCACGAAGTTGGCCGGGATGTCCTGCGCCCTCCTGGCGTTTTCCGGCTCGTTGCTCATGAGCAGCAGCGGGATGTCGAAGCGCTGGGCCTTGATGGTGGCCAGCAGGTCGACGCCCGCGGACGAGTCGAGCCGCCCGGCCCGGGGGTAGCGGACATCGGAGATGACGCCCAGGACATACGGCTCGAATTTCCGGAACAGGTCCAGGCCGTCCTCGAAGGTGCCGGCCAGGAGGATCTTGGGCCGGCAGCGCATGGTCAGCAGGCGGTGTTCCTGGTTGAGGCCCTGCCGGATGACCTCCTGGGTCTGCACCACCAGCTCGCGGTACAGGATGGGCAGCAGGCAGGACTGGTAGCGCGGCGAGTCCTCGACCACGATGATGACGCGGATGCCCACGCTCTTCGTGTCGAAGTCCACGTTCATGGCGTCCTCGGCGTTCTTGACCAGGGCCACCAGCAGGTCGGCGTTGCCGGTCCAGACGAATTGCCGGTCAATGCCTTCGGCCGGACTCTCTCCGGGCAGGAAGACCTCGCGGTGGGTCAGGAGATAGACGGGTATGCCGAGGTTCAATTCCTTGATGCGCCGCCCCAGGGTCAGGGGGGGGCGGGGGGGAGCAAACAAGAAGAGGAATAGTAGATAAAATTTTAAAAAAACACCTAAACACCAACCGAAA
>JANJWV010000081.1 GCA_024709365.1 Desulfomicrobium sp. | reverse complement strand
CCGTAGGCCGGGTCCATCTCCAGCAGGCGCTCCAGCTGCGCCTTGGCATCGGCCGGACGGCCGCAGGTCGTCAGGCAGCCGCCCAGGGCGTAGCGGACCTCGCTCTTGCCCGGGTTGAGCTCCAGATAGTGCTCCAGGGGGGCGATGGCCTCACCCGTGCGGCCCAGCATGTGGGACGTCTGGACGAGCCCGAAGAGGGCGATGATGTTTTCGGGGTTGGCCGTCAGGGCGCGGCCGTACAGGTCGAAGGCCTCCTCATGCCGGCCCTGCTGGGCGCAGATGAGGCCCATGCCGGCCAGGGACTTGTCCGAGGACGAGATGCCGTCGGCCTTGCGGTACATGGCCATGGCCTGGTCCAGGTCGCCGCGCTGCACGGCGATGGTCGCCAGGCCCAGGTACGGGTCCGGATGGACGCCGTTGCTGCCCGCGGCCTTGTGGTAATAGCTCTCGGCCTTGTCCAGCTCACCCATGAAAAGATAGCACTCGCCAAGTTCCTTGTTGATTTCGTAATCCAGATGCGAACTCATGGTTCCTCCTCCTTGTCGGCAGATCGGGTATGCTTTGTCATCCACCCAGCACCAAGCAACAATGATGCCAGCCTTGCAGCAATCCCCCGACGATGCGCCCCGCCGCCCCATTCCCATCGCCAAGATGCCGGATTGAAACGCGTATTCCCTTTTTTTCGTTTCTGGAATGGTCATTGCAAAACCGTCGTCGTCAACGACCCGGCTCCGCCACCGCGCGGCCAAGCACATGCCGGAATGACAAGGGGTTACCGATGAAAAGCCTGTTTCCCGATCACCTGGATCTGACGGCCAAGGTCATGGACTTCCAGCTCCAGCGTCAAAACATCGTCAGCGCCAACCTGGCCAACATCAACACGCCCGGCTACAAGGCGCGGCGCCTGGAGTTCGAAAAGGACCTGCAGGCCGCCCTGGGGCTGGCCGAAGGCGGAGCCATGGCCAAAACGCACCCGGACCATTTCCCGGCGCCCTTCTCGCCGGATCAGACCGAAGCCAGCGTGACCAAATCCCTGACGCCCAGGGTCATCCAGGGCGTGGACAACGTGGATCTGGACACGGAAATGGCGGCCATGGCCAAGAACAACCTGCTCTACAGCACCCTGACCACCGTCATGCAGAAGAATTTCGCTGGCATGAAGCAGATCATACAGGATGGAGGCAAATAATGGACTTCATGACATCCATCGACGTCGGCGCGTCCGCCCTCAAGGCCGAACGCACCCATCTGAACGTCATCTCCATGAACCTGGCCAACGCCAAGACCACCAGGACCGTGGGCGGCGGCCCCTATCGCCGCAAGGAAGCCATCTTCAAGGAAACCGAGGTGGACAGCCCCTTCTCCAAGGCCATGAACTCGGCCCTGGACCAGGAGGTCAAGGGCGTGCGGGTCGAGTCCATCCAGAACGACCGCAGGCCCCTGAAGCAGGTCTACGAGCCCGGGCACCCGGACGCCAACGAGGAGGGCTACGTCAGCTACCCGGACATCAACGTGGTCGAGGAGATGACCAACATGCTCCAGGCCATGCGTGCCTACGAGGCCAACGTCTCGACCATCACGACGTCCAAGAACATGTTCACCAAGGCCCTGGAAATCGGCCGCTAGGCCGCACATTGACGGATATCACGAAGGAGGAGTTCCATGGCGGTGTCACCGATGGCCATCAAGGCCTATTCCGCGGCCAGCGAGCTTTTGAACAATCCCAAGGGACTCGGCGCCAAGAAGGGCGCCACGGCCGAAGCGACCCAGTCCTTCGCCGAAACCATCGAGGAGTCCCTGGCCAAGGTCAACGACATGCAGGCCGAAAAGGGACGCATGATCCAGGATTTCGCCTCGGGCAAAACCCAGAACGTGCACGAACTGATGATCTCCCTGCAAAAGGCGGGACTGGCCATGGACATGACCTCCGCCGTGCGCAACAAGGTCATGCAGGCCTACCAGGAACTCATGCGCATGCAGTTCTGATCCGTAATCACAACGAGGACTCACCATGCCCCCATTTCTGCAGAACACTCTGGCCAAGGCCACGGACTTCTGGACGAACAAATCCCTGGCCCAGCGCATCCTCCTCGGAGGGCTGCTGGCCTCGCTCATTCTCACGTTCTTCGGCATGATCTTCTGGATGAACAGAACCGACTACAGGGTCCTCTACAGCCAGCTCTACCAGGAGGACGCCGCCAGCGTGGTCAGCTACCTGCAGAAGGAGAAGATCCCCTACCAGATCTCCGAAGGCGGTTCGGCCATCCTGGTGCCTGCCGACATGGTCTACGAGGCCCGGCTCAAGCTGGCCGGCGAAGGTTCCCTGCACGGCCAGGGCGTGGGCTTCGAACTTTTCGACGAGAACAACATCGGACAGACCAATTTCGTCCAGGGCATCAACTACCAGCGCGCCCTGCAGGGCGAGCTGTCGCGCACCATCTCGGAGCTGGCCGAGGTCGAGAGCGCCCGCGTGCACCTCGTGCTGCCCAACAAGAGCCTCTTCGTCGAGGAGCAGGCCCCGCCGTCGGCGGCCATCATGCTCAAGCTCAAAGGGGGGCGGACCCTCTCGGCCCAGCAGGTCCAGGCCATCGTCAACCTGGTGTCCACCAGCGTCGAGGGCATGACGGCCGAACACATCACCCTGGCCGACAGCCGGGGCAAGGTCCTGTACGAGCCCAAGTCCGAAACGGACATGACGGGCATGACCTCCACGCAGCTCGAATACCAGACGGGCCTGCAGCGCAGCCTCGAACAGCGCATCGAGCAGCTCCTGGTGCCCATCCTCGGCCCCGGCCGGGTCATCGCCCGGGTCAACGCCGACCTGGACTTCAACCGCACGACCATCCGCAAGGAAATCTTCGACCCCAAATCCGCAGTGGTCCGCAGCGAGGTCAAGAGCGAGGAGGAGAGCCGCGGCTCGGCCAATGTCGCCGGCGGCACGCCCGACCCCAACTACCAGGGCGAGAACGACCAGATGGCCTCGGGCACGGCCCAGTCCAGCACACGCACCTCCGCCACGACCAATTTCGACATCAACCGCGAGGAGCAGCAGATCGTTTCCCAGGTCGGCAGCATCAAGCGCCTGAGCGTGGCCGTGCTGGTTGACGGAAAGTACACGCAGCAGCAGGATGGGACATTCGCCTTCGAAGCCCTGCCCGCCGACCAACTCGCGCAACTGCGCCAGCTGACGCAGCGCGCCGTGGGCTTCGACGAGAACCGCGGGGACGCCATCGAGGTTTCCTCCATCTCCTTCGGCGAACCGGCCGGAGCCGAGCAGGCCCCGCTGCTGGACGTGGCATCCAGGTACTTCCAGCTCCTGGGCAAGCCGCTCCTGAACACGCTGGTCATCCTGCTCTTCCTGCTCTTCGTGGCCCGCCCCGTGGTCCTGGCCCTCATCCGGCCCAAGGTCGCGGAACCCACCACCGTGCAGGAGGCCCAGGAGCTCGGCGCGGCCCAGGAGCTCATGGCCCTGACAGAGGGCATGAGCGAAGAGGACCTGGCCGCCGTGGACGCGGTCAAGCGCATCGAAAACGCCAAGCATCTGGCGCAGCAGCTGGTGGACCAGAACATGGACCAGGCGGTCATGATCATGCGCCAGTGGCTGACCCAGGGAGAAGCATAAATGGCACTACCCGTCGGAAAGCTGACCGGCCCCCAGAAGACGGCCATCCTCATCCTGGCCCTGGGCGACGCCTTCGCCTCGGAGGTCTTCAAGAAGTTCGACCGCGCGGAGATCACGGCCGTGTCCCGCGCCATGGCCAAGCTCGACAGCGTGGGCAAGGAGCAGGCCGAGGAAGTGCTGCGCGAGTTCAACCAGGCCATGACCATCGGCAAGGAGATGCTCTACGGCGGCCCCGAGCAGGTGCGCAAGATGATCTCCTCCAACCTGGACTCGGACACGGCCCGCTACATCCTGGACGAACTGGATTTCGAGTCGGGCCCCGTGCCCTTCAAGGAACTCGGCAACGTCAGCCCCAAGATTCTGGCGCAGATTCTGCGCAACGAGCATCCGCAGACCCTGGCCCTCATCCTTGGCCACCTGCCGCCGGATAACGCCGGCAACCTGCTGCAGAACATGAGCCCGGGCGTGCGGGCCGAGGTGCTCATCCGCCTGGCCAAGCTGGAGGCCGTGGCCGAAGAGATGCTTGTCGAGGTCGACCGCGTGCTGCAGAGCCAGCTCATCGCCATCGGCGGCAAGGAAGGCCGCAAGGTGGGCGGTGTGAACTCCGTGGCCGAGATCCTGAACGCCATCGACCGCGCCACGGAAGAGGAGATCATGGCCGACATCGAGGAGGAAAGCGCGCAGCTGGCCGAGGAGATCAAGCAGCTCATGTTCGTCTTCGAGGACATCATGAAGATCGACGACCGCGGCATCCGCGAGATTCTGAAGGAAATCAGCAACGAGGACCTGACCATGTCCCTCAAGACCGCCCCCGAGGAGCTGCGCGAGAAGTTCTTCAAGAACCTGTCCGAGCGCGCCGGCAACATGATCCGCGAGGACCTGGAGATCATGGGCCCGGTCAAGCTCTCGGAAGTCGAGTCCGCGCAGCAGAACATCGTCAAGCAGGTGCGCCGCCTGGAGGCCGAGGGCCGCATCGTCATCGCCGGCAGCGGAGGCGAAGTCCTTGTCTGAGCACCCTCCCCTCACCGGAAGGCTCATCCACGGCCTGCGCCACGGCGACTTCAGCGCCATGAACCGCCCCGCGGCCGCAACCTGGAACGAGGAAACAGAGGCCAGATACATGGAACAGGTACGGGAACGCGCCCAGCAGATGGCCAGAGAGATCCTGGCCCAGGCCCTGGCCGAGGCCGAGCGGATCCGCCGTCAGGCCAGGGACGAAGGGCTGGCCGCCGCCCGGGACGAGGTCAATGCTCTCGCCGCGGCCGAGGCCGCGAAGGTCTCCGGTTTCCTCGGCGACTTGCAGGCAGCACTGAACGCCGAGAAGGAACGCGTCACCGCCGAGCACCGGCAGACCCTTTTCCGGGTCCTGCAGCTCGCTTTCGAGAAGACCCTCGGCGTGATGCTCGACGAGGAGCGCGAGCGCGTGCTGAACGCACTTTTCGAGGAGGCCATGGCCCAGCTGCAGACCACGGGCTGCGTCACGGTCCACGTCTGCCCGGCCGATCTTGACCTGGCCAGAAGCCTCGTCGAGAAAACCCGGGAACAGCGCCCCGATCTGCCGGAACTGCGCGTCTGCCAATGCGCGGACCTCGAACTCGGCGGCGTGCGCATCGAGAGCGGGGACGGCCTGGTGGACAACTCCGTGGCCAGCCGTTTCGAACAGGTCCGGGCCATCCTCGACGGGTTCAAGGACAATTCATGACAGCCGACCTGGACGGCACGCTGCAGCTCCTCTCGGGCCTGCAGCCGGCCCAGGCCTACGGCAAGGTGACCAAGGTCGTGGGACTGGTGGCGGAAGGCCGCGGCATCAAGGCCCCCCTGGGCTCCGTGTGCCAGCTGCTGCCCGGCGAACCGAACCGGCCCGTCATCAACGCCGAGGTCGTGGGCTTCCGCGACGACGTCATGCTGCTCATGCCCTACGGCGAGATGCGCGGCATCCGTCCCGGAAGCCTCATCCGCAACACGAGCACGCCGCCCCATTTCCCCGTGGGCCAGCGCTACCTCGGGCACGCCGTCGACGCCTTCGGCGCGAGCCTCGACCCCGGCGTGACCCTGCACCCGGCCCGCCACTATCCCCTGCACGCCGACCCGCCCAACCCGCTGACGCGCCCGCGCATCACCGAACCCCTGGACGTGGGCGTGCGCGCCGTCAACGGGCTGCTGACCCTGGGCAAGGGCCAGCGCGTGGGCATCATGGCCGGCTCGGGCGTGGGCAAGAGCACGCTGATGGGCATGTTCGCGCGCTACACGTCGGCCGACGTCAACGTCATCGGGCTTATCGGCGAACGCGGCCGCGAGGTGGTGGATTTCATCGAGAAGGATCTCGGCCCCGCGGGGCTGGCGCGCTCGGTCCTGGTGGTGGCCACCTCGGACCAGGGCCCGCTGGTGCGCATGCGCGCCGCCTATGCGGCTACGGCCATGGCCGAATACTTTCGCGACCAGGGCAAG
>JANJWV010000195.1 GCA_024709365.1 Desulfomicrobium sp. | reverse complement strand
GGCGGTGTGGCCTACTACCTCGCGAAGACCGTCTAAAAACTCTCGGCCTCTCCCCCCCCGGGCGGCCGGTCTGACAGGAACCGGCCGCCCGTCCCCGACCTTCCGCTTTCTTGCCAAACCTCCCAGGCGGGTTATGGGTATTGGATCGACCCAACCGCTACCGGGAGGTCCGCCATGAGCTTGTCCATTATCCGAACGGGATTCCTTCCCGCCCTTCTTTTCCTCGTCCTTGCCTGCGCCGTGTCGTATGCGCCCGCGCAGGACTTCTCCTCCAGGCACCACCGCTTCCGCGTCACGGTCGTGGCCGACGGCCTGGCCCACCCCTGGGCCCTGGCCTTTCTGCCGGACGGCGACGTCCTGGTCAGCGAACGCGAGGGGCGGCTGCGGGTCATCCGAGGCGGCCGTCTGCTGCCCGAGCCGGTGCGGGGCCTGCCGGACGTCCGCGTCATGGGCCAGGGGGGCCTCCTGGATCTGCTGCCCCATCCCGACTTTCGCACCAACCGCCTGCTCTACTTCAGCTACGCCGCCGATCTGTCCGGCGGCGCCACCACCCACGTGGCCCGCGCCAGGCTTGAAAACGACACGCTCTCGGACGTGGACGTGCTGTTGCGCGCCGAACCGGCCTCCCGGGGCCGGGTCCATTTCGCCGGTCGACTGGCCTTCGACCCGCAGGGCTACCTCTACGTCAGCGTCGGCGACCGGGGCGACATGGAGCGCGCCCAGCATCTGGACGACCTGGCCGGCAAGGTCGTGCGTCTGCACGACGACGGCCGCATCCCCGAGGACAACCCCTTCGTGACCACGCCCGGAGCACGGCCCGAAATCTTCAGCTACGGCCACCGCAACCCCCAGGGCATGGCCGTGCACCCCGGAACCGGCGAGATCTGGACCCACGAGCACGGCCCCCGCGGCGGCGACGAGATCAACATCGTCCGCCCCGGCGTGAACTACGGCTGGCCCGTGGTCACCCTGGGCATCGACTACACGGGCTTTACCATCGGCGACGGCCTGAAGCACATGCCGGGCATGGCCGACCCTCTGCACAGCTGGATCCCGTCCATCGCGCCGTCGGGCATGGCCTTTTACGCCGCGGACAGGTTCGGCCGCTGGAAGGGGGATCTTTTCGTGGGGGCGCTGGTGCAGCGCCATCTGGCCAGGCTGCGCCTGGTCGGCGAGGTGGTGGTCGAGGAGGAACGCCTGCTGGAGGACCTTGGACGGCGCATCCGCGACGTGCGGCTCGCCCCGGACGGGAGTCTCTGGCTCCTGACGGACCATGACCCCGGGCAGGTCCTGAGGCTCGACCCGCTGGACTAGAAGCGGAACCGCCCCACCAGCTCCTGCAGGCGCCCGGCCAGCCCGGCCAGGCTTTCGGCGCGCTGCAGGACCACCGCGCTCTCCGTCTGCATGGAGTCGGCGGCGCCCATGACACCCTCGATCTCGTGGCTGATGTCCCGGGTCATGCCGGAGCTCGAGGCGACGCCCGAGGTGATCTCGGCGATGCCCTGGGCCGCCTGGCCGACGTTGTCCGAGATGTCCCGCGTCATGACGCTCTGCTCCTCCATGGCCTCGGAGATGGAGGTGACGATCTCGTTCATGTCCTCGATGACGGCGATGATCTCCCCGATCTCCCTGGCCGTGACCTCGGTCACGCTCTGGATGGCCGAGACGGTCCGCCGGATGCTCTCCGTGGCGGCCGAGGTCTGCTGCGAGAGTTCCTTGATCTCCCCGGCGACCACGGCGAAGCCGCGCCCCGCGGCCCCGGCCCTGGCCGCCTCGATGGTCGCGTTCAGGGCCAGGAGGTTGGTCTGCGAGGAGATGGACGCGATGGTCGCGGTCACCGTGCCGATGTCTCTGGCGGATTTGCCCAGCTCCTGCATGTGGCGCGTGGTCTCGGCGGCCCTGGCCACGGCGTCCGAAGTCGTGCGTCTGGCCAGGTCGGCGCTGTGGGCCACGCCCTGGATGGTCGCGGCCAGGTCGGACGTGGAGGCCGCCACCGTGCCGACGTTGACCGTGGCCTGCTCCATGGCCGCGGACACGGAATGCATGTTTCCGCTCACGGTCAGGGCCGAGTCGTGCACGGCCCGGGCGCGCCTGGCAGTGCCGGAGGAGTTCTCCGACAGGCCCCGGGAAGTGTCCCCGAGCTCCTGCGACGCAGCCGAAAGCGACCCCGTGGCCGAGACGATTTCGGCCAGCATCTCGCGGTTGCCGGCGACCATGGCGTTCAGGGAGTCCGCCAGGTGTCCGATGGCGTCGCGGGCAGGGTAGTCGATGGTCGCGGTGAAATTGCCCGCGGCCACCTCGTCGGCCAAAAGCGCCATGCGCCGGACCGGCGCGAGCAGGACCCTCCCGCCCACGCCGATGAGGATGACCGACAGGACCAGGGGCAGGATCATGCTCGCCAGGGCGTTTTTGATCAGCCGCCCCTTGACCCCGGCCATGAGGTCGTCGGTGGCGACCCATGTGGCGAAGGTCAGGTCCCAGGGCTCGAAGTGGTGCAGGGCCACCTCAAGACTCCCGCCGCCGGTCTGGAGGCTGGTCTGCCCCGCCCCGCCGCCGGCCGCGACGATGGCCCGGGACTCCTCGGGCGCCTCGGGCATGTCGATGACCGTCCGCCCCCGGGCGTCGAAGGCCAGGGTGCCGCCGTGCCCTCCGACGCCCACGCCGCGCACGAAATCCGAGAAGGCCTCGCTGATCAGCGGGTGCGCGATCTCAAGCGCCCCCAGCACCT
>JANJWV010000234.1 GCA_024709365.1 Desulfomicrobium sp. | reverse complement strand
TGTGGTTGGCGATGACGACGCGCGTGTTCTGCATGTTCTCGAAGATCTTGCCCAGTTCCTCGTGCAGCTTGGGGTACTTGCCCTTGAGGTGCTGGAAGAAGAAGGACGTCTGCAGCTGCAGCTCCTGTTCGGGCAGTTCGTCCTTGCGGGTCTTGCCCTTGATGATGGACGAGGCCACGTCCATCTCCATGCGCACGAACTCGTCGTCGACCTCGATTCCCGGCAGCGCCTGCACCTGGCGCAGGGCCTCGCGGTAGGCGATGGCCAGGTAGTAGAGGTTCTGCTCTTCCAGGAAGTCCGAGAAGTCCGGGATGACCTCCAGGGGGATGACGATGTCCTCGTTGAGCTTGAAACCGCTGGTGCGCTTGGAGATGGCCGAGAGCTGATGCCTGTCGTGCCAGAAGACCTCGGCCTCGCGCTCGTCGGCGGCCACGAAGCTGTCGACGTTGTCGTAGTTCGCGCAGATGTCCGTGATGCGGCGCACGGCGTCGAACACGGCCTCCTCGTCGGTGGAGTCGAGCTGGATGATGAGCACCGAGATGGGGATGCCGTCGAACTTCTGGGACTTCTTGGAGTACTCGATGGCCTGGACGTACTTGATGCCGAACTCCTCCAGGGCCGAGAGCTTGACCAGGTCGCCCTGGTTGCGGATCTCGTCGCGCAGGGCCACGATGTCCTTGATGACGTACATGGCGTTGCGCATGGAATTGCCGTAGAATTCCAGGCACATGACGCGAGAGTGGGGCAGGATGGGGTGCAGGGTGAAGGTGGCCTCGGTGATGACGCCGTCCACGCCCTCCTTCTGCACGCCGGGCAGACCGCCCAGAAACTTGTTGGTCACGTCCTTGCCCAGGGCCGTGCCGCGGATCTCGTCGCCCTTGAGGGTCAGAAGCTCCTTGCGGTTCCCGAATTCGTCGAGAATCTCATAGGTGGCGGCCTCGTCGGGCATGATCTTGTGCCAGGGGTGGTCCACCCGTTTGACCTGGATCAGTTCGCCCGTGGGCAGGACCATCTTGTAGGACAGGAGGTTGTCGAGGGTCGTGCCGTACTCGAAGGCGAAGGGGCCGCCGGCGTTCTCCGAGACGTTGCCGCCGATGGACGAGGCCGCCTTGGAGGCCGGGTCCACGGTGAAGAGCATGCCCTTGGCCGCGGCGGCCTGGATGGCGTTCAGGGTGATGACGCCGGACTGCAGGGTGATGGTCCGGCCCTGGACGTCGATGTCCATGATGTCCTTCAGGCGGCTCAGGCTCAGGATCACGCTGCGCGGCTTGGCCGGAACGGCGCCGCCCGTGAGTCCCGATCCGCCGCCGCGGGGCACTATGGGGAAGCCCATCTCGTTGGCCAGGCGGATGATGCCCTGGATCTGGGCCGTGTTCTCGGGGAAGACCACCAGGGCCGGCAGCTCCATGCGCAGGTCCGTGGCGTCGGTGGAGCACTCGATGAGGTTGTTGGCCGCGGTGACGATCTGCTCCTTGTCCAGGATCCTGGACAGGCGTTCCACGAGGGTTGCCCTGAACTTCTGGTCGGCTTCCCAGTTCTGCCAGAAGCGCTCCAGGCAGCCCGAGAGCTCACGGTAGTATTCCGGCGACAGGGCGGCGCGCTCGGCCTGCAGCCGGGCGTTCACGCTCTGGCGGACGTCCTTGGGCGGGATGAACGGGTTGTAGCGGATGATGAACAGCTCTTCGGCCAGGTCCAGGGCCAGCTGCTGCAGGTATTCGGGCCAGGTCTGGAACTCTTCGAGAGGCAGTCCGAGGACGCGTTTGACCAGGCGTTCGGGGGCAAGGGATATATGTGGTCCTTTCTGGGGCATGGCGGTATCCGTTGGTCTGGCCTGAGGGAGGGCCGTTGGTGAAGATGCGAAGCGGCGGAAGGGCGTCCGCGGTCACGAAAAAAGATAATTTTTAATCGCAAGGCAGGGGGTTGGCAAGGCGAAAAGGCGGGGTTGTCCGGGAACGCCCGCCCGGCGCGGAGCGCCGGGCGGGGGTATGATCAGAACGAGGATGCCTCGCATTCGAGGCTGCGGGCGTAGATGTGGCCCGGGTCGGTCATGGTGTCCAGCAGGCCGGCCTTGGCCTGGGCCATGATCATGAGCTTGTGCAGGGCCGGGGACTGGGGGGCGAGGAGAGCCTGCCCCGAAGAGAAAAAGGCCTGCATGAATTTTTCCTTGGCCGTGGGCTCCCGGCGCAGCTCCTTGCTTTCGACGGCCGTCAGCCCGGCCAGGGTGCCGGCGGTCTTGACGGCCTCGTCCAGGTCGCCGAGCTGGTCCACGAGTCTGGCCTCCTGGGCCACCTGCCCGAGGAAGACCCTGCCCTGGGCCATCTTCTCGACATCCTCGGGCGCCATGCGGCGTCCGTTGGCAACGCGGCTGATGAAGAGGTCGTAGCCGAACTTGAGGAGGTGTTCGACGGAGGCCTCGACCTTGGGCGACAGGGGGCGCAGGGGGTTGCCCAGGTCGGCCAGGGAGGTGGTGCCGATGCCGTCGCTCGTTATGCCCACGGATTCGGCCGCGTTCTCGAAGGTCGGGAAGGCGGCGAAGATGCCGATGGAGCCCGTCAGGGTCGTGGGCGCGGCCACGATGCGGTTGGCGCCCGAGGCGATCCAGTAGGCGCCGGACGCGGCCACGCTGCCCATGGACACGACCACGGGCTTGCCCGCTTCCTGGGTGCGCGCGATCTCGTGATGAATTTCCTCGGAGGCCGCGGCGCTGCCGCCGGGGCTGTCCAGGCGCAGGACCACGGCCACCACGGAGGGTTCCTGCCGGGCCTGCCGGAACAGTTCCGCCAGGGACTCGCTGCCCGTCATGCTTTCGGGCTGCTTGCCGGGCATGATGGGGCCGCGGGCGCGGATGATGCCGACGAGTTCCTTGGCCTTGGGGGTCTGGGCCGCCGTCATGGCGATGTAGTCGCGGAAGGGGACCCGGTGCATGGTCTGGGCCTTCAGGCCGGTCTTGCCTTCGAGGAACTGGTCGAACTGGTCGCCCGTACGGATGTCGTCCACCAGCCTGGCCGTGACGGCCAGCTTGGCGGCGTCGCCCCCGGCATCGCGCAGGCGGGTGTCGATGTTCTCGACGTAGGACGTGACGTCCGCCGCCGTGACGCCGCGGTTCTTGCCAAGCTCCGCGAGGTAGGCCTGCCACAGCCCATCGAGCCACTGGCGGCTGGATTCGCGCGCCTCAGGGGACATGGAGTCGCGCATGAAGGGTTCGGCCGCCGACTTGTAGTCGCCGACGCGGTAGACGTGGAAATTGATGCGCAGCTTGTCCAGGAGGCCCTTGAAATAGGTCTGGTACAGGCCGAAGCCGTTGATCATCACCCCGCCCAGGGGGTTCACGGAAACCGAGTCGGCGTAGGAAGCCAGGAGGTACTGCCCCTGGGTGTAGAACATGGCGTGGGCCAGGACGGGCTTGCCCGTTTCCTTGAAGTCCCGGATGGCCTTGCCGATGTCCATGAGCTTGGTCGTGTCGCAGCCTTGCAGGTCGCGGGGGTCGATGACCATGGCCTTGATGCGCGGATCCGTGGCTGCCCTGCGGATGGCGTCGATGACGTCCTGGGCCTTGGTCTCGTCGGCCACGGCCGTTTCTCGTCCCAGCTTGAGAAAGGCCTCGGCCGGGTCGGGCGGCGTGGTCTCCTCCACGAGGGTGCCTGACGGGTTGAGGAGCAGGACCGAATCGGAGTCCAGGGTTTCCTTGGTATCCGAGAAGACGGCCACCAGGAAGACGAGGACGAGGATGATGAAGAAGATGTTGGCGAAGGCGTTTCTGATGCCGGTCAGCACCTTCCAGACTACGCCGAGAATTTTGCTCAGACGGGAGAGTATTTCCACGATGTCCGCTCCTGTTATTGTTGCAGCGCCAATCTTCCGTAGGCGGCCTGGCCGAGTGAGATGCATGCGTCGTTGGGGGGCAGGGCCTGGTGCGTGAGCACCGTGAGGCCTTCCCGTTCAAGCAGTCCGGGAAGGGCGGAGGCCAGCGTCAGGTTCTGCATGACCCCGCCGCTCAAGGCCACTGTGGAGCAGCCGCACTGCCCGGCCAGGCGGACGCAGAGCCTGGCCAGCCCGTCCATGAGCCCGAGGTGGAAACGTCTGCTGATCCTGGCCGGAGATTCGCCGTCACGCCATTGCGCATGGACCTGGCCGAAGAGCTTCAGTGTGTCGAGTTCCACGAGGCCGTCACGTTCGATGATGGGGCTCGTATATCCGTCTTTTTCGCTTTTGTCTTGTATGGCTTCGAGGCGGATTGCGGCCTGTCCTTCGTAGGAAATGCGGTCGCAGACGCCGAGCATGGCGGCCACGGCGTCGAAGAGCCGCCCGCAGCTGGAGGACAGGGGGGAGTTCAGGCGGCGGTCGAGCATCTGGCCCACGACCCTGTCGGCGGCGGCGTGCTCCGCCAGCCACGGCCACGGTTTTCCGTCGTCGGCCCCGATGCCGAGGGCGTGCAGGAAGGCCCGGGCCAGCCGCCATGGCTCGCGGGCCGCGGCGTCGCCGCCGGGCAGCATGACCTGCGAGAAGCGCCCCAGGCGCTTGTGCCGCAGATCTGCCGTGTCCACCAGCAACGCCTCGCCGCCCCAGACGGTTCCGTCGTCGCCCAGGCCCGTGCCGTCCAGGGCCAGGCCGATGGCCGGGCCGACGTGGCGGTTCTCGGCCAGGACCGCGTGGATGTGGGCATAGTGGTGCTGCAGGGGCAGGCAGCGCAGGCCCGACGCGCGGGCGAACTCCGTACTCATGAAGTCCGGGTGCAGGTCATGGACGACGGCGGTGGGCCGGACTTGCAGGATGTCGGCCAGGTGGGCGGCGATCTCCCGGAAAAAACCGTAGGCTTCGAGGTTCTCGAGATCGCCGATGTGCTGCGAGACGAAGGCCTGCCTGCCCTTGGTCAGGCAGAGAGTGTTCTTGAGCAGGGGGCCCGTGCCGAGGACGACGGGACCGTCCTGGGCCAGGTCCACGGGCGCCGGGGTGAAGCCGCGCGCCCGGCGGATGAACTGGGGCGCGTCGCCCACGGCGCGGACCACGGAGTCGTCGCAGCGGATGAGGATGTCGCGGTCGTGCAGGAGGAAGGCGTCGGCGATGGCCCCGAGCCTGCGCAGGGCCTCGCGGTTGCCCAGGCAGATGGGCTCGGAGCTCATGTTGCCCGAGGTCATGACCAGGGCCGCCGGTTCGGCCGACGATGCGGACAGCTCCTCGAAGAGCACGTGGTGCAGCGGCGTGTAGGGCAGCATGACGCCCAGAAAGTCCGTGTCCGGCGACAGCCCCGGTGCGAGTCCGGCGCCGCTGCGGCTTTGGGCCAGGACGATGGGCCGCTCGCGTCCCGTCAGGAGGCGCTCCTCGCGGTCCGTGAGCTCGCACACGGCGCGGGCGGCGTCCAGGTCGCGGACCATGATCGCCAGCGGCTTGTCCCTGCGGTTCTTGCGCTGCCGCAGCAGGGCCACGGCTTCCCGGTTGCGGGCGTCGCAGACCAGGTGGAATCCGCCCAGGCCCTTCATGGCCACGATGCGGCCCGCCATGAGCAGGTCCGTCACGCCGCGGATGGCCGCGTCGTTCTCGGCCATGGTCCGGCCTTCCCGGTCCGTCAGCCACAGCCTGGGGCCGCATGCGGGACAGGCGTTGGGCTGGGCGTGGAAACGGCGGTCCAGCGGGTCCTCGTATTCCGCCAGGCAGTCCGGGCACAGGGGGAAGCAGGCCATGGACGTGGTGGCGCGGTCGTAGGGGATGGAGCGGGTGATGGTGTAGCGCGGCCCGCAGTTCGTGCAGTTGGTGAAGGCGTAGCGGTGGCGGCGGTTCGCCGGGTCGCGCAGGTCCGCGATGCAGTCGTCGCAGGTGGCCACGTCGGGGCTGATCAGCACCTGGTGGCCTGCGCCGCCGGTGCTCTTGAGGATGCGGAAATTCTCTTCGTCGGGCACGGGGTCGGCGGTTTCTCGTTCCCAGGTCACGATGCGGGCCAGGGGCGGGACGTTCGCGTTGAAGCCGGCCTCGAAGGCGTCGAGCCGCTCCCTGCTGCCCTGGACCTCGATGAGCACCCCTTCGGGGGTGTTCAGGACCAGGCCGGTGACGCGGGCTTCCAGGGCGGCCTTGTAGACGAAGGGGCGGAAGCCTACTCCCTGCACCCCTCCGGTGATGATCCATTTCCAGCGTTCTGTGCGCATTGGGTATCCGATGTGTGCGTGATGCGTTCGCCGGGCGGACGAGCTTGGTGGCTGTCCCCCGGCCGGGCGGGAAGCCTGGTTCATAGCCTCAAGGCCGCGCCGACCGCAACATTGACCTTTCGGGACCGTGTCCGTATGAAAGTGAGCCCTGAAAAATCCTCCAAGTCGTTTCCCCGACAAGGAAAACCCGATTATGCACAACTACGCCGACCTGCATGAGCGTTTCATGCGCGCCGGACATCTGGCACATATCCTCGACAAATCCCACGCCCTGATCATCGTCCTCGATGCCGAGCGCCGCCTTGTGCACTGCTCCAAGGCCGTGCTCGACCTCGTCGGCGCGGCCCGCCTCGATGAGCTCTGGGGCCTGCGGCCCGGGGACTTCCTGCGCTGCGCCAACGCCGACGAGGCCGGTTGCGGCGCCGGTTCCCTGTGCGGCGAGTGCGGCGCGCTCCTGTGCATCCGGGAAGCCCTGGACGGGCTTGCGGGTGAATCGGAATGCTCCCTGACCATCAAATCGCAGGACCAGCTGCAAGCCCGCGAGTTCAGGGTCAGGACCATCCCCGTGTCCCTGGACGGCCAGGCCTTCGTGGCCGTCTCCCTGCACGACTGGACCCACGAGAAGCGCTGCCGCTCCCTGGAGCAGGTCTTCCTGCACGACATCCTGAACACCGTGGGCGCGGTCAAGGGCATCCTGCACTTCCTGCGCTCGGACATGACCGGCGACAACCGGGAGCTCCTGGACACCATCCTGCCGTATTTCGACCTCTGCGTGGACGAGATCTCCGCCCAGCAGAAGCTCCTGGCCGCCGAGAACAATGAACTGCAGCTGAGCCAGGAGCGCTTCTCCCTGGGGCAGCAGCTGCAGGGTCTGGCCAACATCCACTCCCAGCACGCCCTGGGCAAGGGCAAGGGCATCGTAGTCGAGATGGAAACCTCGGCCGACGAAGTCATCTCCGACCGCACCATCGTGCACCGCATGTGCATGAACCTGCTCAAGAACGCCCTGGAGGCCACCCCCGGAGGCGGGACGGTGCGCATGCGGGGCGGCGTCGGGCCGGAAGCGTTCCATGTTTCCGTCCACAACCCCGGCGCCATGGCCGAAGACGTGCAGCGCCATCTCTTCCGCCGCTCCTTCTCCACCAAGGGACACGGGCGGGGCCTGGGCGTCTACAGCGTGCACCTTCTCTGCACCAATTACCTGCAGGGCCGGGTCTGGTTCGAAACGGGCGAGGCCGGCACGACCTTCCATCTGCGCATCCCCCAGGGGCAGGACCTGCAACAGGCCTGACGGGACCCCGACCGCAGGCGCACCTCTAGACACCGTCGCGGCGCGACAGCCATGCGCGGCGAATGAGGCTCTTCAGCAGAACATCCGGCCTGAAGGACTCCGGCTTGAGGGTTTGCGGAAGAACGAAGCCCGTGGCGTCGAAATCTCCAGGACACAGACGCGGAAAATCCAGTTCGCCAGGCTTCGAACCCGGCAGCCCCGAACGCTCGCAGGCCCTCCAGACCGGAAAGGACGCGGGGGGCGCCGCGAGCACCATGGCGCTGGCGGTGTCCAGGGCCACGGGATTCGCGCTGGCTGCGAGGAGCCCGAGGGGGAAAGGGTCGCCGGCGATGGGGCCCGTGCGGTGCATGGCCTCCACGCCGTCCATGAGACTGAACACCGGGGGCAGGACGGCCATGAGCCCGCAGATCATGTCCGCGAACCGCCCGCCCTTGTCCCCGTGCACGGCGTGCAGCCAGGCCTTGCTCACGCCCGTGACGCACCCGAAGAGGTTCTTGACCGCGCCGCTGAAGCGCATCTGCGAATGGGCCTTGAACTTGGGCAGGTTCAGGATGAGGTCGGCTTCCAGGGCGTCGGCCGAGACCGGCACGCGCACGGACCCGCTCGGCACCTTCACTCCGCGGCCGAGGGTGACGACGGGCACTCCCAGGGGGCGCAGCATGTCCGGCAAACCGATGGCCGAGGCGATGGCCTGGGCCGTGCCGAAGGCGGGGGAGTCCCCGACGGTGACGCGTGCGCCGCGGTCCACGCAGTGCCGGGCCGCCGCGGCGATGACCGACGCGTGGGTACAGCACAGGGGGGCGCCCTTCAGGGCCACGAAATTCGGCTTGATCAGCAGGCGGATGCCGGAGATGTCGGGCAGGACCCGATCCAGGAGCAGGGGGACGGTCTCGGGGGCCTGGGAGTAGTCCCGGGCCCGCTCCATGAGGACTTCAGTCACCGAAGGCCTTGTTCAGGGCCTTGGAGATGACCCGCACGTGCGCCTTCTCCTGTTCGGCCAGGAGCAGGTAGGTCTTCACGGCTTCGGGGTCGGCGTCGCGCTTGGCCAGGCCGCGGTAGAGGTCGTAGGCGTAGTATTCGATCTCGCAGGCCAGTTCCAGCAGCCGCAGCGTGCGGTCTTCGGGGTTCCTGCCCAGGCGGGCCATCCAGGCGGAAATGGGCTTGCCGCCCTCCATGATCTTGCCGTCGAGTCGTTCGAAGAGGGCTTCGAAGGACTCCGCGGCAGGTGCCGGGCGAAGCTTGGACCAGTAGGTGAAGATGCTCCTGGCATGCACTTCCTCCATGCCGCCCAGGTCCTTGACCATGTCGCCGAGTTCCGTGCCGGCGTACTCCTGGGAGAGATCCTGGTAGAAGAGCCAGGCGCCCTTTTCCATGTTCATGGCCCGGAAGAGCGTCTGGGCCAGAGGCATGTCCCGGGGGAAGAGTTCGAGGTGCGGGATGTCCTTGAGCTCCTTGCCCTCCCAGCCGGCGATGCCGCCCACGAGGTTGTAGATCCGGCCCTGCCTCGGTCCGATGTCCTTGATCAGGGCCGCGGCCACGGCGGACCTGCCGCCCGAGCGGCAGTAGAGGATGAGGTTCTGCTCGCTGCCAAGCTCGCCGATGCGGTTCTCGATCTCGGGCAGGGGGATGAGCTGGGCGCCGGGAATGTGCCCTTCCGCGTATTCCCGGGGTTGCCGCACGTCGATGAGCAGGTAGTTGCGTTCCCTGGTCTTGGTGCGGAATTCCTCCAACTCGTCCGGGAAAATATTGATCACGTTCCTGCTCATTGCCGCCTCGTGTCTGGCCAAAGTTGATCGATGGCTTCCCCTTACGGCAAAGATTCACATAAATCCAGTGGCCTGCGGACGGGCCCCCGGCGGGCCCGGGCGGCGTCATGGGCGGCGTCATGGGCGGGGGGCGCATCGAAATGTGTTTTGATTTTCTCATGATCTGGGATAGATGGTTGCCGTTTGCGTCGCGGACCCGCCGCGACTGCGTCCGGCTTTCGCCCGGCGCGTTTCCGTCACGTCTTCCCGGAGTATCGCATGATCATACCCGTCATACTGGCCGGCGGTTCCGGCACCAGGCTCTGGCCCCTGTCGCGCAAGCTCTACCCCAAACAGCTTCTGCCCCTGGTGGACAGCAACACGCTGGTCCAGAACACCCTTTCGCGGCTGGACGGGCTGGCCGACCTGGCCGATCCGCTCATCATCTGCAACGAGGACCATCGCTTCATCATCGCCGAGCAGATGCGGGCCATGGGCGCGACCCCGGACGCCATCATCCTCGAACCCGCGGGCCGCAACACCGCCCCGGCCGTGGCCGTGGCCGCCCTGCGCGCCCTGGAGAAGGACCCGGACGGGGTGCTCCTGATCCTGCCGGCCGACCACCTCATCGCCGAGCCGGCCCGCTTCCACGAAGCCGTGAACGAGGCCGCGGTCCATGCGGCCAAGGGGCATCTGGTCACCTTCGGCATCGTGCCCACGGCCCCGGAGACCGGCTACGGCTACATCCTGCAGGGCAGTCCCCTGGAAGAGGGCACGGCCAGGTCCATCGAGCGCTTCGTCGAGAAGCCCGACCTGCCCACGGCCGAAAGCTATGTGGCCACGGGCGAATATTTCTGGAACTCCGGCATGTTTCTCTTCCGCGCCGACACGGTCCTGGCGGAACTGGAGCGTTTCGCCCCCGCCATCGTCCAGGCCTGCCGCGAGTCCCTGGCCAAGGCCGCCCGGGATCTGGACTTCCTGCGCCTGGACCGGGCCGCCTTCGAGGCCTGTCCCGAGGACTCCGTCGACTACGCCGTCATGGAGCAGACGGACAAGGGCGCCATGGTGCCCCTGTCGTGCGGCTGGAACGATCTGGGTTCGTGGGAGGCCCTGTGGCAGGCGGGAAGCAAGGACGAGAGCGGCAACGTGACCAGGGGCGACGTGGTGACCTGCGACGTCCACGACTCGTACCTGCACGCCGAGACGCGCCTGCTGGCGGCCGTTGGGCTACGCAACCACATCGTGGTCGAGACCGCCGACGCCGTGCTCATCTCGCCGCGCGACCGGGTGCAGGAGGTCAAGAAGATCGTGGACAAGCTCAAGGCCGAGAACCGCATCGAGGCCGTGGCTCACAAGAAGGTCTTCCGGCCGTGGGGGCACTACGAGTCCATCGGCGACGGCGCGCGCTACCAGGTCAAGCGCATCACGGTCTCGCCCGGCCACGTCCTGTCCCTGCAGAAGCACTTCCACCGCGCCGAGCACTGGGTCGTGGTCCAGGGCACGGCCGTCGTGACGCGGAACGACGAGGAAATCCTGCTGCGCGAAAACGAGTCGGTCTACCTGCCCCTGGGCGCCGTGCACCGCCTGGCCAACCCGGGCAAGATCCCGCTGGAACTGATCGAGGTGCAGGTGGGCAGCTACCTGGGAGAGGACGATATCGTGAGGTTTGAGGATGTTTATGGACGGTGATGGACGTGATGGACGAAATGGACCTTGCCGGGGTCAGGCGGGGGTGATGGGGCGCTGGTCATATCTCCTCTGTCCATCTCGTCCATAAAGTCCATATCGTCCACCCGGCCCCCAGCAAAAATCCCCGGCTGCCTCCAGGCAGCCGGGGATTTTTGCCGACAGGCTCACGCCGCTTATACACGGGGCGGCTTCTGCAGGCTGATGCGCCCTA
>JANJWV010000145.1 GCA_024709365.1 Desulfomicrobium sp. | reverse complement strand
GGCAGCAAAGAGGCTTTGATTGCTTGCCGTGCTCCGAACGCCCGCCGCACATTGTGAACCCCGCCTGCAGCGGCGCGGCCGATCAGACCGTGTATCTTCTCCGCAGGCGCTGTTCCAGCCGCCCAGCGGCCAGGGAGCAGGAGAAGGTCAGGGCGAAGTACAGCAGGGCCACGCAGGTCCAGACCTCCATGGTCAGGTAGGTTGTGGCCATGAGCTGCATGCCCTGGAAGGTCAGTTCCTGGATGGAGATGACCGAGACGATGGCCGAGTCCTTGATGGTGGAGATGATCTGGCCCGCCAGGGGCGGGATCATGTTCCGCACGGCCTGGGGCATGATGATGAACAGCAGCAGCTGCGGGCGCGGGAAGCCCAGGGCGCGTCCCGCCTCCCACTGCCCCGCGCCGACTGAGGACACGCCGCCCCGCACGATTTCCGCGACATAGGCCCCTTCGTAGAGGCCCAGGGTGAACGCCGCTGTGACGAAGGCGTCGACCTGGTCGATGCGCCCGACGAGCACGCCGGCCGCGGCCTTGACCCATTCCGGGGCCGTGCGCAGGGCGCTCTGCAGGCCTATGGCCGGGGCGATCTGGTCGGCCAGGAAGAAATAGCACAGGAAGACGAGCACCAGGGGCGGCAGGTTGCGGCACAACTCGACGTAGGTGCCGCCCACCAGCCGCAGGTACAGGCTGGGGCTTGTCCGGGCCATGCCGGCCCACACGCCCAGGAACAAGGCGATGACGGCGGACCAGCAGGTCAGGCGGATGGTCGTGAACACGCCCTGGAGCAGCAGGCCCGGCCGGCCGTCCTCCCGCAGCAGATATTGCCCGAGCACATGCCATTCCCAGGCCGTCCCGCCGAGGGCGTGCACCCGCCAGGCGACGTACGCGAGGCCTGCGCCCAGCAGGCCCAGCAAGGCGAAATCCAGCCGGGTCGGGCCCGGCCGGCGGCGTCCCCCCGAGTGGGGCGCGCCACCGGAGTCCGGGCGCATTCCAGGCCTCACTTGATCAGCGCTTCCCAGTCCATGGTCTTGAACCAGTAGTCATACCGCTCGGCCAGCCAGCCTTCGGACTCGGCCACCAGAATCCAGTTGTTCAGGAAGTTCAGGAAGTCGGCGTCGCCCTTGCGCACGGCGAAGCCGATGGGCTCCTTGGTGAACGTGTCCCCGGCCAGGGGCAGGTAGAGCTTGTCCTTGTTGCGGATGGCCTGCTGCTCCGGGAAGGGGGCCGAGGCGACCATGGCGTGGGCCCGGCCGTTCAGGACTTCCTGCAGGGCCTGGGCCTCGTCGTCGAACATGCGCACCGTGGCTCTCGGCATGTGCTTCTTGGCCGCGGCCACGGACGTGGCGCCGGTCTTGGCGGCCAGGACGATCTCGGGTTTGTCGAAGTCGGCCAGGGAGGACAGCCCCGGCGCGGCCGCAGCGCTGGCGACCATGGACATGCCCGAGAACTCGTAGGGGTTGCTGAAATTGACCTTGAGGTTGCGGGCCGGCTGGATGCCCATGCCGCCGATGATGATGTCGAACTTGCCGGTCAGCAGGGCCGGGATGATGCCCGACCACTTGGTGGGCACGAACTCGACCTGCACGCCCATGTCCGCAGCCAGGCGGCGGGCCACGTCGATCTCGAAGCCGATGTACTCGCCGTTCTTGTCCTTCATGGCCCACGGCACGAAGGTGTCGAAGCCAACGCGCAGCACCCCGCGTTCGAGGGTCTGGTCCAGCACGCTTTTCTCCTCGGCCCGCCCGTCGACGGGGAACGCTCCGAGAATCAGGCTGCACAGCAGCATAAGGATCATTCTGTACATGAGTCCTCCAGATGAGGTGTAGGTGACTGCTTTTCCAACAACCTGGCCAGCGACGAAAGGACGCCGGTGAAAAGCAGGTAAATGGCCGCAACGACGAACCATATTTCGAAGCTGAGAAAGGTTTCGGCCACGATGGCCTGACCATGCATGGTCAGGTCGTAGATGGCAATGGTCGAGACCAGGGCGGAATCCTTGATGAGGGATACGCCCTGGCTGGTCAGCGGCGGCAGGACGTTGCGCAGGGCCTGGGGCAGGATGACCTGGCGGTAGATGCTGCTCCTGGTCATGCCCAGGCTCAGGGCGCCTTCCCACTGCCCCCGCGGGATGGCGAGGATGCCCGCGCGGATGATCTCGGACGCGTAGGCCCCTTCGAACAGCGAGAGGGCCAGCACTGCCGAGGCCAGGCGGCCGAGACCCACGGCCGGGGCGAGGACGAAGTAGATGAAGAATATCTGGACGAGCAGGGGGGTGTTGCGGATCACCTCCAGGTAGACGCGGGCCAGGCCCCGGCCGACCAGGGAGCCCGAGAGGCGCAGCAGTGCGGTGCCCAGGGCGAGGAACGCGGCGCCGGCCAGGCCCAGGCCCGAGACCAGCAGCGTGACGCCCGCGCCCTGCAGCAGCGGCCCGGGGCTCCCGTCGGGGAGCAGGATGAACCGCGGGACCCGGTACCACTGCCAGTTGTAGCCCATGGTTTCCGCGCCGCCGAGAACGGCCCAGGCCACGCCGAGCATGGTCAGGGCGTATGCGCAGACGGAGCAGAGCGTGCCGCAGCGGCAGCGCAGGCGGGAGAGTGTGGCGCCGGTGTCCATGGGGAAAGGGCCCTGCGGCCGGGTGGCCGCAGGGAGGA
>JANJWV010000061.1 GCA_024709365.1 Desulfomicrobium sp. | reverse complement strand
GTTTTTTTTAATATTTTTCGCTCAATCCCCTGACTTAATTTCCCCTCCCCTGTATTTATTGTGTTCTTCGCCGGGGGGGGGGTGATCATCACCACCCCCCCCCGCCGCAGCTTCGGGAGAAACCGCCGCCCCGCATTGACCATGCCCCGCCCTCGCCGCTAGGCTGCAGTCCCGGCCGGACCGTCCCGGCACCGACGTCAACCTGCGCGAGCACCATGAACATTCCTACCATCCGACACATCCTCTCCACCGGCCAGCATCTGTGCTTCGACGCGGCCGGCAATGCCGTGGAATGCACCGGCAGCGGCCAGGACGGCGAGTTCCGGAGCGGGCAGCCCTGGCCCGATCCGCGTTTCGAGCTGCAGGAAGGCGACCTGGCCCTGGACCGGCTGACGGGCCTGGTCTGGCCGCGCATGGCCTCACTGGGGGATTTCCCCATGTCCTGGCCCGAAGCCCTGGCGGCGGTAGCGGACATGAACCGAGACCAGGCCTTCGGCCACACCGACTGGCGCCTGCCCAACCGCCGCGAGCTCCTGAGCGTGGTCAGCCACGACCACCACCGCCCGGCCCTGCCCGCGGGGCACCCCTTCACCGTGCAGCAGACGTGGTACTGGACCTCGACCACGGCCGTCATCGCCCCCGACTGCGCCTGGCGCGTGCACCTGGAGGGCGGGCGCATGTTCTACGGCGACAAGACGCGCGACGCCATGGTCTGGCCCGTGCGCGGCGAAAGCCGGCTGCTGGCGCAGACCGGGCAGGCCCGCTGCCGGGACGCGGCGGGGAACGTCGTGGACTGCGCGGGGACGGGACAGGACGGGGAGCTGCGGCGCGGGGCGCCGTGGCCCGACCCGCGTTTCGCCCTGGAGAAGGACGGAGTGCGCGACCTGCTGACAGGCCTGCTCTGGACCCGTTCGGCGGACCTGCGCGGAATGTGCACCTGGGAGGAGGCTCTGCGGGCGGCGCGGGAGCACCGCGCGGGAGGGCTGGCCTGGCGGCTGCCGAACATCAGGGAGCTGGAGTCCATGGTGGACGCCGAGCGCCACGACCCTGCCCTGCCGGGCGGGCACCCTTTCGAGAACCCGCAGGAGGCCTACTGGTCATCGACCAGCAGCGCCTACTCGCCCGACTGGGCCTACTGCCTGTACCTGCACAAGGGGGCGGTCGGCGTGGGCTTCAAGGCCGGGGCCGAATTCTCGGCCTGGCTCGTGGCAGTGGAATCTACTCCGGGGTGACGCGCACCGCGCAGGCCTTGAATTCCGGGATGCGCGCCAGGGGGTCCAGAGCCGGGTTGGTCAAGACGTTGGCCGCGGCCTCGGCGAAGTGGAACGGAATGAAGACATGCCCCTCGGCCACACGCCCCGTGACCTGGGCCCTGACCGTGATCTCCCCCCGCCGCGAGGCCACGCGCACCCGCTGCCCTTGAACCACGCCCAGCCGCGCGGCGTCGGACGGGTTCATTTCCACGAAACATTCCGGCACGATGCGGTTCAGGCCTTCGCTTCTGCGGGTCATGGTGCCGGTGTGGTAGTGTTCCAGCACGCGGCCGGTGCCGAGGGTCAAAGGATAGTCCGCATCGGGCGTCTCGGCCGGCGGCTGCGCGTGCACGGGCACGAAGCGGCCCTTGCCGCGCGGGAAGCTCTCGCGGTGCAGTATGGGCGTGCCCGGATGGTTCCTGTCCGGACAGGGCCAGACCAGCCCTTCCGACTCGATGCGCCGGTAGTCGACGCCGCCGTAGATGGGCGCGGCCAGGGCGATTTCGGCCATGGCCGCTTCGGGCGACTCCGGGCCAGGGCCGAAGCCCAGGCGCTCGGAAAGCATGTTCAGGATGCGCCAGTCGGGCAGGGCCTGCCCTGGGCAGGGCACGGCGGCGCGCACGCGCTGCACGCGGCGGTCGGTGTTGGTGAAGGTGCCGTCCTTCTCCGCGGCCGAGGCCGCCGGCAGGACCACGTCGGCCAGCCGCGCCGTCTCGGTCAGAAAAATGTCCTGAACCACCAGGAAATCGAGCTTTTCCAGCCTGCCCCGCACATGCCCCACGTCCGCGTCCGAGACCATGGGGTTCTCGCCCATGACGAACATGGCCCGGACCCGGTCCGTGGCGATCATCTCCGTGGCCGTCAGCCCGGGTTTCCCGGACAGCTCCGCACCCCACAACCCTTCGGCGTGACGCCTGGCCGCGTCGTCGTCCACGCGGCGGTAGCCGGGCAGGACGTTGGGCAGCGCGCCCATGTCGCAGGCGCCCTGCACGTTGTTCTGGCCCCGCAGGGGGTTGACCCCGGCCCCGGGCCGCCCGACGTGCCCGCAGAGCATGGCCAGGCTGGCCAGGGCCTGGACCGTGTCCGTGCCGCAGGCGTGCTGGGTGATGCCCATGCAGTAGAGGATGGTGGCCGCCCCGGCGCGGGCGTAGAGACGCGCGGCCTCCTCCAGCTGCGCCGCGGGGATGCCCGTCAGTTCCTGCACATGCTCCGGCGTGAAGGCCGCCAGGGAGTCGCGCAGGGCCTCGAAGCCCTCGGTGCGGGCCGCGATGAACTCCCGGTTCTCAAGCCCCTCGCGCAGGATGACGTGCATGAGCCCGTTGATCCAGGCGATGTCCGTGCCCGGCGCCTGGCGCAGCCAGAGGGTCGCGTGCCGGGTCAGGCCCACGGCGCGCGGGTCGACGACAACGAGCTTCGCCCCGGCGCGCACGGCGCGCTTGACGCGGGCCGCGAAGACCGGGTGGGTCTCGGTGGTGTTGGAGCCCGTGACCAGGATGACCTCGGCGTTGGCGATGTCGTCCATGGGGTTGGTGGCCGCGCCGCTGCCGAAGGCCTGCATCAGGCCCGTCACCGTGGGCGCGTGGCACAGCCGCGCGCAGTGGTCCACGTTGTTGGTGCCCATGCGCCTGGCCAGCTTCTGGAAAAGGTAGTTCTCCTCGTTGGTGCAGCGGGCCGAGGACAGGAAACCCAGGCTGCCCGGCCCGTGGGCGTCGCGGATGGCGGCGAGGCGCCCGGCGGCCAGGTCCAGGGCCTCGTCCCAGGACGCGGGGACCAGTTCGCCGTCGCGCCGGACAAGCGGGGTCTTCAACCGATCGGGGTGGGAGGCGAAGTCCAGGGCGAAGCGGCCCTTGACGCACAGGCTGCCCTCGTTGTGCCCGTCCTCGGCGCCCCGCACATGCGCGATGCGGCCCCCGGCCACGTGCAGGTCCACCTGGCAGCCCACGCCGCAGTAGGCGCAGGTGCTGCGCACGGGGCGGGTCTCGCACAGGCGGGGCTTTTTGCGCGCGTCGTGGGCGCTCAAGGCCCCCACGGGGCAGACCTGCAGGCACTCGCCGCAGAACACGCAGTCGGACTGGGCCAGGGCCGTGTCGCACCCGGCCACGATCTTGGCCGCCGCGCCGCGGTAGCCGTAATCGATGGCCTCGTTGACCTGGATCTCGTTGCAGGCCTGCACGCAGCGCCCGCAGAGGATGCACTTGGAAAAGTCGCGCACGATGAACGGGTTGCCCGTTTCCGGCCGGTAGCGTGGCCTCGGCCGCTCGAAGGCGCCCGTGCCCACGCCGTAGCGGAAGGCCAGGCTCTGCAGGGCGCAGTCTCCCGCCGCCGGGCAGAGCAGACAGTCGTGGTTGCCGGAGTCGAGCATGAGACGCAGGATGGTCCGGCGGGCCCGCAGCACGCGGTCGGAGTCCGTGTGCACGATCATGCCCTCGGCGGCCGGGGCAGCGCAGGACGCGACCAGGGTGCGCGCGCCCCAGACCTCCACCACGCAGATGCGGCAGGCGCCCGTGGGCGTGCAGTTCGGCAGGCGGCACAGGGTCGGGATGAAGATGCCGTGGGCCCCGGCCACGTCCAGGATGGTCTGTCCGGGCGTGAAGGCGCAGGTCATGTCGTTGATGGTCAGTTCCATTGCGCCCCCGTCACTCGATGCAGTCGAAAGGACAAGCCGTGTAGCAGGCCAGGCATTGCACGCATTTTTCGCGGTCGATGCGCGCGGTCTTCTTCTTGGCCCACTCCACCGCCCCGGCCGGGCAGGCCTTGAAGCACAGGCCGCACTTGCGGCAGCGCTCCTCGTCCACCTCGAATTTGAGCAGCGCCACGCACCGCTTGGCCGGGCAGCGCTTTTCGGCGATGTGCGCCTCGAACTCGCCCCGGAAATGGCGCAGGGCCGAGAGGATCGGGTTGGAGGCCGTCTGGCCCAGGCCGCACAGGGACGCGTCGGTGATGACGGCGGCCAGGTCCTCCAGGGCGCGCAGGTCGCCGGGTTCGCCCTTCCCTTCGCAGATGCGGGTCAGAATCTCGAGCTGTCGCCTGGTCCCCTCGCGGCAGGGCGTGCACTTGCCGCAGGACTCGTCCTGGATGAAGTCCATGAAGAAGCGGGCCATGTCCACCATGCAGGTGCGGTCGTTCATGACGATGACCCCGCCCGAGCCCATGATGGCCCCGGCCTTGGTGATGGCCTCGTAGTCCACGGGCGTGTCCAGCAGGTGCGCCGGGATGCTCCCGCCCGACGGGCCGCCGAGCTGCACGGCCTTGCATTTGCGCTTGCCGGGCACCCCGCCGCCGATGTCGTTGACCAGCACGGACAGGGGCGTGCCCATGTCGACCTCGACCAGCCCGATGTTGTTCACGTCGCCCGACAGGGCGAAGACCTTGGTGCCCGTGCTGCCCTCGGTGCCCACGCCCGCGTGGCAGGCCGCGCCCAGGCGGATGATGGCGCCGATCCCTGCGAATGTCTCGACGTTGTTCAGGACCGTCGGCTTGCCCCACAACCCCTGCTGCGCCGGGAACGGCGGCCTGGGCACCGGCATGCCTCGACGACCCTCGATAGAACGCATGAGGGCCGTCTCCTCGCCGCAGACGAAGGCCCCGGCGCCCTGGTAGATCTCGAGGTCAAAGGAAAAATCGCTGCCCAGGATGTTCTCGCCCAGCAGCCCCAGTTCCCGGGCCTGGCCGATGGCGACGGTCAGGCGATGGATGGCCAGGGGGTATTCCGAACGGCAGTAGATGTAACCATGGCGCGAACCGATGGCCACGGCCGCGATGAGCATGCCTTCGAGCACGGCGTGGGGGTCGGACTCGAGGATGGAGCGGTCCATGAACGCGCCCGGGTCGCCCTCGTCGGCGTTGCAGAGCACGTACTTGACGTCGCCGGGCGAGGCGGCCGCGAACTTCCATTTGAGGCCCGTGGGGAACCCGGCCCCGCCTCGCCCGCGCAGGCCCGAGGCCCGCACCTCCTCGACGACGCGCTCCGGGGTCATGTCGAAAAGGGCCTTGGCCAGGCCCTGGTAGGCTTCGTGGGCGACAGCGTGACCGATGTTCTCGGGGTCGATGCGGCCCTTGTTGCGCAGAATCCACGGCCGCTGCAGGGCGAAGAAGGGGATGGAGTCCATGCCTGCCACGGCGTTGCCGTCGGGGTCGCGGTACAGCAGGCGCTCCACGGGGCGGCCCCCGGCCGAGGCGATGACGTCGGCCGCGTCCTGCGCGCGCACCTTGCAGTACAGGACGCCGCCGGGTTGCATGATGACCACCGGCCCCAGGGCGCAGAAACCGTTGCAGCCCGTCTCGATGACCTGCACGGCGCCGCCCTGCCGTGCGGCCTCCTGGCGCAGGGCCTCGATGAGGGGGATGGAGCCCGTGGCGTGACAACCCGTGCCGCTGCAGCAGAAGACGCGCGGGGCGAAGGTTTCGAGGGCGGCCCGCTCAAAGTCGCGCATGGCCGTCAGCGCGGCGCGGTCGAGGCGGGCGCTCATTCGTACCCCTCCAATATCTCGCAAGCCGAATCGGGCGTGACCCCGCCGTGGACGTCGCGGTCCACGACCATGACCGGGGCCAGGCCGCAGGCGCCCAGGCAGCGCACGGGCTCCAGGCTGAAGCGCCCGCTCCCGCAGGTGCCGCCGGCCTTCACGCCAAAGCGGCGCTCGACCCGGTCCAGGACCTCGCGCACCCCGCGCACGTAGCAGGCCGTGCCCGTGCAGACGCGGATCTGGTGCCGCCCCTTGGGTTCCAGAGAGAAAAGCGAATAGAACGACACCACGCCGTACACCTTGGCGACGGGAAGGTTCATGCCGCGCGCGATGCGCTCGACGAGTTCCGGCGGGAAGTACCCCGCGATGTCCTGGCACAGGCGCAGGACAGTGATGAGGGAGCCTGGCGTGCCGCGGTGTTCGGCCACGACGGCGTCGGCCTGGGCGAGTTGGTCGGGGGTGAGTGCGTTCAATGGGGCCACGCTGGTTGAAGTTTTCTGCGGTGCAGGGCTGTGAACGTCATAGTGCAGGGGGCGGTGATGCGCAAATCGGTTTTGGGCGGGCCGGGCGGCGGAGTGGACGGGATGGACCGGATGGACGTAATGGACGGTATGGACCGTGAAGAATGCGGGCTGCGGGCCAAACCGTGGCCGGGAGGACAGCATGCATGCCGACGATCCCTTTGACCTGAACCGCTTCGTGCAGGCCCAGGAAGGCGTTTACGCCGCCGCCCTGTCCGAACTGCGCGCCGGGCGCAAGACGTCCCACTGGATGTGGTTCGTCTTTCCGCAGATCGACGGCCTTGGCCGCAGCCAGACGGCCCGGTTCTTCGCCGTGAAGAGCCTGGCCGAGGCCCGGGCGTACCTGGCGCACCCGGTCCTGGGCAAACGTCTGCGCGAATGCACCGCCGCCGTGCTGGCCGTCCCGGGTCGCACGGCATCCGAGATTTTCGGCTCCCCGGACGACATCAAATTCCGTTCCTCCATGACCCTGTTCGAACGGGCAGAGCCGGAGTGCGACCTCTTTTCCGACGCCCTGGACAGATTTTTCGAAGGCAGGCGCGACCGGCTGACGCTTGATTTGCTGGCGGCCGACGGTTCCTGAGCGCCCCCGCCTCGCGGGAGGGCCCCCGAAACGTCATTGCCGGGGAAGGGAAGTTTGCATAGGGAAGCGTTCAGCACATCCCGGAACCCGCTAATTCCCGGGACAGACGTGACACCCCGCCGCGCCCTGATAACCGCCCATCGCCCGCACATGACACCCACCCATATACGATCAAAGACTTTTTTCGGACGCCGTACCACCCTGGCCTGCCTCGCCCTCCTGCTGCTGACGCTGTCTCTCGTCCTGCTCATGGGCGAAAAAGAACCGCTCCGGGAGGTCCTCCCGCCCAAGGCCCTGCAGGAAATCCCGAAAAATCTCTCCGGCCTGACCTGGAACGCCGAGACGGGAACGCTCTTCGCCGTCACCAACGGCCCGGAATACGCCTATGAACTGAGCCTCGAAGGGGACGTCCTGCGCAGCATCAGGCTCCGCGGGTTCAAGGACACCGAAGGCATCACGCATGTCGAAGGGACGCTTTTCGCCGTCGTCGAGGAGCGCAAGGGAATTCTGAGTCTTTTCCACATCCCCGCCGACGCCACGGAAATCGATCACGACAGCGTCTCACGCCTGAAACTCGGCAAGACGCGCAAGAAAAACAAAGGATTCGAAACAGTCAGCTACGACCCCGCGACCAGGACTCTTTTCACCATGCGTGAAGGCAAACCCTTCGTCCGCCTCGCCATTCCCCTGGACGAACAGTTCAGGCCCGGCGAAATCCGGACCAGTCCCCTGCCGGGTCTGCGCGTCAAGGACGTGGCATCCATCGTTTCGGACACCGACGGCACCCTCTGGGTGCTGAGCGAAGCGTCCTCGCGCATCGTCCAGCTCGACCGGGACGGCCGGGAGCTTCGCTCGTTCAGGCTGTCCATCGACACGAAGACGTTTCAACCCGAGGGCATCACCCTGGGGCCGGCAGGAAAGATCATCCTGGCGGGGGAACCCAACATCCTGGCCATCTACGAAATCCCGTAACCCGGACCTTCCGGAGAAATCACGGGGCAGGCCCCATCACGCAACGGCATCAAGGAACTTCCGATATGGCATTCATCGACCCCGACTCACACCAGGCCATGATCCGCCACGGCCTGAAAACCGGCATCGCCGCGGTGCTGGCCTACGGCGCGGCACGGCTCTTCGACCTGGAGTTCGGCTACTGGGCCGCGCTGTCCGCGGTCATCGTCATGCAGTTCTACGTCGCGGACTCCGTCCAGATGTGCCTCTACCGCTTTTCCGGCACCGCCGTCGGCGCGCTCATCGGCATGGCGGCCATAACGGTCTTCCCGGCGACGCAGGCCATGACCGTGCTGGCCCTCTTCCTGTCGGTGGCCTTCTGCGCCTACATGACCCGCTACAACGCCAGGTACCGCATGGCGGCCATCACCGTGTGCATCGTCATCCTGGCCAGCCTGGACCAGGAGGACAGGCTCGTCTTCGGGCTGCTGCGGGTTGCGGAGATCGGCATCGGCGTGGCGGCGGCCTTCGCGGTCAGCGTCACCCTCTGGCCCGTGCGGGCCGGAAGCGCCCTCAAGGCCCGGCTCATGGAACGTTTCACCGAATGCGCCCGCAGCTACGAATCCATCATGGAGTCGTTCCTGGCCCTGCAGACCGGCCTCGACCCGCGTCTGCTCGCCGGCCTGAACGCCGACATCCTGAAGGATCGCGACCTGTTCCGGAAAGTCCTGCATCATGAGCGCAGGATGTACCGCGAGGACACCGACCTGCTGGACCTCAGAATCCGCACCCTCGAAACGTGCTGCGCCCACCTGGAGACGATGCTCCGCGCGCTCAACAGCGAACAGGACCGGGGATACGAGATTCTCATGGAGCCAGAACTGCGGCAGCTCTCCGCCGTGACCGTGAACGGGATGCGCGCCATTGCCTCCGGAGGCGTCCCGGACCCGGCGGCGCTCTCCCAAGCCCTGGAAACCGCGGAAACGCGCCTGCGGGAGCTTCGGAACGAAGGGGCCACGAAGCGCTTCCACCTGCAGAAGCTCGTCCAGTTTTTCGCCTTCTACCACAGCGCGCACGCCATGGGGCACGACATTCTTCTCTACAGTCTCAACGCGAAGTTCGACATTGCGCCGTCGTGATGGTAAGAATTGTGCATATGGCCTTCAGACCGCGTACACGATCAGGCCGGACCCGGATTCCTCAACCGGCCATTGACTGACCTGAAGGCGATTTTATGAAACATTCCACAAGTGCAAACATCAGACACAAGGAAGGCGTAATCATGAAAAAAATACTTCTGACCGTACTCATCGCCGTGTTCGCAGTGAGCGGCTGCGCCACCATGGACCAGCAGTCCAAGACCACCAAGGGCGCCACCTACGGGGCGGCCGGGGGTGCCGCGGCCGGAGCGATCCTGGGACAGATCATCGGCAAGAACACCCAGGGGACGCTCATCGGGGCGGCGGCCGGAGCGGCCATCGGAGGCCTGGCCGGAGCCGGCGTCGGGCACATGATGGACAAGCAGGAAACGGAAATGCGCGACGCCCTGGCCACGTCCGAGGAAGTGGCCGTCCGGCGCGAGGGTGATCTCATCGCCCTGACCCTGAAGGGCGACGTGTCCTTCGACGTGGACTCCGACGTGGTTCTCCCCGGCCTGTACAACGAACTGGACCGCATCGCCCAGATTCTGGTCAAGTATCCGGACACGACCATCGTCATCGAAGGACACACGGACAGCACCGGCTCCGACACCTACAACCAGGGGCTGTCCGAAAGACGGGCCTTGAGCGTCCAGCGACTCCTGGTGCAGCGCGGGGTGAGCGAATACCGCACCTCGACCATCGGCTATGGCGAAACCCGCCCCGTGGCCACCAACAACACGCCCGAAGGCCGCCAGATGAACCGCCGCGTGGAGATCCGAGTCAACCCCAACACCCAGGCGCAGCCCCAGGGCCAGCCTGCCCCGATGCAGTAGCCCCGCCGGCTCTGCTCCGCACCTGCCTGCGATACATCGGGCCCGCGTCCTTGCGATGCGGGCCCGATCTTTTTCCGGGAACCGCCTCCCGCGTGCGAAGCTCGCAACGGCTCACAGGCAGACGTTTGAAATCGACGCCTCCGGGTTTCCCGCCATGCAGTTCACCGTGCAGGGTTTGCACAGCGGGCGGAAGGGTTGGAAAAGTTTTCGCGTAAGATTCCCCGCGCACCGGCCTTCAGTCGGCCCCCGGCCGGCCGGACGCTTGGGTTCCGGCGGCGGCCTCGCCGGCCCGCATCCTACATCGGCCCGGTTCACTTTTTGCTGTTCAGGGATAAATGGGCCCCGCCCGGAGACGGGGCCTGCGGGATTCCGGCGATACCTTTTCGCCGGGTCACTCCCTAACCCACACACATCATGAAAAAAACACTGGCAACATTCGTCATCCTGTCCGCCCTCGCACTTCAGGGGTGCGTGGTCGGGGTCAGTGCGGTGCAGCCCCCGCATGCCCGCTATTACGGACACCCGTCCCTCGTCGTCATCCCGGGGACCTACGTCTACGCCATGACCGACGTCACGGACGATATCTATTTCCACGTCGGCTGGTGGTGGAGGCTGTGGGACGGACGGTGGTACAAGTCCCGCCATTACGACCGCGGCTGGAGCCACTACAGGGGCGTGCCCGGCTTCTACCGGGAGGTCGACCCCCGTTGGCGGGACTTCTACAGGCACCGCAACTGGCACGGGCACCCGTGGACCTGCGAGCGCATCCCGGCCCCGAGGGTCCAGAGCGACTGGCACAGATGGCAGGATTCCCGGCATTGGGAAAGGGAGAAAAACTGGGGCGTGAAGGGCTTCCGCCCGGAACCCTATCGACATGCCGCTCTTGCGGAACAGGAACGGGACGGCTCGCGGTTCCGGGAAGCGGACAGGCATCGCCAGGCCAGATCCCAAGCGTCGCCTGACCGCAGGCGGGAATTCTCACGCGATAAAGAAACCGCGAGACCCGGCCTGCCGTTCTTCGGAAACCGCCGGACGGACGACCGGGAAACGCAACGCCTTGAAGGGGATCGAACCCGTGATCGCCGGAACAACCGGCCGCAACAGACCTTCGAACGCCAGCGGCAGGAGGCCGGGACCGCCGAATCCCGAACGGGTGAGCGTAACGATGAACGCCGCAGCACGCGGGACAGACGGCCGATCTTCGAACATCAACAACGGGACGACGTAAAAATCGAGGCTCCGCAGAACCGGCAGTCCCGAGAACGACAGGGCTCCCGCCGCAACCGTCCGTTCTTCGACCAGGGCCGGCGAGGACCCGGAGCGACGGACCAGCCGCGCCAAGAACAATTCCGCGACCGTCAGGCTGAAGGAACGACGCCCCCCCTCTTTCAAGGACGGCAACGGGATGCCCGCTCGGAGCGGCGCCAACAAGACGATGCCGACCTCCGGCAGTCCAGGCCAGCATCGCAGCAGAGCGAAATCGGCCAGGAACGCCCGCAAAACCAGGAACGAAACAGGGAAGGCCACAACCGCAAACGCCCTGCGCAGGAACTCCCCTGGCAAAGGGCCAGAGGTCCAGAAGCACCTTCTGGGGGCGCGCCTGAGATGACGCAGCCTCAATAAGAGCGGCTCGCCTCCGTTCTGACGTGAGGGGTGCTCACCAAAGAACAAGGGCCTGGATTTTCATCCAGGCCCTTGATTTTTTTGAGTGGCGGAGAGGGTGGGAGAAGGCTGGGCGGAGTTTGCAGGCCTTGAAATCCCGTGATTTCCCCAAGTCGGCTGTCATTACTTGAGAGTGTGTATCCCGTTTGTGCCTCCGGTTCAAGATTGATTCAGCGGATACAGTTTTCCCAGCACCTAGAGATTCCTCCTTTGGGCAACATAGCCTCCGCTCAGTCTTTATGGATACATAAAGTCATTTTGTGATTATGCAATATTTGCGATGTAATATTCGGAATAAAAATTCATGTAAGAAAATACAGTTCAAAAACAAGCATCATCATTATTCGTAACTATTTTTTATATTTATCACTTCATAAGCAATATTGAATATTATCAT
>JANJWV010000084.1 GCA_024709365.1 Desulfomicrobium sp. | reverse complement strand
GGAGCGTGCCGATGGTGGCCGGGCCCACGGTGATGGGGATGGCCAGCGGCACCACGGCGAAGTCCACGTCCGGGGCCGCCTCCTGGCTGGAGCGCTTGCCCGAGACCAGGGACACGGCCGAGAGGAAGAGCAGACTCCCCGCGCCGATGCGGAACCCGTCCAGGGTGATGCCCAGGGTCGAGAAGATCGGGTTGCCGGCGAAATAGAGAACGAGGCTGATGACCATGACGGCCATGGTCGTGCGGATGGCCACCATGCGCTGCTCGGTCTTGGTCATGTGCTCGGTCATGGACAGGAAGACGCTCAGTACGAAGAAGGGCGTGAGCAGGAAGAAGAGCTTCATGCTCAGGCTGACGAAAAGGGTGATCATGGCTGTATCCGTCTGCGCCTGTCGGCGCGTTGTTGCATGCATGTCCCGGCCGGATGCCGGGACGAGCCGTCCTTAGGCCTGCCGCCCGCCAAAGGCAAGGGGCAGGACCAGCATACCCGCATTATCCCCGCGTGGCCAGCACGATGCCGCCCATGATGCACCCCGCGCTGGCCAGATGCACCATGCCCATGGGCTCGCCCAGGAAAAGGAATGCGGCCACCCCGCTGAAGAGCGGCAGGCTGTAGTAGATGAGCCCCGCCAGGGACGGGCCGATGGAGGCCACGGCGCTGTTCCACATGGCGTAGGCGGCCAGGGACGCGCCGAGGCCGACGTAGAGGATGGCCCAGACCGCGCCCGCGGTGAGCTGCGGCACTCCGGCCACTGCGTATTCCCAGCCGGCCCAGGGCAGCAGAAAGACGAGGCCCGTGCCGATGAGGGTCAGCAGGAAAACCGCCGGACTGAGCTTTCCGGAGAATCGGCGCACCATGATGCTGTACGCGGCGAAGAGGACGGCGGCCAGGGTCATCCACAGGTCGCCGGCCGAGAACTGCAGCCCAAGCAGGCGTGCGGGTTCGCCGCCGGTGATCAGGAGCAGCACCCCTGCAAGGGCCGAGGCCAGTCCCAGGATTTTTTTCGAGGTCAGCTTTTCGCGCAGGAAGACGCGGGCCAGCAGGATGATGAAGACCGGCGTGGACGTGGCGATGAGGGAAAGGTTCAGGGCCGAAGTGGTGCGCGCTCCTGTGTACAGGAGGGCGTTGAAGACCGTGACGCCCAGGAGCGCCATGGGAATCATGGTCGGCAGGCTCCGGCGGATGGCAACCCGGTCGGCCCAGGCCGATCGCCAGGCGAAGGGCAGCAGGCCCAGGAAGGCCACGCCCCAGCGCAGCAGGGACAGGGTGGCCGGTTCGATGCTCTGGTTCAGGAGGCGGGCGACGATGAAGTTGCCGGACCAGATGACGGTGGCGCCCAGGGCGAAGAGGGCGCCGCGGAGGCGTGTGGAGTCGGTCATGGGGAACGGGGCAAGAGGTTGAGCGGGCGGGCCGGAAACGAAACTCCCCCGAGTCTGTTCGAACTCGGGGGAATTGTCGAGAGCCGCTTCCGCCGTGACCGGCGAGGTGCGTTACTGCTGGGCCGGGGCGCCGTGGCCGGCGTGGCCGGCGGGCATCTGGCCGGCGGTGCCGTTTCCGGTCATACCGTGCTGCATCCCGCCCATGGCGCCGTGCTGCATGCCTCCGCCCATCATGCCGCCGTGCTGCATGCCGCCACCCATCATCTGGCAGCCGCCCTTGCCGCCCATCATGCCCTGGCCCATCCCGGGCACGATGCCTTCCTTGGCCATGGCCTTGTGCATCTTGATCCGTTCGGCATAGATCTTGGCGTTCAGTTCGCCGATCTCCTTGGTCAGGGCGTCGATCTTCTTGTCATCGGTCTTGTCCGCGTAGAGAGCTGCGTTGAGTTCGGACTCCTTGGCGAACAACTGCTTGTTCAGATCTGCCGTGGCCGCGTTGTAGTCGGCGTGGAGCTTCTGCATCGTCGCCTGCTTCTCCGGGGTCATGTTGCCCATGCCGCCCATCATGCCGTGACCCTGCGCGGACGCGAAGCCGGCGAAGGCGGTGATGAAGGCCAGGGTCAGGACGGTGGCGATGACGTTACGGTTCGTTTTCATGAGAGTTCTCCTTTATGGTTTGTGATGAAGTTTTCGCCCGCGAAGGGCATGGTGTCGTCTGGGGTTGGTCGGGCTGCTTCGCGGCGGATCAAAGCATGGATTTCAACGTGTTGTATTCATCAATGCTGATTTCTCCCTTGGCCAGCCGGAGCTTCAGGATCTCCAGGGAGTCCGCCCTGTCCGCCATCGGGCCCGGAGGGCGTCTGGTCCTGAAGGCACCCCAGAGCAGGACTCCGATGCCGGCGAGGAAGAGCAGACCCCACAGGGAGTGCCCGACCATCCAGCCGCCGGACCAGGGCAATATTCCGCAATTCCACATCATGATGTCCTCCGATCTTTCGCGTTGCGTTTCAATTCACGTATGGCAAGGGGCGTGCCAGGGTGTTGTTCATTTATTTAATATGCTTAAATAAATGAACATTGTGTATTTTCGATTGGCGTGCAATCCTTTTCGTTTTCATTGTCTGTGAGTAAACAGGTGACACAGGTCTGGACAATGCGAGTAAAAAGGTTACGGTTGTCGGCATGAGGTGAGCAATGAACACGTTTTCGGGATTATCGAAACAGAAGCGAACCGCCTCCTGGCTGACGGCGGGGTTCGTGGTGATCCTTGGGCTTGCGGTCGCCGTCTTCGCTGCGCGCAATCTGCAGCGTACCAGGACGCACATGATCGCGAACTACCTGGACCACGCCGACGCTCTGTTCTGGGCGTTGGAGGCCGGGACGCGCATCGGCATGGGCATGCACGGCGGCCCCGGGTATTTCCAGTCCCTGGTGGAGGAAACGGCCAAGCAGCACGGCATCGTCTACCTGGCGGTGACCGACGAACGCGGCCGGATACTGGCCCACAGCGACCCGGCGCGCATCGGTTCGAACCTTCACCCGCAGGCCGGGGCCGTGAGCGCACCCGGAGAAGGCCGCAAGGGGCGTTTTCTGGCCGGGGAAGACGGGCGGGAAGTGTTCGAAGTCTACAAGAAGTTTTCACCCCTTCCGGGCGTGCACCGTTCCATGTGGTGCGGTCCCATGGCCGGGTTCGGCCATGAAGGCGAAGGTCACGACGGCGGGAGAAGTGAGCCCGCGATCATTTTTCTGGGGCAGGACGTGCGTCCCCTCGAAGAGGCCATGGCCGACGAGCTGCGCACCAGCGCCATCATCGGCGCGCTGACCGTGGTCATCGGCGCGGGCGGCTTCGCGGCGCTGTTCTGGGCCGAACACTACCGGCGGTCGCGCCGCCTGCTGCAGGACACGCAGGCCTTCGCCTCGGAGGTGGTGACCTGCCTGCCCCTCGGTCTGCTGACCACCGATCCCGCGGGCCGGGTCGTCCTGGCCAACGATGCCGCGGCCGCCCTCATCGGCAGGCCTGGCCCGGAGATCCAGGGGGAGCCCTTGGCCAGCCTCGGTGGACTGGACTGGGTGGGCCTGATGGCCGACCTCGCCGGCCGGGACGAGACGCTGGAGCGGGAGGAAACACTGCAAACGCCCGGAGGCCGCGGCCTGCCCGTGGGCATCGCCGCGTCGCGCATCGTCAACAGCGACGGCCGTTTTCTGGGGCATCTCTTCCTGCTGCGCGATCTCGGGGAACTGCGCCGGCTGCAGGAGCAGGTCCGGCGCAACGAACGCCTCTCCGCCCTGGGCAACCTCGCGGCGGGCGTGGCCCACGAGATCAGGAACCCGTTGGGCTCCATCAAGGGGTTCGCCACCTATCTCGCCGGCAAGGTGCAGGGCCAGGACCGCGAGGCCGCGCGGGCCATGGTCCAGGAGACGGACCGCCTCAACCGGGTGGTGTCCGAACTCCTCGAGTTCGCCCGCCCCGGCGAACTCAAGTTGCGTGACGAGGACCTCGGCGCGGTCGTGGAGAGGGCGCTGCGCCTGGCCAGGGCCGATGTCGCGTCCAAGGGGATCGCCGTGGAGTTCACGCGGGAGGGGACGCTGCCGCCCATCCCCCTGGACCCCGAACGCATGACCCAGGCCCTGCTCAACCTCTTCCTCAACGCCGTGCAGGCCATGGACGGCGGCGGGTCGCTGCGCATCTCGGCCGCCCCGGACCCGGCGGAGGGCATCGTGTCCCTGCGCATCGAGGACACGGGACACGGCATGCCGCCCGAAGTTCTGGCCGACATCTTCAACCCCTATTTCACCACCAAGCCCTCGGGCACGGGCCTTGGGCTGGCCATCGTGCACCGCATCGTCGAGGGGCACGGCGCGGCCATCAAGGTCGAGAGCTCCGTCGGCCGGGGCACGGTCTTCACCATCGAACTGCCCATGACGCGGAGGTCGGCATGAAGCCTGCCCGTATCACCATTCTCATTGTCGACGACGATCCCGGCCACAGGGGCATGCTGACGACGCTGCTGGCGGACTGGGGCTTCCGCGTGGAAGCGGCCGCCGACGGCGAGACGGCCGTGGCGCGCTGCCGGGAGCAGGCTTTCGACCTCATCCTCATGGACGTGCGCATGGCCGGGATCTCCGGCATCGAGGCCCTGAGGGAGATCAAGGCCTACAACCCGGCCATCCCCATCCTGATCATGACGGCCTACTCCGACGTGGAGACGGCGGTGGAAGCCATCAAGGCCGGGGCCTACGATTACCTGACCAAGCCCCTGGACTTCGAGGACCTGCGCCTGACCATGGAGCGGGCCCTGGACCACGCGGCCCTGCGTGACGAGAACCGCACGCTGCGCCAGACCCTGGCCGCGTCCTTCGATACCGGCGGGATCATCGGCCAGAGCCCGCCCATGCGCCGCCTCATGGAGATGCTGGCGACCATCGCGCCGTCCGAGGCCACGGTCATGGTCACGGGCGAGTCGGGCACGGGCAAGGAGCTCATCGCCCGGGCCATCCACGCCAACAGCCCGCGCCGCAAGGGGCCGTACATCGCCGTGAACTGCGCCGCCCTGACCGAGACCCTGCTCGAATCCGAACTGTTCGGCCATGAAAAGGGCGCCTTCACCGGAGCCGAAAAACGCAGGGAGGGGCGTTTCCTGGCCGCGGACAAGGGCACGATCTTCCTCGACGAGATCGGCGAGATGCCTCTCTCCATGCAGGTCAAGCTGCTGCGGGCCATCCAGGAGCGGGAGATCCAGCGCGTGGGCGGGGACCAGACCATCCGGGTCGATGTGCGCATCGTGGCCGCCACCAACCGGGACCTGCTGGCCGAGGTGGAGGCGGGGCGCTTCCGTCAGGACCTCTATTACCGCCTGAACGTGGTCGCGCTGGCTCTGCCGCCCCTGCGGGAACGCGAGGAGGACGTTCCGCTCTTGGCCGCGTATTTTCTGAGAAAGTTTGCCGAGAAGAACGGCAAGCACATCAAGGGCTTCACCCCCGAGGCCATGGACAGGATGCTCAAGCACTCCTGGCCCGGCAACGTGCGGGAGCTGGAGAACGCCGTGGAGCGCGCCGTGGTTCTGGCCCTGGGCGAATACATCGGCGAGCGTGAGCTTCCGCCCGCCCTGGCCGGAGGACCGGACGAGCCCCGGCCCGGCGGCTTCGCCAATCTGACTCTGGAGGAACTCGAACGGGCCGCCATCCTCGACGCCCTGGAGGCGGCCGGCGGCAACAAGAGCGAGGCCGCACGCCGCCTGGGCATCACCAGGAAGACCATGCACGCCAAGCTGGCCAAGTACGGGGAGTGAGCGGGATTGCGCCCTCCCGCATTCGGCCGGAGCCATGGCCTGAGCGGAACACATTGAGAAAACGGCGTTTTTGATTCAGGTCAAAGATGCCTCCCGGCAACCTGCATAGAGAGGTCTCAACGACAACGAAACTCTCATGGAGGTTGAACCATGTTTTGCAATCAGTGTGAACAGACTGCCAAGGGCCAGGGATGCGACAAGATGGGCGTGTGCGGGAAGACTCCCGAAGTGGCCGCCCTGCAGGACCTGCTGACCCATTCCGTCAAGGGCCTGTCCCTCTACGCCCATGCCGGCCGTAAGGTGGGCGTGGTTGATAACGAAGTGAACCGCTTTTCCTGTGAAGCCATCTTTTCCACCCTGACCAACGTCGATTTCGATCCCGACCGCTTCGTGGCCATGATCGAGCGCTGCGACGCCCTCAAGACCCGTCTGAAGGAAAAGGTCAAGGCCGCCGGCGGCCAGGTCTCCTTCGGCAACGAGCCCGAGCCCGGCTTCCTGACCAAGGTGGCCCGCATGTTTCTGGGCGGCGAACAGCCCGATTTCACCAACCACCCCGAGATTTCCTTCACCGCCGCGGGCCGCAACCAATTGGTGCCCATGGGTGAGAAGGTCGGCTTCGCGCCCAAACCCGACGCCAACGCGGACCTCGAATCCCTGCGCCAGATCCTGACCTACGGCCTGCGCGGCGTGGCCGCCTACGCCGATCATGCCGCGATC
>JANJWV010000048.1 GCA_024709365.1 Desulfomicrobium sp. | reverse complement strand
CCGGCACGGCCGAGCCCAGGGCCTGCGAGGCCATGAACGCCAAGCTCGTGGTGCGGGTAGGGGGGCAGCGTCTGGCTTTGAACCCCTTCGTGGACCGGCTCGTGACGAACACCATCCGCGGGCTGCTGACTGAGCTCAAGGGGAACGTGCCGGGACAGCGCGTGGAGATCGTCCTGGAGTAGACTCTCCGATCGGGTTCGCGGAAGTGTTCCGGCATGGCTCCCGGAAGGCGCGTTGCCATGTTCTGGCCTATTGACTCGGAACCCGCGGTCCGCAAAGATGTTCCCATATTTACGGAGGACGCGCCAGGCTTGCGGCCCTCCGGCGACGCAACCCGGAAAACGGCCGGCAGCCACTGGGCGGTGCCGGCATCAGGGACGATCATGCAGGTACGCATCAAATGTTTCGCCACGCTCAGTGACCACACCCCCGAAGGCGGGGTCCTTGCGTTGCCCGCCGGCGGCACCGTGGAGAACGTCCTGACGGCCATCGGGCTTGTCCCGGAGGATGTGAAGCTGGTCTTCGTGAACAGCAAGCATGCCGAAATGGACGCGCCCCTGGCCGACGGCGATCAGCTGGGCATCTTCCCGGCGGTGGGCGGGGGATGAGTTCCTCCTTCGAGACGGGTCTGGAGCGGGTCTGCGGGCGTGACGAACAGCGCAGGGTTCGCACGGTTTCCTTGTCCGAGCTGAAATCCCTGTGCGCGAGGGAAGGGCTGTCCCTGCGCGAGGGCGCCCTGCGTTGCGTGGCGCACGGGGTCGAGCCCCTGCCCCTGCTCAAATGCCTGCACGGCGTGGAGCCGCAGGGGCAGGCGCGCCTTCTGGGTGCCTCGGTTCTGCTCGTTGGCGCCGGCGGGCTCGGCGGCTACGTGCTCGAACTGCTGGCGCGTTTCGGCGTGGGGCGCATCGACGTGGCCGACGGCGACGTGTTCGAGGAATCGAATCTCAACCGGCAGCTTCTGTCGTCCGTGGGCGATCTGGGCCGCAACAAGGCGCGCGTGGGCGCCGAGCGGGCCGCGCGCATCGCGCCGTTGGTCGAGGTGCGTCCGCTGGAGTTTTTTCTGGACCGAAGCAATCTGCCCCGGGCCCTGGAAGGCGTGGGTGTGGTGGTGGACGCCCTGGGCGGCATCGCCCCGCGTATGGCCCTGCATGACGCGGCTTTGGAGCGCGGCATCCCGGTGGTGGCCGGGGCCGTGGCTGGCTGGACCGCGGTGGTCGGCAGCGAGACTGCCGGGAAGCGCGGCATCTCGCTCATGTGGGGCGACGCAGCGGCAGCCGACGCCGAGCATGCCCTGGGCAGCCTGGCCCCGGCCGTGTCCCTGGCGGCGGCGCTCATGGCCGCCGAGGTATCGCGCTATCTGCTGCACGGCGAACTGGCCCTGGCCGGGCGCATGCTGCACGCCGACCTCGCTACTTTTTCCTTTGAAATCTATGATGTTGAATAAGCGACGGGACAATGCGATGAACACGATCGTTCTGGCCACGGGCAACGCGGGCAAGATCCGCGAGCTGTCGGCCATGCTGAAGGAACTGCAGCCGGACATGACGGTGCTGGGCCTCAAAGATTTTCCGGACATCGGGGACATCCCCGAGACGGGCGAGACCTTCGAGGACAACGCCCGCATCAAGGCCCTGGCCGTGGCCCGGGCCACGGGGCTGGTGGCCGTGGCCGACGACTCGGGCCTGGCCGTGGACGCCCTGAACGGGGCCCCCGGCGTCTACTCGGCGCGGTACAGCGGCGAGGACGCCACGGATGAAAAGAATGTGGCCAAACTGCTCGATGCCCTGAAGGATGTGCCGGACCCATGGCGCGGCTGCCACTTCGCCTGCGTCATGCTGGCCGTCACGCCCGAAGGGCAGGAGCTGGTCGGCCGCGGGGAATGGCAGGGACGGGTGACGCATGCCCCGGTCGGCGACAAGGGGTTCGGCTACGACCCGGTGTTTTTCGACGAGGAGTTGGGCATGACGGCCGCGCAGATGGACGCGCCGGTCAAGAACGCCCGCAGCCACAGGGGGCTGGCCCTGCGCGACCTGCTCGGGGCCTGGCCGGAATTCTGGAAACGGGCGCAAGCCGAGATGGAGAAATAGCATGTGCGGAATCATCGGGTACACGGGTCACCGGCCGGCCATCCCGGCCATCGTTGAAGGCCTTCGCCGCCTTGAATACCGGGGCTACGACTCGGCAGGCGTGGCCTATGAGGAGCCGCAGGGGCTGCAGGTCATCCGGGCCGAGGGCAAGCTCGGCGCCCTGGACAGCAAGATAGCCGGCCTGGACACGGCCTCCTCGGTCTGCGGCATCGGCCACACCCGCTGGGCCACCCACGGCCTGCCCGTGGAGCGCAACGCCCACCCGCACATGGACGGCGACAGGCGTTTCGCCCTGGTCCACAACGGCATCATCGAGAACTACGCCGAGCTCAAGGCCGAACTCATGGCCGAAGGCCACGTCTTTCATTCCGAGACGGACACCGAGGTGCTGGTCCACGTCATCGCCAAGGGCGTGCGGCTGACCGGCGACGTGCGCCAGGGCATCTCCTGGGCGCTGTCGCAGGTCGACGGGGCCTACGCCTTCGCCCTGCTGTCACGTGACCATCCCGGGAAGATCTGGACCAGCCGCAAGGCCAGCCCGCTGCTCATGGGCATCGGCACGGGCGAGAATTTCCTGGCCTCGGACATCCCGGCCTTCCTGCCCTACACCCGCGAGGTGGTCTTCCTGGACAACGGCGAACTGGTGGAGATCGACGCCGGCTCGTGGCAGGTCTTCGACGCCGTGACGCTTGCGCCCAAGACCAAGGAGGTCAAGCACATCTCCTGGGACGTGCAGGCCGCCCAGAAGGACGGGTACAAGCATTTCATGCTCAAGGAGATCTTCGAGCAGCCCAAGGTCATCCGTGACTGCCTGGCCGGCCGCATTCAGAAGGGCCGGGTGGTCCTGCCGGAGCTCGACGCCCTGGAGGTCCCGGGCCGCCTGACCATCGTGGCCTGCGGCACGTCCTACCATGCCGGACTGTGGGCCAAGTACCTCCTTGAATCCTGGGCGCGCATCCCCGTGCAGGTGGAGATCGCCTCGGAGTTCCGCTACCGCGACAGCGTCTTCCTGCCCGGCGACCTGGTCCTGACCATCAGCCAGTCGGGCGAGACGGCCGACACCCTGGCCGCCATCCGCATCGCCCGCGAGGCGGGGGTGCCGATCCTGGGCCTGTGCAACGTGGTCGGTTCGTCCATTGCCCGAGAGTCCGACCGGGTGGTCTACACCCAGGCCGGGCCCGAGATCAGCGTGGCCTCGACCAAGGCCATGTGCAGTCAGATGGTCCTGCTGCTGCTCATGACCCTGTCCTGGGGCGTGCGCAAAGGCTCTCTCCCCGAGGGCGTCCTGGAGCGCTGCCTGGCCGACCTGCCGCAGCTGCCCGAGCGCCTCGGAGTCGAACTGCCGGCCATCCGCGAAAAGGCCAGGAGCCTGAGCCAGGAATATTCCGACGCGAAGAGCTTCTTCTTCCTCGGCCGCGGCCAGAATTTCCCCATGGCCCTGGAGGGTGCCCTCAAGCTCAAGGAGATCTCCTACATCCACGCCGAAGGCTACGCCGCCGGCGAGATGAAGCACGGGCCCATCGCCCTCATCGACCCGCACTTCCCGACCTTCGCCATGGCCCTGGGCGACGAGCTGCTGCAGAAGGTGGCCTCGAACCTGCAGGAAGTGCAGGCCCGGGGCGGGCGCATCATCGCCCTGGTCAACCCGGGCGCTGCCCCGACCGTCGAAGACCCCTGGGTGCTGCCCGAGGTCTGGGGGCCGCTCAAGAGTTTCCTGGTGCTGCCGGCAGTGCAGCTTTTCGCCTATGAAATGGCCGTGTACCTGGGCAAGGATGTGGATCAGCCCCGGAACCTGGCCAAAAGCGTGACCGTGGAGTAGTGATTTCCGTGCGTTTTGCGTTGAAAGCAGTTTTGACGGCCGTACTGGTCCTCGGGTTCGCCCTGGCTGCACAGGCCGCGGCAAAGGATGACTACGCCCGTGGGGTGAGCGCCTTCAACTCCCTCGCGGGGAACGAGAAACGGGCCGGGCTGCGGGCCGAGTGGCTGGCGGTCATGAAGCATTTCGAGAGGTCCCTGGCGGCGGCGCCCAAAGGGGAATATGCGCCGAAGTGCATGTTCTTCCTGGGACGCTCCTTCGAGGAGCTGGCCCGACGCTCCTTTGCCAAGGCCGACCGCACGAGCGCCCTGGATGCCTACGACCGCATGCTCAAGGCTTTCCCGAAGCACGGCTGGGCCGACGACGCGATGTTCCGCAAGGGCATGGTCTGGCTGGAACTTGCCAAGGATCCGGTGCAGGCCGAAGGGTTTTTCAAGGGCGTCGTGGCGGCCTACCCCAAAGGCGACATGGTGCCCAAGTCGCGCGAGATGCTTGCGCAGATGGCCGGCGCTCCCGCCTCCGCAACCGCGCCCACGTCAAAGCCCGCCCCCGAGCCGGCGGCCAAGGCCGCCCCAGTCAAGGGTGAGCCCACTCTTCTGGGGATTAGGCACTGGTCGAGCAGCGACTACACGCGCGTGGTCATGGACGTGACGGGCGACGTGAAGTACGAGCGCGCCCTGGTCGAAAAGGCCAAAAACGGCAACAAGCAATTGCAGATCACCCTGCAGCGGACCGATATCGCCGCGGACGTCATGCCCGCGCGGACCATCGGCGACGGCATCCTGTCGCAGATTCTGGTCGGCCCGGATACGGGCGGCGGCGCGCTGATCACGTTCGACCTCATGCAGATGGATCATTACCGGGTTTTCACCCTGCCGGAACCCTACCGGGTGGTGCTCGACATCTACGCCACCGGCGGAAACGGGGTGCGCACAAAGGATTCCGCGGCGACTCAGGCGGAGGAGGCTCCCGGGAAACAGGAGCCTGAAGCCGACCACGTGCAACGGGCCCTGGCCGAACTGGAGGCCAAAAGCGCGGCGAAGAAGGATGCCCCCGCCGCGAAGTCGGTTCCCGAGCCGGCCAAGGCGCAGAAGCAGGCCAAAAGCGGGAAGCAGTCCGGTTCACAGGCGCAGGGCGCGGCAGCAAAGGAAGAGGCCCCGCAGATCGATGTCACGCCAAAGCAGAAGAAATACGCCGGCTCCCTGGTCGAGCAGCTCGGCCTCAAGGTCCGCACGATCATGCTCGACGCCGGGCACGGCGGCAAGGATCCCGGCGCCGTGGCCAACGGGCACGAGGAGAAGGACATCAACCTGCGCATGGCGAAGATTCTGGGCCGCGAACTGCAGCAGCAGGGCTTCGAGGTGCACTACACGCGCACCGGCGACAAGTTCATCCCCCTGGAGGAGCGCACGGCCATGGCCAACGCCAAAAACGCCGACCTCTTCATTTCCCTGCACTGCAACGCCATCAAGGAAGCCTCGGTCAAAGGCCTCGAAGTCTACTACCTGAACCTGGCGACCGACGCCCAGGCCGTGCGCGTGGCGGCGCGGGAGAACGGGGTCTCGGCCAAGAAGATCAGCGACATGCAGTTCATCCTGTCGGATCTCATGCTCAATTCCAAGATCAACGAGTCCCGCCAGATGGCCTCCCTGGTCGAGCAGGAAACGTTACGCGCCGTGCGCCCCAGGTATTCGATGGCGAGCCACGGGGCCAAGGGCGCGTTCTTCTATGTGCTGACCGGGGCGCGGATGCCGTCCATTCTCGTGGAGATGGGCTATCTGACCAACCCCGAAGAGGCGGCCAAGCTGGGTTCCGATGCCTATCTGGCCGCCATGGCCAAGGGCCTGGCCTCCGGGGTGGCGGCCTACAAGAAGAAACTGGAGCGCTTCGCCCTGGGCGGGTCGGGCAAATCCTGAAGTCGTCCGTTGTGGCTTTTCCCGCTCCGTTCCCATCTCGCGGAACGGGGCGGTTCTTTTTTCATCGCGATCACATGGAGTTCATGTCATGGTTTTCCCTCTCGGTTCCGTCATCAACGCCCTGGCCATCCTGCTCGGCGGTGCATTGGGGCTGTTGCTGCACGGACGTCTTCCGGAAAAGATGCGCCAGGTCGTTTTTCAGGGTCTGGGTCTGTGCGTGCTGGTCATCGGCGTGCAGATGGCCCTGCAGGGCAAGAACGGGCTGCTCGTCGTGCTGAGCGTCCTCATCGGAGGCGTCGTGGGCGAGGCCCTGAATCTCGAGGACCGCTTCGCCGGCCTGGCCGGCAAGCTCAAGGGCCTGGTGCGCTCCTCCAACACCCGGTTCGTGGACGGCATGGTCAACGCCTCGCTCATCTACTGCATCGGGGCCATGGCCATTCTTGGATCCTTCGACGAAGGTATCCGCGGCGACCATTCGATCCTCTTCACCAAGGCCCTGCTGGACGGCTTCGCCTCCATCGCCCTGGCCTCGACCTACGGGTCCGGCGTGCTCTTCTCCGCCCTGCCTGTCCTCGTCTATCAGGGGCTCTTGACCATCTTCGCCGGCTCGTTCCAGGGCCTCTTCTCGGACTATCTCATCGCCCAGCTCACGGCCACGGGCGGCACCCTGATCCTGGGCATCGGCATCAACCTGCTGGGCCTGACCGTCATCCGGCTTTCGAGCCTTCTGCCGTCGCTTGTGGTCATCGTGCTCCTCTCGGCCTTTTCGGGCTGATGCGCATGTTTGCGGCCGGATAGAGTTTTGCTTTTCAAATCCCGCGCGTTGTGTTTAGATTTTGTAAGGAAATGGCCGGGATGTCCCGGCCGATCTTTGCGTGGAGGAAGGCAGGTGCGCGGATGACGTTATTGTCCCACTTTCTGAGATCGCAGGGGGCCGGGCGGCTGGGCCGTCGGCTTCTGATCAGGATATTGCTGGGTATCGTCTTCTTCACCGCCCTGGGGACCATGGTCCAGCTGACCATCGACTACCGCAAGGACCTCCATGTCCTGGAAGGGCAGCTCGAACAGGTCCGTTCCTCGCGCGTGCCCAGCCTGACGAGTTCCCTCTGGCATCTCGACGAGGCCCAGGTCATATCCCAGCTCGAAGGCATTCTCGACCTTCGCGACGTCAAGTTCGCGCGCGTGGTCACCCCTGACGGGCTGGAGTTCTTCCGGGGCGAAAAGGCCGAGGAGAAGGCCCTCGTCATCCGGCAATTTCCCCTGCTCTACCAGGCTTTCGACCGCACCGAGGAGATCGGAGTCCTGACCGTGGCCGGGGACAGGAGCGCTGTCCTGGGCCGGATCAAGGACAAGATCCTGGTCATCGTCGTCACCCAGGGCGTGCAGTTCATGCTCGTGGCGGTGCTCATCGTGGCCATCGTCCACATGCTCGTCACCCGGCATCTGCGCAGGATGGCCCTCTACACCTCGGAGCTGAACATCGACAGGCTGCAGGAGCCCCTGGTGCTCGACAAGGCTTCCGGGACGCCCGACGAGATCGACATCGTGGTCAACGCCTTCAACGCCATGCGCGAGAACCTGCTGCGGGACATCCGGCAGAAGGAGGAGGCGGAAGCGAAGCTCAAGGCGGCGGAAGGGTACATCCGCAACATCCTTGACTCCATGCCGTCCCTCCTCATCGCCGTGGACGAGGAGGGGCGTGTCACGCAGTGGAACCAGCCGGCCGCGCGCATGACGGGCGTACCGGCCGAGGACGCGCTGGGGAGGGAGTTCGCCGACGTGTATCCCGAGGCCCCGCTGACCACGGAGCAGATCATGGCCGCCATGAAGGGCGGCGTCCCTGTCAAGGAGGCCAAGGTGCCCCGCAAGGACGGCGACGTGGTCGGGTACGTGGACGTCACGGTCTATCCCCTGGAGACCGGCAGCGTGCGGGGCGCCGTGGTGCGCATCGACGACGTGTCGGAGCGGGTGCGCCTTGAGGAGATGATGATCCAGTCCGAAAAGATGGTTTCCATCGGCGGCCTGGCCGCGGGCATGGCCCACGAGATCAACAACCCACTGGCCGGCATCCTCCAGAACGCCCAGGTCATCCGCAACCGCATCTCGTCGGAATTGCCGGCCAACAGGTCGGCGGCCGACGCGGTCGGGATCGACCTGCAGAGCCTGCACGCCTACCTCGACCGCCGGGGCTGCCTGCGCATGATGGACTCCATCATGGAGTCCGGGCAGCGCGCAGCGCGCATCGTCGAGAACATGCTGTCCTTCAGCCGCAAGGGCAACGTCGAGAGGGCCAAAGTGGACATCTGCGCCCTGCTGGACCGGACCGTCGAGCTGGCGGCCAACGACTACGATTTGAAAAGACAGTATGATTTCCGTAGGATACGGATCGTGCGGGAGTACGAGGCCGACCTGCCTTTCGTGCCGTGCGAGGAGAGCAAGATCCAGCAGGTATTTTTCAACCTCATCCGCAACGGGGCCCAGGCCATGGCCGCGAGGCAGAGCGAGGCCTGTTTCGTCCTGCGCGCCAGGTCATGGGGTGACGCCGTGCGCATCGAGATTTCGGACAACGGCCCGGGCATGCCCGAAGAGCTGCGAAAGCGGATATTCGAACCGTTCTTCACCACCAAGAAGGTGGGCGAGGGCACGGGATTGGGGCTGTCGGTGTCGTATTTCATCGTCGTGGAGAATCACGGCGGACAGATGGAGGTGGAGTCCGTCCCGGGGCAGGGAACGACGTTCACGGTCATCCTGCCGCTGACTCCCGGCGTGAAGATTGCCGAGGGAGGTCTGCGATGACTGCGGACGCAAGGGGAGAGCGCAGGGTGCTGCTCCTGGACGATGAGCCGACCATCCGGGAGAGCCTGGGCGAGTACCTGGAGGACTGCGGCATTTCGACCGTTCAGGCCGAGAGCGGCGAAGAGGCCCTTGCCATGGACGGCCTGGACGCCGTTGCCGTGGCGGTGGTCGACATCCGTCTCGGGGGCATGGACGGGCTCGCGTTCATCAAGGCGTTCCATGCGCGTCGACCCGGCGTCCGCTTCCTGATCCACACGGGCTCCACGGATTTTCAGCTGGACCCGGAACTGCGCGCCATCGGTCTGACGGAGCGCGAGGTGATTTTCAAGCCGGTCCTGGACATGTCCGTATTCGAGCGGGCCATCCGGAGGAAGCTGGCGGAGGCTGGTTCATGATGACCAAATCGCAACCAGTTGTGCTGAGCATCGACGACGACCAGTTCGTGCGCGAGAGCCTGGCCAATTTTCTCGAGGATTTCGGGTTCGCCGTGTTGCAGGCGAGGGATGGCGAGGAGGGCCTTGAGGTCTTTGCCGCGAACCGCCCGGACATGGTCCTGGTGGATCTGCGCATGCCGCGCATGGACGGTCTGCAGGTCCTGGCCCGGGTCAGGGAGATCTCCCCGGAGACGCCCATCATGGTCGTGTCCGGGGCGGGCGACATCCGCGACGTGGTCGAGGCCTTGCGCCGCGGGGCGTGGGACTATCTGATCAAGCCCATCCAGGACATGAACATCCTGCTGCATTCGGTGCAGTCCTGCCTGGACAGGGCGCGGCTGCTGCGCCAGAACCGCGAATACCAGCAGAGCCTGGAGGAATCCCTCGACAAGCTGCACCGCACGCAGAAGGAGATGATCCATTCGGCCAAGATGGCTGCCCTGGGCGACCTGGTGGCCGGGGTGGCCCACGAGGTCAACACTCCCATCGGGGTCTGCGTCACGGCTTCGTCCTTCCTGGCCGAGCGGACCCGGCAGCTGCGGGACCTGTACGAGAAGGGGGAGATGAAGCGCTCCGACCTGGAAAAATATCTCACCCTGGCCGAAGAGTCGTCGGCCTCGGTGCTGACCAACCTGGAAAGGGCTGCCGAGCTGGTGCAGAGCTTCAAGAAGGTCGCCGCGGACCAGAGTTCGGAGGAAAAAAGGTCCTTCGAGCTCAAGAGCTACCTGGAACAGATCCTGGTCAGCCTGCGTCCGCAGTTCAAGCGCACCCCGCACACGGTGCACATGGACTGCCCCGAGGGTCTGACACTGGACTCCTACCCCGGAGCCATCATGCAGATCATCACGAATCTGGTCATGAACTCCCTGATCCACGGCTTTGCCGACGGCCTGCCGGGGGAAATATTCATCAAGGTCGAGCCGGTGGGCGAAGCCGTGGCGTTGTCCTACCGGGACACGGGCGTGGGGATGGACAAGGAGCAGAGGGACCGCATCTACGACCCGTTCTACACCACGAAACGAGGGTCGGGCGGCACGGGCCTGGGCATGAACATCGTCTACAACCTCGTCACCCAGACGCTGAAGGGCTCCATCCTGCTGGAAACGAGTCCGGGACAGGGTGCGGTGTTCCTGCTGACTTTGCCCAAGGATCCCGACCGGACGGCCGAAGCCGCTGCTCCGGGGGATTCGTGAGGCCATTCGTGCCGCAAAATCGTTGCCGCTGCGGCATCATGTGTCCGGGCCCCTGCCGGCATAGGATCGCGTCCGCAGTCATGATCCCGAACTGAAGCCCCATAAGGCTCGACGCACCAAGGAGCGACGTATGTCCGAAGTCTGGTTCGCCCTGGGCCTGACGGCGTTTGCCGGTCTGGCTACGGGGATCGGCAGCATCATCGCCTTCACGGCCAAACTTTCCAGCTACCGCTTCCTGTCCGTGGCCACGGGCTTTTCGGCCGGGGTGATGCTCTACGTGTCCTTCGTGGAGATCTTCTTCAAGGGGCAGGCCGCGCTGGTCGACCACTATGGTGACCCGCTCGGGCATTGGGTCAATGCGGCGTCGTTTTTCGGCGGGATGCTCGTCATCGGCCTCATCGACAATTTCATCCCCGAGGAGGCCAATCCGCACGAGATCCCCCCCGAGGCCGAGGCCGACAAGCTGCACGGCAAAAGCGCGTCCCTGTGGGATATCACCAAGAACACCCGCTGTCCGTCCAAGGCCCCTGTCCAGCCCCTGCCCGGCTACGAGAAGAAACTCATGCGCATGGGCCTGTTCACGGCCCTGGCCATCGGCATCCACAACCTTCCCGAAGGTCTGGCCACGTTCCTGGCCGCCCTTGAGGACCCGCAGCTGGGCGTTGCCATCGCCGTTGCCATCGCCCTGCACAACATCCCCGAGGGCGTGAGCGTCTCGGTGCCCATCTACTACGCCACCGGAAAGCGCCGGAAGGCCTTCTTCTATTCCTTCCTGAGCGGCCTGGCCGAACCCGTCGGGGCCGGCATCGCCTACCTGGCCATCCTCTTCTTTGCCGGGGGGCCCGGCGGCGTGCTGCCTCCGCAGCTGACGGGCATCCTCTTCGGAGGGGTGGCCGGGATCATGGTCTACATCAGTCTCGACGAACTCCTCCCCACCAGCCGGGCCTACGGCCAGGGGCACGACAGCCTCTTCGGGCTGCTCGGCGGCATGGTGGTCATGGCGCTGAGCCTGCTGCTCATGCGCTGATTCCCGATGTGCATTTTTCGGCAGGGCAACGCCGTCTTGTGCAGACCCTTGCGCGTTCCCGCGCGAACGACACGTATCCGGCGCGTGTGGAGCCTTGATTCTCCCGTTGGCGTGAATCGTGCTGTGCGCGAGGCCGCGGCCGGCTGCGCCGATGCGTCAGCGCCGCGATCCAACCCAGGAAGGAGGAGATATGGCGAAAAGCCGAAAAAAGAATGCGTCACAGCCCGCGCAAAAGGGCAACCCATTGGTCTACGGCGTGGTGTTTCTGCTTGCCGGCGCCCTGATCGGAGGCGTGCTGACGACGGCGGTGCACACCACCTCGGAGAAAGCGCCTGTCCAGGCCCAGCAGGGGAACAATCTGGCCGACCAGATCGCGGTTTATGCCGAACGGGTGGCCCAAAACCCCGGCGACGAAAAGGCCTGGGTCACCCTCGGCAACCTCTACTTCGACACGCATCAGCACGAGAAATCCATCGAAGCCTACGGCCGAGCCCTGGAAATCAACCCGAACAACCCCAATGTCCTGACGGACAAGGGCGTCATGCACCGTTCCCTGGGCGAGTATCAGATGGCGCTGGATTGCTTCGCCAAGGCCATCGCCATCGATCCCGGCCACGAGACGGCGCGGATGAACACCGGGGTGGTCCTCTTTCACGACATGGGTGACAAGGCCGGCGCCATCAAGGCCTGGCAGGAGCTGGTGCGGATCAACCCGCAGGCGGCGAACGCCGAGGGCGTGCTCATTTCGGAAGTGATCATGCAGATGACCGGCGCGCGGCATGATCCTGGGACCGGGGCGGGTTCCGGGCCGCGTCTGCTCGCTCCCGGGGGCGGGTCCTAGGAACGTTTCGGAAAGGCTGCACCGGGCGCAGCCTCGCATGGGAGTCCCCGGTGCAGCCTTTTTCCGTTTAATTTCGTGCTTTCAGGGCGGCCATGAAGGCCGGCAGACCGGGCTTGCCGTCCTTGGTGGTCACGCCGTCCAGCCATTTGGCGGGCATGTCCGGGTTCTTCGCCACCCAGTCCAGAGCCGCGTCGCGGGCCTTCATCTCCGGGTGTTCGGCCATGGTGACCATGATCGAGTTCATCATGTTCACGGGCACGACGAAGTTCTTCAGAAAGCGGGTCACGTTCGGCATGTCCGCGGGGAAGCCCTTGCGTACGTTGGTGTAGACCGTGGCCGTGCCGTCGTCGGGGCCGAAGGTCTCGTCGGTGCTGCCCGTCAGGTAGGCCATGTCGATCTTCTCGTTCATGCTGTGCGGGGACCAGCCCAGAAAGACGATGAACTTCTTCTCCCGCATGAAGGACTGCACCTGCGCGAGCATCCCGGACTCGCTCGAGGCCACCAGCTCGAATTTCCCCAGGCCGAACATGTCCCTGTCGATCATGGACTGGATGATGTCGTTGCCGTCATTGCCTTCCTCGATGCCGTAGATCTTCCATTCCAGCCTGTCGCCGAATCTGGCGATGTCCTTGAAATCCTTCAGTCCCGCTTCGGCCGCATAGGCCGGCACGGCCAGGGTGTACTTGGCGTCCGTCATGTTGGGCACCAGCTGGATGACGTCGCCGCTCTCGAAATGGGGGCGGGCGATGCTCTCCATGGACGGCATCCAGTTGCCCAGGAAGACGTCGGCCTCGCCCGTGGCCAGGGCCTTGTAGCAGATGGGCAGCGAGGTCATCATGTTGGACGAGGTGTAGCCGAGGCTCTGCAGGATGGCCACGGCCAGCTCGCTGGTCACGGTCACGTCGGTCCAGCCCACGCTGGTGATGCGCACGTCGTCGCGGGCGGCGTGGGCCGGTGCGGTGAAGAGGGCCAGCAGCAGGACAAGGACGGGGATGGTTTTTTTCAGTGTGGCAATGGTCATGAATTCTCCCTTGTTGAGATGAAAGGCGGAGTGGCGCGAGGCCCGGGCGTCCGGGCCGCGCAGGTTACGCGCCGAACCAGTGGACCGGGCGCGCGTTGTGGTTCTGGAAAACGTGCTTGACCTCGGTGTACTCCTCGAGGCCCATGCGCCCCAGCTCCCGGCCCAGGCCGGACTGCTTGAAGCCGCCCCAGGGGGCCTGGGTGAAATAGACGTTGAAGTCGTTGACCCAGACCGTACCGAAGCGCAGGCCTGCGGACATGCGCCGGATGCGGTCCGGGTCGCGGGTCCAGAAGCCTGCGGACAGGCCGTAGATGGTGCTGTTGGCATTGCGCAGGGCCTCCTCCTCGGTGGAGAAGCGCTCCACGGTGATGACCGGCCCGAAGACCTCCTCCTGCACGATGCGCATGTCGTTGGCGCAGTCCGTGAACAGGGTCGGCTCCACGAAGAAGCCGCGGGCCAGGGCCGGGTCCGAAGGCCGGCCGCCGCCCAGCAGCAGGCGCGCGCCCTCCTCGCGGCCGATGCGGATGTAACCTTCGACCTTGTCGCGGTGCGCGGCGGAGATGAGCGGGCCCATCCGGGTGCCCTGGACCATGCCGTCGCCCAGGCGGATGCGCGACATGCGCTCACGCAGGGCCTCGACCATGCGGTCGTGGATGCCGTCCTGGAGCATGACCCGCGCCCCGGCTGAGCAGATCTGCCCGGCGTGGAAGAAGACGCCGTTCAGGAGATAGTCCAGGGCGGTCTCGAAATCGGCGTCGTCAAAGACGATGTTGGGGTTCTTGCCGCCCAGCTCCAGGGCGACCTTCTTCACGTTCCCCGCCGCCGCGCGCATGATGGTCTTGCCGGTCTCGATGCCGCCGGTGAAGGAGATCAGGTCGACGTCCGGGCTTTCGGCCAGCTCCGCGCCCACGGTGGCGCCGGGTCCGAGCACGAGGTTGACCACGCCGTCGGGGATGCCCGCCTCGACGCACAGCTCCGTGACCTTGATGGTGGTCAGGGGAGTGATTTCGCTGGGCTTCATGACCACGGTGCACCCGGCGGCCAGGGCCGGGGCCAGCTTCCAGGCCGCCTGCAGCAGGGGGTAGTTCCAGGGCGAGATCTGGCCGCAGACGCCCACCGGCTCTCGCACCACCAGGCTGGTGGAATCCTGAACCGGGGAGGCGATGACCTCGCCCCCGTCCTTGTCGGCCAGGCCCGCGAAGTAGCGGAAGATGCCGGCGATGTCGGCCATGTCCCAGCGGCTCTCCTCCAGGGTCTTGCCCGTGTTCAGGGTCTCCATGCGGGCCAGTTCCTCGGCGTCGCGCTCGATGAGACCGGCCAGGCGCATCAGGACCCGGCCGCGCTCGGCGCCGGGCGTGCGGGGCCACGGGCCGCGGTCGAAGGCCTGCCTGGCCGCGTCGACGGCGTCGCGGGCATCCTCACGTCCCCCTTCGGAGACCACCGCGATGACGCCCTGGTCGAAGGGGTTGATGATGTCGCGCGTGGCTGCCGAGCCGGCGCGGGTCCAGACCCCGTCGATGTGCATGGTCTTTTCCGTCATTTCGCCTCCGCTTTCGCCTGGTGGCGGTAGAATGGCGCGGTGTCCGGCGCCAGGGGCGTGTTGCCGAGGATCATGTCGGCCGCCTTTTCGGCGATCATCATGACCGGGGCGTAGATGTTGCCGTTGGTGACAAAGGGCATGACCGAGGCGTCGACCACGCGCAGGCCCTTCACGCCGTGCACGCGCAGCTCGCTGTCGACCACGGCCATGTCGTCGTAGCCCATCTTGCAGGTGCAGCTCGGGTGGTAGGCGCTCTCGCCCTCGCGGGCCACGAAATCGATGATCTCCTCGTCGGTCTGCACGTCGTCGCCCGGGGCCAGCTCGCGTCCGCGCAGGTCGTCGAAGGCAGGCTGGGTCATGATGGTCCGCGTCAGGCGGATGGCCTCGACCCACTCGCGCCGCTCCTGCTCCGTGGACAGGTAGTTGAAGAGGATGGACGGGTACTCGCGCGGGTCGGCGCTCTTGAGCTTCACGTGCCCGCGCACGTCGGTGTTCATGGGGCCGACGTGAACCTGGTAGCCGTGCCCCTCGTTGGGGGCGGAGCCGTCGTAGCGGATGGCGATGGGCAGGAAGTGGTACTGGATGTTGGGGTATTCGACCCGGTCGTTGCCGCGCACGAAGCCGCCGGCCTCGAAGTGGTTGGTGGCCGCCTCGCCGGTCTGGCCGAAGAGCCACTTCAGGCCGATCCAGGGCTGGTTCCACCACTTGAGGGCCGGGAACATGCTGACGGGCTTGGTGCAGGCGTACTGGACGTAGAGCTCCAGGTGGTCCTGCAGGTTCTCGCCCACGCCGGGCAGGTCGTGCACCACGGGGATGCCCAGCGCGCCGAGCTCCGAGCCGTTGCCGACGCCCGAGAGCTGGAGCAGCTGCGGGGAGTTGATGGCGCCGCCGCAGCAGATGATCTCGCCGCCGTGGACGCGGTGCATGCGGCCGAGGCGTTCGTATTCCACGCCGATGGCCCGGTTGCCTTCGAAGAGGATGCGGTGGGCCGTGGACTTGCAGCGGACCGTCAGGTTGCGGCGGTTCTTGACCGGGTGCACGTAGGCGCGGGCCGCGTTCCAGCGTCGGCCGCGGTAGGTGGTGCGGTCGAACTTGCCGAAGCCTTCCTGCTGGTAGCCGTTGACGTCGGTCAGGGGGTAGCCCGCCTGCTGCACGGCCTGGAAGAAGGCGTCGAAGAGCGGGTTGTCGCATTCGGGCGTGGTCAGGTAGAGGGGGCCGTTTGCGCCCTGGTACTCGTCCGCGCCCTTGAGGCGGTACTCGAAGCGTTTGAAATAGGGCAGGCAGTGGGCGTAGTCCCAGTTCTCCAGGCCGTCTTCCCGGGCCCACTTCTCGAAGTCCATGGCGTTGCCGCGGATGTGGATCATGCCGTTGATGCAGCTCGACCCGCCCAGCACCTTGCCTCGCGGCTGGTAGATGCGGCGGTTGTGCATGTACGGTTCCGGCTCGGACTCGTACCACCAGTTGTAGGTGCGGCCGGCCAGGGGGTAGGTCAGGGCCGCGGGCATATGGATGCGGAAGTCGAGGCGGAAGTCGGGCAGGCCGGCTTCCAGGACCAGGACTTTGGTTTTGGGATTGGCGCTCAGGCGGTTGGCCAGGACACTGCCGGCGGAGCCTCCGCCGACGATGATGTAATCGTAATGCTTCATGCACATTCCTTGAGGCTGAGGTTGGCCCTCACGAATCGTCGGGCGAGACGAGGGGCGAGTTCACGGTGTTGACGGTTCTTTCGGCCAGGCAGGCGCGCAGCATGGCGTAATGGTAGCCGATGAGGCTTGCGGCGCGCATGGGGTCGTTGTCCGCGATGGCGCGGGCGGTGTCGGCCCAGTTGGCGGCCGTGCGCTCCCGGTACCTGGGCGTGTCGTACAGGGCGTAGTCGTGGGAGCTGAAGCCCCGCTGCAGCGCCTGCATGACCCACTCGAAAATGGGGTTGGCGGCCATGCCGGCCAGGGCCAGGTTCAGGTCCCGGTCCAGGTGGCCGACGCGGTCGGCGTCGGGCTCGTCCTGGCGCAGACAGGCCTCGAACTCCTCGGCCATGGCCACCAGGGACGCCTTGGCCTCGGCGGAGCCCCGGGCGATGGCCAGCAGGGCCAGGGTCTGGTCCACGCTCTCGCGGAACTCCACCAGGGCCAGGGGCTCGACGTCGTGCTGCTTGAGGAACAGGGCCAGGGACTCGCCGATGTTGATCATGCCGACCTTGCGCACGTACGCCCCGCCCTTGACCCCCTTGCGGATGTCCAGGAGCCCCTTCTGCTTGAGGGCCCGCAGGGCCTCGCGGATGGCGCCGCGGCCGGTGCCGAACTGCTGCTGCATCTCGCGCTCGCTGGGCAGGCGCTCCTCGGGAGCCAGCCGCCCGGCCAGGATGGCCGCCTCGATCTGCAGGGCCACGTCCTCGCTGGCGCGTCCGGCCTTGGCGGGAAAGAAGAGAGGTTCGGTTGCTGTGGTCATTGGTAGTACCTATTAGGTGTTTCTTGGCCTGAAAAAGCTTCTCCAAAGGTAAAAGCAGGTGTTTTCGGCGCAAATGGTAGGACCATTTTGCCCAAGAGGGGCTAGGCTGTCAACCCGGTGGGGGAAAATGCGGGAAAAGGTCGGACCATTGGGCCCGCAGACGGGGTCAGGAAAGGTCTTCAGGCTGGCCGGCGCGCCGCGCGAGGCGGGCGCGCAGCATGCGCTCGGACAGGCCGCCGTGTTCGACGAAGGCCCGTTCGAGTTGGCGGAGCTGCCGGTCGAGCAGGTAGTTGGTCTGGTGGATGAGGCAGATCAGGATGTTGGCCACGGTTTCGGGCGGGCGGGTTTCAAAATAGGTCCTATAGGTCTCATAGGACCTATTTTTCTGGCTTCCCAGCTTGCGGACGAAGAGCGCCTGTTCGCTGGACTTGTGCCAGAGGGGGAGGGCGCGCACGCGCAGGTAGTCGCGGTAGTCTTCGAGCAGTTCCTCCAGGCTGGCGCGGGCCACGCTGACGAGCTTGATCTCGCTTTTCTTCGAGGCCGCCGAGGCCATGCAGCCCTCGACGATGTTCTGCTTGCCCGACCTGGCCGCCTGGACCATCTGGTCCACGGTGCGGTCGCGCCGGTCCAGAAAGCGTGAACAGAAGCACACCGTGCCGTCATAGACAATGACAGCCTTGCGGTAGGAAATAAGCTCTTCGTAGGCGCCGTGTTTGGGGATGAACTGCTGCGTCATGGCGCAGCGTTTTTACTATAGGTCCTATAGGTCGTATAGGACCTATAAGACCTATTTTCACAGCCTGGGTAAGTACCTTTCCAGTTCGTAGTTGGTGACCTGTGAGCGGTACTGGTCCCACTCGACGTGCTTGTTTTCCACGAACTTGGTGAAGATGTGGTCGCCCAGGGCTTCGCGGATGAGGCTGCTGCCGGCCATGGCTTCCAGGGCTGTCTCCAGGCTGCCGGGCAGGCTTTCGATGCCGCGGTCCCGGCGCTGGGCGGCTGACATGACGTAGATGTCCTCTTCCACGGGCGCGGGCAGGGCGTAGTTCTCCTCGATGCCCTTGAGACCCGCGGCCAGCATGCAGGCGAAGGCCAGGTAGGGGTTGCAGGCCGGGTCCGGGGAACGCAGCTCCACGCGGGTGGCGGCCTCCTTGCCGGGCTTGTACATGGGCACGCGGACCAGGGTCGAGCGGTTGCGGCGGGCCCAGGCGATGTTCGTCGGGGCCTCGAAGCCGGGCACGAGGCGCTTGTAGGAGTTGACCCACTGGTTGGTGATGGCCGTGAACTCCCGGCAGTGGCGCAGGAGGCCGGCGATGTAGGCCCGGGCCTCGCGGCTCAGGTGGTGGTCGCCGTCGGCGTCGTAGAAGAGGTTGCGGCCGTTCTTGAACAGGGACTGGTGGACGTGCATGCCGCTGCCGTTCTCGCCGTACAGGGGCTTGGGCATGAAGGTCGCGTAGCAGCCGTTCTGGCGGGCGATCTCCTTGACGACCACGCGGTAGGTGATGGCCGTGTCGGCCATCTTCAGGGCGTCGGCGTAGCGCAGGGCCAGTTCGTGCTGGCTGGGCGCGACCTCGTGGTGCCCGTACTCGACGCCGATGCCCATGGAGCGCAGGCAGGAGATGGTCTCGCGGCGGATGTCCCCTGCCAGGTCCAGGGGCGGGGCGTCGAAATAGCCGCCCGCGTCCAGGGGCTTGGGCGACGTGGAACTCTCGAAGAGGAAAAATTCCAGTTCCGGTCCGACATAGAAGGAGTAGCCCTTGCTCGCGGCCGCCTGCAGGTTGCGCTTCAGGCAATGGCGGCTGTCGCCGGCGAAGGGCTGGCCGCTTGGCTCCAGGATGTCGCAGAACATGCGCGCGATGGGCGCGGCGGTCTGCCTCCAGGTCACCAGTTGGAACGTGGCCGGGTCCGGAATGGCGATCATGTCGCTTTCTTCAATTCTGCAAAATCCCTCCAGTGACGAGCCGTCGAAACCCATGCCCTCCTCGAAGGCGGCCTCCAGCTCCCCAGGCAGAACCTGGAAGCTCTTCAGCGTGCCGAGCACGTCCACGAACCAGAACTGGACCAGCTCGACCCGGTGCTCGCGCACGGCCTTGATGACGTCGTCTGAATTTTTGCAGTTGAAGATCGGATATTCGGGCATGGGGTTCCTCCGCAACAGGATGATGTGCTGGACGAGACCTAGCAAAGAGCGTGGGGCTTGTCTTGTTTTTGGGCGTGATTTGCAAAATTGGAAAATCGTCGTGGAGGGGGGGATTATTTTTGGCGCCAGGAGAAAAGCGGGGGATTTGAATAAAGTACGAAAACACAA
>JANJWV010000035.1 GCA_024709365.1 Desulfomicrobium sp. | reverse complement strand
GCCCCTGGGCTTCGGGCTGATGAGCCTGCGCCTGCTGCAGAGCCTGGCCGCCCAGGTCAAGATCTGCGGCCCCCTGGACACGGCCCTGGCAGCCGCAGTCGCTGGCGCCGTCATCGCCCCGGCCGTGCTCGCCGAGTACATCGAACCCCTGCCGGCCCTGTTCGGCTATTTCGCAGTGCTCTGCGCCATGGGCGTGCCCATCGCCATCTCGCTCGGCCTGTCCACCCTGGCCACGGTCATCTGCGCCGAAACCCTGCCCATCGAGTACCTGGCCCAGACGGCATTCACGTCCATTGATTCCTTCCCGATCATGGCCATCCCCTTCTTCATCGCGGCCGGCGTGTTCATGGGCGCGGGCGGCCTGTCCCAGCGACTGCTGGCCCTGGCCGACGAGATGCTGGGCGGCCTGTACGGAGGCATGGCCCTGGTCACGGTGGCGACCTGCATGTTCTTCGGGGCCATCAGCGGCTCGGGTCCGGCCACGGTGGCGGCCATCGGCGCCCTGACCATCCCGGCCATGGTCGAACGCGGCTACGACAAGTACTTCGCGGCGGCCATCGTCGCCGCATCCGGAGCCATCGGCGTGCTGATCCCGCCGAGCAACCCCTTCGTGGTCTACGGCATCTCGGCCCAGGTCTCCATCGGCGACCTGTTCATCGCCGGCATCGTGCCGGGCATCCTCACGGGCCTTGTCCTGATGGCCTACTCCTACTTCTACGCCAAATCCCGGAACTGGCGCGGCGAGGCCCGGCCCAGAACCATCGGCTCGCTCATGGCCGCCGTCTGGGAGGCCAAATGGGCGCTGATGGTCCCGGTCATCGTCCTGGGCGGCATCTACGGCGGCATCATGACCCCGACGGAAGCCGCGGCCGTGGCCGCCTTCTACGGACTCATCGTCGGCGTGTTCGTGTACAGGGAGATCGACGCCCGCAAGTTCATGGACTGCTGCGTCGAAGCCTGCGAGACCTCGGCGACCATCATCGTGCTCATGGCCATGGCCACGCTCTTCGGCAACATCATGACCATCGAGGACGTGCCCGGCACCATCGCCAGGGCCATCCTGGGCTTCACCGAGAGCAAGATCGTCGTGCTCCTGCTCATCAACGTCCTGCTGCTCATCGTCGGCACCTTCATGGAAGCCCTGGCCGCCATCGTCATCCTGACCCCGATCCTGTTGCCCGTGGTCGTCGGGGTCGGCGTCTCGCCCCTGCACTTCGGCGTCATCATCGTCACCAACCTGGCCATCGGCTTCATCACCCCGCCCGTGGGCGTGAACCTCTTCGTGGCCAGCAGCATCTCCAAGACCAAGATCGAGCATCTGTCCCGCACGGCCCTGCCCATGCTCGGCCTCATGATCCTGGTGCTCCTGATCGTGACCTACATCCCCGAAGTGCCGCTCTTCCTCGTCGGCAACAAATAACGCCTCAAACGACGCGAGCCGCCGGACACACGTCCGGCGGCTCTTCAACCCGGCCGGCTGAAAACCGGACCGGAACAGGAGAGTTTTGCCATGAAAATCATAGATTTCCGCTTCCGGCCCAACACACCGGAAATCATCAACGGCATCAAGAACAGCGCCATGTTCAAGGCCGCCTGCAAGGCCATCGGCTTCGACGCCCGCAAGCCGCAGCCCCTGGACGAAATCGTCGCCGATCTGGACCGGCGCGGCGTGGAGCTCGCCGTCATCACCGGCCGCGACTGCGAGACCACCTACGGCTCGCCGGCCAACAACGGCAGCGTCCTCGAATTCTGCCGGGCGTATCCCAAAAAATTCGTGGGATTCTGGGGCGTCGACCCACACAAGAAGATGGCCGCCGTGTACGACATCGTGCGCGCCGTGGAGGAACACGGCATGAAGGGCGTGGCCATCGACCCCTACCTGGCCCACATCCCCGCCTGCGAGGCCCGCTACTATCCCGTGTACGCCAAGTGCGCCGAACTGAACCTGCCCGTGTTCGTGACCATGGCCCCCCCGCCGCAGGTCGCCGGCGCCATCATGGACTACGCCGATCCCCGGCACGTGGACCAGGTGGCCCGCGACTTCCCGGAACTGACCATCATCATGAGCCACGGCGGCTACCCCTACGTCAACGAGTGCGTATACGCCTGCCTGCGCAACGCCAACGTGTACATGGACTTCTCGGAGTACGAGCGCGCGCCCATGGCCGACGTCTTCGTGCAGGCCATGAGCACCATCATCCAGGACAAGGTCGTCTTCGCCAGCGCCCACCCCTTCATCGAACTGGCCGACGCCCTGCAGGCGTACGAAGAATTCCCCCTGAGCGATGACGTGCGCCGCAAGGTCATGTACGGCAACGCATGCCGCATCCTGAACATCGCCAACTGATCCTTCCTTCCGGGGGCGCCGGCCCGGCGTCCCCGGAAGGACAAAAGCCCACGGATAAACCAAGCCTCCAGGCCTCAGCCCGAACCGCCGCATGGACATAACAGACGCCATCCTCACCACCCTCGCCGGCTGGCTGCTGGGCGGATTCATCAACGGCATCGTCGGATTCGGCGCGGCCCTGGTGGCCATGCCCGTCGTGGCCCTGGGCCTCGACATGCGCACCGCCGTGCCGACCTGCGGACTCGTGGTGCTCGCCCTCAATGTCCAGATGGCCTGGAGCTACCGTGCGCACCTGGACACATCGGGCATCCGGGCGCTCTTCCTGGGGGCCCTGCCCGGAGCGGCGACGGGCGTGCTGCTCCTGCGGCACTTCCCGGAATCCTGGCTCAAGACGGGCCTCGGGCTCCTGCTCGCGGCCTACGCCCTGTGGGGGCTCTGCAGCGCGCAGCCCCATGCCAGACGGCTGGCGGCCGGCTGGGGCGCACTGGCGGGATTCCTCTCCACGAGCCTGGGTACGGCCTTCGGCTTCAACGGCCCCCCCCTGGCCGTGTACCTGAGCCTGCGCGGCGGGTCGCAACGCGAGATCAAGGCCGCCCTGGGCGCGTTCTTCATCGTCAGCGGCCTGTTCATCGTCGCTGCCCACGGGCTCTCGGGGCTCTACTCCGCCCGCGCCCTGACTCTCTTCGCCGTGGCCCTCCCCGCCGTCATCCTCGGTGGATGGGCCGGAATACGCGTCTCCGGGCGGTTCGGCGAAGGCCATTTCAGGCGCATCCTCTTCGCCATGATCCTGATCATGGGCCTGAGCATGATCCGGGGCGCGCTGACCGCCGCGAGCTGAGCCGTCCCCGCCGGGTGCCGGCGATCCGCCGCGCAGGGCCTGCCCGTGCAGCCGTTGCCCGGTTGCGAGGAGGCCGTGGCCGATATTGATGTCCTCGCGTCGCGGGCCTATAGCGCAAACCATACGCCGACTTTCCCGGGACGCGCGCTTTCCGCCGACACCGGGCACGCAACCGCCGGCGCTCCCCCATGACACGACAAACCTTCACCGAACGCCTCATCGGACTCATCCGCCGCATCCCCGCGGGCAAGGTCGCCACCTACGGCCAGATCGCGGCCATGGCCGGCAACCCCAGGGCGGCCCGGCAGGTCGCGCGCGTCCTTCACGCATGTTCGCAGAAGGAGGATCTGCCCTGGCACCGCGTCGTCAACCGTGAAGGGCGCATCGCCCTGGAAACATCCGCGGGCGGTGCAGAGCAGAAACGCCTGCTGGAAAGCGAAGGGGTTGAATTCGACCTGGCGGGGGTGATCGATCTGGACGTTTTCCTCTGGCGCCCGGACCTGTTGCGGTGAATTCCGACGTGCGAGGCTCCTGTCCGTCGTCAAGTCGCCCCTCGCCAGCCGTGCCGCCTTGCGTGTACGCTGCGCACATGCCCGCTCCATCCACAATCACCCTCGGTTTCACCGTCTTCCGTCCCGAAACGGCGCCCTTTGCCGCCCGGGCCATGGAAGGCCATGACCTGATCGTCCTCGAGGAACCGCACACGCCCGGCTTCGAGGAAATGCTCGCCGGCGAACTCCCCATCGACGAGTACCTGATGCTCACGGACTTCGAGTTCCCGGAGTACGCCACGGCCCAGTGCCGCACCCTGCAGGCGCTGCATGCCGGTGGCGCGGCCGTCCTGCAGGTGCACCCGTGGATGGACGAGCTCGCAGGCATCCACGAGTTCTTCGCCGCGGGCAACGGGCCCGGCGACATCCCCACGGGCGGCAGGCCGTGGGCCGTGTATGCCAGGGAACGGGATTGGAGCGCGAAACTGCTGGCCTTCTACAAGGCGGCGGGGAGGAAGGATTTCGAGGGGATACTGGAAGCCGTGAACAACTTCGCCATGGCCGACGCCGCGAAGATCTCCGACATGGACAGGGACCGCGCGGCAGCCCTGGCGGACCTCCTGCCGGCCCGGGGCAGGGTTTACGTCGAGTGCGGCGTCATCCATCACGACATGGTCGTGCTCATGATCCGGGCCCTGGGGCATGGCAGGGTCCGGACGATCCACCTCATGGAGGAGGTCTGTCTGGCCCGCCACGGCCGGCGACGCCTCATCCCTCCCGGCGACCTGCTGACCTTCCGCCACCTGCTCGGGGCCCCGCGCGACAGCTCGCGGGAGCGGCTTCTGGCCGCCAGGGCCGTGGTCTACAACCGGCTCATGGAGAAAGAGGAGAGCTTCGATTCCGACTCGCCCTACCCGCACATGGACGCCGAGGCCATGGTCCTGCAGATCGTCGACGGTCTGGGCACGGAGCAGTGCCGCGACCTCTTCGGCCGCATCCGGCACCTTTCCGTGCGCGAGAGCCTTGCCCTTGTTCTGCAAAACAGCCATTGACGGAGCATGAACACCCGCCCCCTCCTCGTCACCGGCCTCGGCGCCGCGGAACTCCCGCCCATGAGCGGAGCCAAGGCAGCAAACTTGAGGCGTCTTTCCCTGCACGGATTCACCGTGCCCCCGACCCTGTTCCTCCCCCCGACGGCCTACGGCGCCTTCGTGCGCCACTCGGGTCTCGCGACGCGCATCGACGCGCTGACCGGGAGCCTGCGCGATGGCATGCGCTGGGAGGAAATCTGGGACGTGTCCCTGAAACTGCGCAACTTCTTTCTGCGCCAGCCCGTCCCCCCCGAACTGGCCGAGGCCGTCCTCACGGCCGTGAAAACGCGATTGCCCGCGGGACCGCTGGCCGTGCGGTCCTGTTCCCCGGACGAGGACTCGGGCTTCTCCCACGCAGGCATGCACGACTCCGTCCTGGACGTGCGCGGCGAGGGAGAGCTGCTGCGGGCCGTTCGCGCCGTCTGGGCCTCCCTGTGGACGGACCGGGCCATCCTCTACCGCCGCGAGATGGGCCTGGATGCCGGCACGTCCGACATGGGCGTTCTCATCCAGCCCATGGTCGCCGGACGGGTTTCGGGCGTGCTCTTCACGGCCAGCCCCGTGGACGAGTCCACGGCCGTCATCGAGGCCGCTCCGGGCCTGGCCCGGGACGTGGTCGAGGACCGGGCCGGGGCCGAACGCATCGTCTTGTCACGCTCGGGGGCGGCCGAGGTCTCGCGAACGGGTACCCGCGAGCACGTCCTCGGCCGGGCTGAGGCCCGGGAGATCCTGGAACTGGGGCTGCGAATCGAAAAGCTGTTCGGCAGCCCCCAGGACATCGAATGGACCCTTGCGGAGACGGGTCCGGTCATCCTGCAGGCGCGCCCCGTGACCACCCTCGCCCGGACCGCCGATGCGGCAGGCTGGAGCGGGCGCGACAAACGGCCCTGGTACCTGAGCCTGACACGCAGCCACAGGAATCTGGTGGAACTGCGCGACAGAATCGAGGGGCAGATCCTGCCGGGCATGCTCAGGGACAGCGATCGGTTGAAAAGCGTGGACCTCCAGGCCATGGAACCGGCGGAACTCGAGGTTGAAGTCCGTCGCCGCCGTGAGGCCCTGGAACGCTGGCGCGACACCTACTGGCGGGAACTCATCCCCTTCGCCCATGCCGTGCGCCAGTTCGGCATGCTCTACAACGACGCCGTCACGCCCGAGGACCCCTTCGAATTCACCGCCCTGCTCACCGGACAGGACCTCCTGGCGGTCAGGCGCAACGATCTGCTGGCCGAAATGGCGGCCATCGTCCGCTCCGACCCGGCCCTGGCCGCCGAACTCCAAGCCGGCGACGTCCCCGCCGCAGGGCGCTTCGCAGAAAAGCTCGAAGAATTCGTCACAAATTTCGGCGACCTGTCCTGCGGCACCTCCTGGTGCGAGGAAGGCCCCCTGGGCATCGTCCGCCTGACGCTTGAACTTTCGAGGCGCGAGCCCGTGGAGCGCAAGCACGCCCCAGTCGCGGACCTCGAAGCGCGCTTCCTGACCGCCCTGACTCCGGAAAAACGCGAGTTCGGATCGGCGGTCCTCGACCTGGCCAGAACCAGCTATCGGCTGCGCGACGACGACAATCTGTATCTCGGAAAAATTCAGGCCCGCCACGACGAGGCACTGGCCCACGCCCTGGCCCTCGGGCTGAAGCCGGACCACGCCGCCATCGAGGGCCGGGCCAGCCTGCCCAAGGGCAATGCCTGGGCCGAAGGGGACGAACCTTCAGCGAAGGGAGCCCGGCTCAAGGGCTGGGCCGCGGCCGCCGGCCTGGCCAGGGGGCGGGCTCATGTCGTGACCGAGCCGGACGGGCTGTTCGCGTTCAGGTCCGGGGAGATCCTCGTCTGCGACGCCCT
>JANJWV010000004.1 GCA_024709365.1 Desulfomicrobium sp. | reverse complement strand
TTGCGCGCGCCGCGGGGGTTCAGGCTGTCGTTCAGGTGCACGGCCCGCAACCGGTCGAGGCCGACGATCTCGTCGAACTCCCGCAGCACGCCGTCCAGGTCGTGCACGATGTCGTAGCCCGCGTCGTGGACGTGGCAGGTGTCGAGGCAGACCCCGAGCCTGTCCGGCAGCGCGACCCGGTCGATGATCTCCCGCAGCTCGCCGAAGGCGCTCCCCACTTCGCTGCCCTTGCCGGCCATGGTTTCGAGCAGCACGGTCGTCTTCATGTCCGACCGCATGACGGCGTCGAGCTGGGCGACGATCAGGTCGATGCCCGCCTCCATCCCCTGCCCCACGTGGCTGCCGGGATGAAAATTGTACATGTTGCCCGGCAGAAGCTCCATGCGGGCCAGGTCGTCGCGCATGGACTCCAGGGCGAAAGTCCTGGTCTTGGCCTCGGCGGAACAGGGGTTCAGCGTGTAGGCGGCGTGGGCCAGGAACGGACCCAGGCCGTTCTCCCCGGCCAGGGCCAGGAAGGCAGCCACGTCCTGCGGGTCCACGCCCTTGGCCGCCCCGCCGCGCGGGTTGCGGGTGAAGAACTGGAATGTACTGGCCCCGATGGCAAGGGCGGTCTTGCCCATGGCCAGGAAACCCTTGGAGGAGGACAGGTGACAACCGATATTGAGCATGGCATCTCCACGTGCGCGTGACCGCGCATGGTTACGGCCGGCAGGCGGCCCCGGAACAATCACTGAGTACGATTCGACCCATCACTTCGCAACACGGGAACACGACGTCATGATCCACGCATTCCAGACCATCGGCAGAATCATCCACGGCAACGGCGCGTCACGGGACGTCGGCAACGAGGTCCGCGCCATCGGCGCCTCGCGCGTCCTCATCGTGACGAGCGAGGGCATCGTCCGACGCGGGACGCACGCCCCCATAGTCGCATCCCTGGAAGCCCATGGCGTCGCCTGGACGCTCTTTGCGCGAGGCTCCTCCGAGCCCACGCCCTCCGACGCGCACGAATGCGCCGCGGCCGCCCGGGAGTGCGGAGCGGAACTCATCATCGGCCTGGGGGGCGGCAGCGCCCTGGACTGCGCCAAGGCGGCGGCGGTCCTGGCCAGACATGACGGGCCCATCGAAAACTACTTCGGCGTCGGCCTCGTCCCGGGCCCCTGCACACCCACGATCCTCATCCCGACAACGGCCGGGACGGGCAGCGAGGTCACGTCCATCAGCGTGCTGGAAGACCCGCGGACCAACTCGAAGAAGGCCATCGTCAGCGACCACCTCTACGCCAGGGTGGCCCTGCTCGACCCGGAACTGACCGTCTCCATGCCCCCGCGCATCACCGCTACCACGGGCATGGACGCCTTCGTGCACGCCATGGAATCGTACGTGAATCGCACGGCCACCGCATTCACGGACGCCGTCAACCTGCAGGCCATGCGCCTCATCGCGGGGGGCATCCGCGCGGCCTGCGTCGACGGGAACGATCTCGGCGCCCGCGCCGACATGCTCTACGCCTCGGCCCTGGCCGGCATGGGCTTTTCCAACACCCAGAACGGCGTGATCCACGCCATCGCCATGGCCGCGCCCGCCTCGCTCCATCTGCCCCACGGGCTGCTCGTGGCTGCGGCGGCGCCCATGGGCATGGCGTTCAACTGCCAGGCCGCCCCGGAGAAATACGCCCACATCGCGGAGATCCTGGGCTGCGATCCGGCGGGCAAGACCCCACGCGAACTCGCCTCCCTGGCCGCCCAAGGCATGAGGCGGCTCCTGGCCGACCTGGGCATCGAGCCGGGCCTCGGCGCCCACGGCATCGACCGCGCGGAGATACGCGGCATCGCCGAACGGGCGGCCGCCGCCAAACGGCTCATGGACAACAACCCGCGACAGGGAACGGCCGAAGACCTCCAGGCGCTGCTGGAAGAACACTTCTAGCGGCCGCCCCTGACCCGGAGCGTCATTTCTTCTGGATCTTGCGGAAGATGGTGCTGCGGTCGACCTGGAAGAGCTCCGAGACCTTCTGCACCGATCCGTGCAGGGCGATGGCCTGTTCCAGGAAGTCCCGCTCCATCTCGGCCATGATCTGCTTTAGCGGACGGCCGCCGGTCAGGAGGGCGTCACAGCAGGTGCGGTCCTGGGGGCTGTCCTCGCGGATGTGGGCCGGCAGGTCGCGGGGGGAGATGTGCGAACCCTTGTGGGTGATGACCAGGCCGTGGATCATGTTCTGCAGTTCGCGCACGTTGCCCGGCCACTGGTAGCGGGACAGGATGGTCAGGGCGATCTCCATGATCGCCATGCGCTTGCCGTACTTGGCCGAGTAGTGCTGCAGGAAGTGCTCGACCAGGGGCCGCACGTCCTCGGGCCGCTCGCGCAGCGGCGGGATGGTCACCGTGGCCACGTTCAGCCTGTAGTAGAGGTCGCGCCGGAAGGTGCCCTGCTCCACGCATTCGGCCAGGTTCTTGTTGGTGGCGGCGATGACCCGCACGTCGACCTTGCTGGAGCGCGTGCCGCCGACGCGCATGATCTCGCCGTCCTGGAGCACGCGCAGGAGCCGCGTCTGCATGGACAGGGGCAGTTCGCCGATCTCGTCGAGAAAGACGGTGCCGCCGTCGGCCAGCTCGAAGTAGCCCGCCTTGCCCTTGCTGGACGCGCCCGTGAAGGCGCCGGGCATGTAGCCGAACATCTCGGACTCGGTCAGGGTCTCGGAGATGCCGCCGCAGTCCACCTTGAGGAAAATCTTGTCGTGCCGGTTGCTGCGGGCGTGGGTCAGGCGGGCGAAGACGTCCTTGCCCACGCCCGTCTCGCCCAGGATGAGGACCGAGGCGTCCGTGGGGGCCACGGTCAGCAGCATGTTGACCACTTCCTGCATGGCCGGGCTCGCGTACACGGGCGTGAGGCCCTTGTTCTGCTCGTTGGAGATGTAGGCCATCTGCTTGTGGAAGTGGTCGATGAGCTGGCGCTGCTCCTCCATCTGCTCGTTGAGGCGCGTGATCATGGTGATGTCGCGGACAAAGGTCACCACGAGCCGCAGGGTCCCGCCCTCGTCGAAGACCGGGAAGCCCGAGAGGACCAGCTTCTTGCCGTTCTGCAACTGCTGCACGTGGGTCGCGGGCTTGCCCGTGCGCACGATCTCGGGGTTCAGGATCTTGTCGAAAATGCCGTTCTCCACCAGGGAGCGCACCTGCCTGCCCTGGATATCCTCCTGCTTCAGGCCCGTCAGCTGCTCGTACATGCGGTTGACGCGCAGGGTGATGCCCGAGACGTCGGAGATGAAGACCCCGTCGGGGAGGGCATCGAGGATGTATTCGAAATGCTTGGCGACAAAATCGGCGTGGCGGTTCGTCATACGAAAAAACTCTCACGGGCTGTAAAAAAAGGCAACCCGAGGGCTGCCTTTCCACGATTCGTCACGGTTTGCGCGGCGCGGCCCGTGCGGGCCGGTTCGGCCGCGAACCTCTTCATTTCGGGAAGTCGACCCTGTCCCCGAGAATCCGCACCGCCGTCTCGATGAGCCTCGGCATGACCGACTTGTCCAGCGTCACGCCGTCCATGGGCGGCACCCTGTCCAGGAAGTGGTACTTCTGCGTGCCCAGCCGGTGGTAGGGCAGCATCTCGTAGCGCACGTTCGGATAGGGCCGGATGAACTCTGCGATGGCCGCCACGGCGTCCTCGGAATCGTTGAACCCGGGGATGACGGGCGTGCGGGCCAGGATGGGCTTGTCCGGGTGCAGCTCCGCCAGCCTCCGGAAATTCTCCAGGATGACCTCGTTGGACCGTCCGGTCTGGGCTTCGTGCACTGCGCCGTCCATGTGCTTGATGTCGTAGAGCACGTAGTTGAGGTATTCGGCCGCAGCCTCCATGGTCTTCCAGGGCACCATGCCGCAGGTTTCGACGGCCGTCCTGATCCTGCGCCGGCGGGCCTCCCTGAGCAGGGCCAGGGCGAAGTCGGCCTGCATGAGCGGTTCGCCGCCCGAAAGGGTCAGCCCCCCCTTGGAGCGGGTGTAGAAGGCCGCGTCCTGCTCCACCACCCGCAGCACGTCGTCCACGCTGCGCTCCTCGCCGTAGACGATGAGCCCCTGGGACGGGCAGGCTTGGGCGCAGTTCTTGGGGCACCCGTCGCACAGGGCGCGGTCGATGCGCAGGCTGTCGTCGGCCTCGCGGATGATGGCGCCCCGCAGACAGGCCTGCAGGCAGCGCGTGCACTTGGAAAAGGTCAGGCAGCGGCCCGGGTTGAAGGCCAGCTCGGGCTCGCGGCGCTGGGATTCGGGGTTGCTGCACCAGTCGCAGGACAGGGGGCACCCCTTGAGGAAGACGATGGTCCTGATGCCCGGCCCGTCATGAACGGAATATTTCTGGATGTTGAATACGAGGCCTTTCCTCTTTCTGTCTTCAAGAGCGCTCATGGGACTCCCCCGCTGATGTCATGAAAAACCGCGGGCAGGCCGTGGCCTGCCCGCGTGTGTCCGTCAAGGCCGAAGGATGGCCGGGGCGCACCTAGAAGGCGCCGTGCTCCGTGCGGGCGATGAGGTCGTCCTGAAGGTCGGGGGACAGGTCCACGAAGTAGGCGCTGTAGCCCGCGATGCGCACGATGAGGTTGCGGTACTTCTGCGGGTCCTTCTTGGCCGCGAGGAGGGTGTCGCGGTTGATGACGTTGAACTGCACGTGCCAGATCTTCAGGTCGCACATGGTGCGGATGAAGGACACGAGCTTCTCGGTGCCCTGCTCGCCCTCGATGCACTTGGGCGTGAACTTGATGTTGAGCATGCGGGCCGCACGGTCGCGCATGCCGTAGTTCTTGGTGTTGTAGTTGGACAGCAGGATGGCCGTGGGGCCGTTCACGTCCGCGCCGTGGGAAGCCGAGGAGCCGTCGGACAGGGGCGTGAACTCCTTGCGTCCGTTGGGCAGGGCCGAGACGACCTTGCCGAAGGGCACGTGGGAGGTGAAGGGCACGTAACGCACGTCGTTGTGCATGCCGAGGTCCTTGCTGTACTTGCCGCCGAATTCCACGGAGATCTTGTCGATCTCGCGTCCGATGGCGTCGGCGTACGGGTCGTTGTTGCCGTAGCAGGGGGCGCTGCGCAGCAGGGCCGCGACGTCTTCATAGCCTTCGAAGTTGGCGTCCACGGCGTCGATGATCTGCTGCATGGTCAGCTTCCTGTCCTCGAAGACCAGCTTCTTGATGGCCGAGAGGGAGTCGACCACGGTGCCAAGGCCCATGTATTCGAAGTAGCCGAGGTTGATGCCCTCGGGGATCTGCTCCTGGTGCAGGTCGATGCAGTGCTTCATGCACAGGTCGTGCATGGCCGAGCCCATGGGCTGGGCGAAGCTGGTGGCCCGGATCTTGTTGATCAGGTACTGCTGGTGGAAGGCGGCCTTGAGGAACAGCAGGTGCTGCTGCACGTAGGCGTCCCAGAACTCGTCCCAGGTCTGGAAGGCCGTCGGGTCGCCCGTTTCCACGCCCAGGGGCTGGTCGCCGTACTTCTTCATGCGGCCGTTGCGCAGGACCATCTCCACCGCGGCGGCGAAGTTGATGTACGCGCCGCCCGAGGTGTAGGTGTCGCGGTTGGGCATGCGCGCCTCGGTGCAGCCGGACACGGCGTAGTCATAGGCCTCGGCGAAGGTCGCGCCCTTGGAGACATAAAGGGGCACGATTTCCTCATCGTTGATCAGCTTGGGGAAGCCCGAGCCGTCCTTGATGGTCTCGGCCACGTCCCACAGGTAGCTCTCGGGGGAGCGGCTGTGGATGCGGGCGGCGAGGTCCGGGTAGTGCAGCGGGAACTCGCGCTTGGACTTCAAAATCAGGTGCGTCAGATCGTTGGTGGCATCACGTCCGTCCGGGGTCTGGCCGCCGACGGTGACCGCCTCCCAGTGCGCGTAGCCTTCGTTGAAGGCGCCGCCCGTGGGGGAGATGTACATGTCGATGAACTCGGCCATGCCGACCCACATGCACTCCAGCAGCTCCATGGCCTTTTCTTCCGTCAGGACGCCGGCTTCCATGTCCTTGTCGTAATAGGGGAAGAAGTACTGGTCCATGCGGCCGTTGGAGATGGTCGTGCCGGTCTTCTGTTCGATGCGGGAGAACATCTGCGTGAACCACTGGCTCTGGCAGGCCTCCCAGAAGTCGCGGGCCGGCTCGCCGGGCACGCGCTCGGCGTTCTCGGCCATGCGGATGAGCTCGGCCTTGCGGACCGGGTCGGTTTCCTTTGCCGCCACTTCGCGGGCCAGCACGGCGTGACGCCCCGCCCAGTGCACGATGGCCTCGCAGACGATGACCACGGCTTCGAGGAAGGGCTTCTTCTCGCAGTTGTCCTTGGGGCTCAGCGGATCGAGGGCGTCCAGCTTCTCCTGGGCTTCACGCCTTATGTCGTTGAAGCCGCGCTTCAGGATCTTCTCGTAGTCGTGGACCCACTGGATGGAGGAGCGGAAGGACGCCGTCTCGTTGACGATGAAGCGGGACATGAGGCCCTGGGGGTCGTCGTAGGTCAGCTTGTGCACTTCCGCGGGCAGGGCGGCGTTGAGCTTTTCGTGGAAGGTCTTGCCCTTCCAGAAGGGGGCGATCTGCTCGATGACGACCTTGGCGTCCTCGGGGGTGATGGTCGCGGGCGATGTCGGGCGGTTCGGCAGTTCCTTCACCGCGATGTCGAGGAAGTCGCCGTCCAGCTCGGGGTAGAGAATGCCGTAGCGGCCGTCGCAGCCGGCGCGGCCGAGCAGGAGCTGGTCGTCCTGGACATAGACGGTCATGTTCTCGGCGATGTGCTTCATGGCCTTGGCCCAGCGCAGAACCAGAGGCTGACCTTCGGTCTCCTGCATGGACTGGGTGAAATAGAGGGCTCGTTCTATGTCAATGCGCGGCTTCTGCCCGTCGAATCTCTCCAGCATCTTGAAAACACGGCTGTGTGTCTCTCGAAATCTGTCTTCCTTGCCCTCGATTTTGTCGTAAAGCCTCTGTTCCTGAGGGGACATGCACTCACATGTAAACCTTGTCATGACTCTGCTCCTCGTATCTTATTTAATTCAGATCACATGGTGAAATCAGCACACGCATCGAAACCATGCATCAACATTATGTTACGCCAGAAGTTCCTTTTCGGCAGCACTTCTCACTTCCGTACCCGAGGGAGCATGAGCATTCTCTGTGCCAAAAGCCATAACCGAATGAAAAGACTGTATTTGCCTCCTATTTACGATCCTGCGGCCATGCGGGAGGAAAAACGAGAACCAGGGCAGTCGCATTTTTGCACCACCTGGCTCGAATTTGATTTTTTTTCCTCCAAAAAACGCCGCATTTTTGCGACAAACTTGACTGGACATATCAGAAATCACACCCTTGATATGTGAAAATCGGAACATAAACCCTTGGGCCACGGGACGCTTTGTGATTTTATTCCCATATCTCCGACGCTGATAAGAACGATTCCCGGCAGTTGCATTTTCGCGACAAGCACGTCGAAAAACCGCAGACCCTCTGTGGAATAAATTCACAATATACTGAAATTAAAGAATTAATAATTTCAACAGCCTTGGCAAAGTACATTTTTGTCTGGCATACATCCTGCTCATGCTCCGACAACACCCCGTGACCAGAGGGCGACAGTCAAGAACATTGCCTAGCAGTGCTGGTCGAAAACACATATTTTGGAGGAACAATGAAAAAGAGTCTCGTTTTTGCCGCGTTGAACGTGCTGGCCCTGGTCGGCCTGCTGGTGGGCTTCGGAACCGCGGAAGCCGGCAAACCCGTCACCCTGCGCATCGGCCATCCCATGGCGCCGGGCAACAACGTCACCTTGGGCATCGAGAAATTCAAGGAGCTGGTGGAAGCCAAGAGCGACAAGCAGATCAAGATCCAGGTCTTCGGCAGCGCCCAGCTCGGCAGCGACCGCGTGACCACGGAAGCGGCCCAGGCCGGCACCCTGGACATGTCCTCCTGCTCGTCCCCGAACATGGCCAGCTTCAGCAAGGCCTACATGGCCCTGGACCTGCCCTACATCACCTCTCCCAAGCACCAGGAAAACCTGTACAAGGCCCTCGATGAAGGCGAACTCGGCAAGGAACTGGAGAAGGTTTCCAACGAGATCGGCCTGACCACCATCATGTTCAGCCAGTACGGCTACCGCAACTTCGTCAGCACCAAGAAGCCCCTGAAGACCGTGGCCGACCTGTCCGGCCTCAAGGTCCGCACAACCGACTCCCCCGTCGAGGTGGAAGTGGCCAAGGCTCTGGGGATGAACCCCGCCCCCGTGGCCTGGGGCGAGGTCTACACCGCTCTGCAGCAGGGCACCGTCGACGCCGAAGGCAACACCTTCTCCCTGCTGAACGACGCCAAGCACACGGAAGTGCTGAAGTACGCCATGGACTCCAACCATAACTACAGCATGCACATCCTGCTGATGAACAAGAAGAAGTTCGACAGCCTGACCCCCGAGCACCAGGCCATCATCCGCGAAGCGGCCCGCGAGGCCCTCGTCTGGCAGCGCGGCATCACCGACGAGCTCGAGCAGAAGGCCTGGGACGCCTTCAAGGAAAAGGGCATCGAAGTGACCATCCTGAGCGACGAGGAGCGCGCCAAGCTGGTGGAACTCACCGCCCCCGTGCGCGACGAGTTCGCCAAGCAGATCCCGGCGAACCTACTGCAGCTGCTCAAGGACACCCAGAAATAATTT
>JANJWV010000196.1 GCA_024709365.1 Desulfomicrobium sp. | reverse complement strand
TCCGTCTCGACCTGCTGCATGACCTCGTTGCGTTCCTGGTTCGAGCGCCAGATGAGCTTGTAGGCCGACTTGAGGGCGCTGATCTCCTCGGAGGAGAAGCCGTGGCGGCGCAGGCCGATGAGGTTCAGGCCGCGCAGGGTGGCGCGCTCGCCCACGGCCAGCATGAACGGGGGCACGTCTTGCGCCACGCCGGTCTTGCCGCCGATGATGGCGAAATCGCCGATGGTCACGAACTGAGGCACGGCCGACCGGCCGCCGACGACCACTTCGCTGCCGACGATGACGTGGCCGGCCAGGGTCGCGGCGTTGGCCAGGACGTTGTTGTCGCCGACGATGCAGTCATGGGCGATGTGCGAGTAGGCCATCATCAGGTTGTCCGACCCGACTCTGGTCACCCCTCCGCCGCCTTCGGTGCCGCGGTGGATGGTGGAGAACTCGCGGATCTTGTTGCGGTCCCCGATTTCGAGGCGGGTCTGCTCGCCGTGGAATTTGAGGTCCTGGGGCTCTCCGCCGACACAGGCCATGGAATGGACGTGGTTGCCGGCCCCAAGGGTGGTGAAGCGCTTGATCTGCGCGCCTGCGTCGATGACGGTGCCGTCGCCGATTCGCACGTCATCCTCGATGACGGCAAACGGCCCGACGGTGACGCCGGTGCCCAGAATCGCACCGGGAGCGACGACGGCGGCGGGGTGGATGGTCGTCTGCATCAGTCCTCCCTGGGCACCACGGATGCGGTCAGGATGCCTTCGGCCACGACTTTTCCGTCTACCATGGCCTTGCCGTTGGTCTTCCACATCATCATCTTGTGGCGCTCGTAGGTGACGTGCAGATGCAGCTGGTCACCGGGGAACACCGGGCGCCGGAACCGCACTTTTTCCATGCCCGTGAACAGGAATATCTTCCCGACGGTCTCGGCCGGGGGCAGGCTCTTGATGACCATGATCCCGCCGGCCTGGGCCAGGGCCTCGAGGATGAGGACGCCGGGCATGACGGGGTAGGACGGGAAATGGCCCTGGAAAAAAGGCTCGTTGATGGACACGCTCTTGATGGCGTGCACGGATTTCATGGGCTCGAAGCTCAGGACCCGGTCCACGAGCAGAAAGGGGTAGCGGTGAGGAAGCAGATCCAGGATGTCCCGGCTGACGATTTCGCCGCTTTCTGGTTTGGTGATCATGTCGTTACCCTTTGTTGGCGATTTCTTCCCGCAAGGCGGCCAGTTCCTTTTCCAGTTTCGCAAGGCGGCGCTTCATCTCGGGCAGCTTGGGCATGATGGCGGAAGTCCGCAGGAACGTGCCGTGAGCCATGGCCGGGATGCCGCTCATGTCCTGCTTGGGCGGGACGTCCTGCCCGATGCCGGACTTGGCGCCGATGCGGCAGCCGTCCCCGAGGTGGATATGTCCGGCCACGCCGACCTGGCCGGCCAGGATGACGCCGTCGCCAAGGGTCGTGGAGCCGGCGATGCCGACCTGGGCTACAAGCAGGCAGTTGCGTCCGACGCGGACGTTGTGGCCGAGCTGAACCAGGTTGTCGATCTTGGTGCCTTGGCCGACGCGTGTCTCGCCCAGGGCCGCCCGGTCGATGGTCGTATTGGCGCCGATTTCGACGTCGTCCTCGATGACGACCCTGCCGATCTGCGGAAACTTGGTCATGGCGCCGGCACCCTGGGCAAAGCCGAAGCCGTCGCTGCCGAGCACCGTGCCGGCATGGAGGATGACGCGTTTGCCAAGGCGCGTGCCGGCCATCAAGGAACAGTTGGGGTAGATGACGCAGTCCTCGTCGACGACGCAGTCTTCGCCGATGTAGCTGCCGCTGAAAATCCTGACCCCGCGGCCGATGCGCGCGCCCTTGCCGATCGACACGAAGGGCGCCACGGCCGCGGCGGGATCGATGTCGGCTTCGGGATGCACGAAGGCCAGCTCGCTTGTGCCTTCGAAGGAGCCCTGTGGCTTGGCGAAGAGGTGCACGCACCGCGCGAAGTCAAGGTAGGGGTTGGTGCTGATGAGGCAGGGTTTGTCCCCAGGAGCCTGGTCCGCCGAAACGATGACCGCCCCCGCCCTGGTCGTGGCCAGTTGGGGGGCGTACTTCGGGTTGGCCAGGAAGGACAGCTCCGAGGGCGAGGCGTCGGCCAGGGTGTTGACCCCGCTGACATCCATGTCCCCGCCCTGCAGGGTCAGTCCCAGGCTGGTTGCGATTTCGGAAAGACGCATCGCTGTCCCGGTTACTTGCGCATGGCCTTGTTCAATTCGGCGATGATGGCGCCCGTCAGGTCGACATTGTCCTGGCTGAAGACAAGGCCGCTGGCCTGCTTGTCGAAGATGGCCGTGAAGCCGTTCTTCTTGCCGTAGTCCTGGATGACTTCCAGGAGCTTGTCGATGATGGGCTTGGACAGGCTCTGCTCGGCCTGCTGGAGCTTGCGCTGGTAGCTCTGCCCCATGTCCTGGAAGTCGCGCACCTTGCGCTTGTACTGGGCTTCCTTGTCCAGCTTGGCTTCCTGGCTGAGCATCATGGACTGCTTCTGCAGTTCGTCCTTGAGGGTGTCCAGGGACTTCTTCTGGGCGTCAAGGTTGTCCTTCATGTCCTTGAACTGGGACTTGAGCTGCTCCATGGCCTTGGAGCCGGGTTCGGACTTGGCGATGACGGCCTTCATGTCCACAAAACCGATCTTCGTTTCGGCGCCGGCCGTCAGGCTCATGCACAGGACGAGAAAAAACGTCAGGATGAATACACGCATGGAAATCTCCTCGATATGTCCGTAATCTCTGGTTTGATGTTAAAAGAACTGTCCAACTGAAAATTCGAAACGTCCTTCCCTCTCGTTGTCGATTTCGTCAAGCGGGTAGCCGTACTCCAGGCGCAAGGGGCCGAGGGGGGAGTACCAGCGTACGCCTGCGCCGACGCTCTTGTACAGGTCGGCGTCGATCTTCTCGTCCTCGTCCCAGGCCTTTCCCGCATCGAAGAAGACCAGCCCGAGGATGCCCATCTCCTTGTGCAGGGGCACCAGGTATTCGGCGTTGAAGAAGAAGCTCTTGTTGCCGCCCTTCTCGTCGCCTTCTTCATACCCTTCCGAGGCGTCCCTGTCATCGTACAAGGGGGAGATGCTGCGCTCTTCGTAGCCGCGCACGGAGTTCATGCCGCCGAGGTAGAACCGCTCGAAGGGCGGGATTTCCTCGCCTCCGTTCTCCATGATGTACCCGGCCTGGGCGTGCAGATGGATGACGGTTTCCAGGAAGACCGGGAAGTAGTGGTTGGCGTCGGCAATGTACTTGATGAAGTCGTCGTCGCCGCCCAGGATGCCGCCGCCGTACTCGGTGGAGAACTGGTGCGTCATGCCCTTGGTCGGGTTGATACGGCGGTCCGTGGTGTCGCGCTTGATCGAGCCGTAGAGGGAACTGGCCCAGTTCTCGCCTTCGATGTCCTTGATGACCTTGTCGGCGTCGTCGTCCACGTCATTGATGGTGTACTGTTCCAGCCGGTAGTGCCAGTTCAGGTTGGTGTACTCGCCCAGGGGGTATCCGAAGAGCAAACGTCCGCCCACGGACTGCTTTTCGTAGTCGGAATAGTCATTGAGCTTGTTGTAGAGGCTCACGCCCATGCCGAGCTTGGTGTCGTTGTAGTGGGGGTTCCAGAAAGTCGCCGTGTAGTCGGCGGACTTGGCGCTGATGGTGCCCGTGAAACCGAGCTGATAGCCCATGCCGAAGAGGTTACGCTCCAGGATCTGGCCCGAAAAGAACACCTGCGAGTAGCTGGAGTAGCCGACGCCGGCGGAGAACTGCCCGGTGGGCTTCTCCTTGACCTTGACCCTGAGGTTCAGCTCACTGGGCGAACCTGCCGGTTCGGGGGTGATTTCCACGGTTTCGAAGAAGTCGAGCTTGTTCAGGCGTGCGTTGGACCTGCGCAGCTGGGAGCCGTTGAAGAGGTCGCCGTCGGCCAGCCGCATCTCGCGGCGGATGACGTTATCCCTGGTCTTGGTGTTGCCCTCGATGAGCACGCGGTTGATGGACACCTTGGTGCCCTTGGACATGGTGTAGGTCAGGGCCACGGTGTTATCCGCGTCGTTGCGGTCGATTTTCACGTCGGCCTCGGCAAAGGCGTAGCCGAAGTTGGAGTAATGCTCCGTCAGCTTCTGCAGGTCGGAGCGCATGACGGACCGGTCGAGATATTCCTTGTCCGCGACAAGTTCGTCCATCTTCACCACGGAGTTCAGGTCCTGGGGGGCGTCGATCATCTCGCCGGTGAATTCCACCGAGGTGACCTTGTAGCGCGCGCCCTCGTCCACCTGGAACGTGACCGTGATGCCCGTGTCGGAATACGCGACTTCGGGCTGGCCGACCTTGGCGTTGAGGAAGCCGCGGTTGCCGTAATACGCTTCCAGGGCGGCGGCGTCGCGGTCGAGGATCTCCTCGCGCAGGACGCCCGACCCGGTGATCCAGGACAGCATGCCGCGTTCGGACAGGGCCAGTTCGTCCTTGAGGTCGTCGGGGTCGAGCTGTTTCGCGCCCTGGATGACGATGTCCGTGACGTAGAGCTTGTTGCCCTCGTCGACGATGATGTTCAGGCGGGCGCGCTTGGCGTCGGCCTGTTCGAGGGCGTAGCTGACCTTGGCGTTGTAGAATCCGTCCTTGCGGTACAGTTCGCGGATCTTGCCCATGTCGTCGGCCAGGACGCGCGGGTTGAGGACCGCTCCGGTCTTGGTGGCGATGGCCGCCAGCAGGTCGTCGGCGTCCAGCTCCTGGGCGCCCTGCACGGAGATGGCCTGGATGAGGGGCTTTTCCTTGACCGTGATGATCAGGCGCTTGCCTTCGGAACTCTCCTCCATGGAGATTTCGATGTCGTCGAAGTAGCCGAGGTCGTAGAGGCTTTTGAGTTCCGCGTTGACGGTCTTGGGGTCATAGGCGTCGCCAGGCTGAATCTTGAGGCGCATGAGCACGACGTCGTCGTCGAGAATTTCGTTGCCGCGCACGTCGATGGCGGCGATGCGGTCCTTCTGCTCCATGCCGAGCTTGATCTTGGCCGCCGTCTCGTCAATGGCCGGGAGGATGTTGATGACTCCTTCCTTGACGACGAAGAACGGCTTGGGCTCGGCCACGCCGTAGGCTTCCACCAGACGGGTGTCCAGGCTGATGCTTTCCCCCACCTGGCTGAAGCTGCCGTAGACGGCATGGCCGGCGCCTGCCAGCAGCGCCATGTCCTTGGCCACGTTCAGGTCCAGAAATTCGATCTGCTGTTCCTGCAGCAGGCTGAGGGTCTCCTCCTCGGACACGACCTGAAAGCCCATGTCAGTGAGTCGATCGCGCAGCATCTTGGGCAGGCTTTCTTCCAGGTAGGCCAGGTCCGGGCCGGCATTTACGGCGAAGGGCAGAACGATGACCTTCCCCGAAGTTTGCGCGAAGGACGGTCCGGCGCACAAGAGTCCGAGGGCGAGAAGCAGAAGCAGGAACGCATTACGATTCATAGAGTTCTCCGGAACGAAGCTCCAAGGTGCGGCGCATGCACTGAGCAAGTTCAGCATTGTGGGTAACGACGACCAGGGTCACACCCTGATTCCTGTTCAAATGCAGCAGGAGGTCGTTGACCTCCCGTCCTGTCCGTTCATCCAGGTTGCCGGTGGGTTCGTCGGCCAGCACCACCGCGGGTTCGAGCAGGATGGCGCGGGCGATGGCCGCGCGTTGGCGCTCTCCTCCGGACAGGGTGGTTACCCTGTGATGGAGGCGATGCGCAAGCCCCACGCGCGACAAAGCAGCGTCGGCCATTTCCAGGGCCCGACTCCGGGCCATGCCGCCGATGATGCCGGGCATGGCCACGTTTTCGCGCGTGGAAAACTCGGGCAGGAGGTGGTGGAATTGGAACACGAAGCCCATGTTCCGATTGCGGATGCGGGCCCGTTCCTTCCAGCCGAGGGTCGAGATGTCCGCGCCGTCGAAGAGGATGGTCCCCCGGGACGGTACGTCCAGGGTGCCCATGATCTGCAGCAGCGTGCTCTTGCCCGAGCCCGAGGCCCCAATGATGGCCAGGGAGTCACCGCGGCTCACGGTCAGGTCGATGCCGTTCAGCACGGTGAGGGTTTCCTCGCCCTGCTGGTACGATTTGCCGATGCCCTGCAGGCGGTAGACGTCACTCATAGCGCAGGGCCTCGGTGGGGTGCATCCCGGCCGCCTGGCGGGCTGGGTAGAGGGTGGCGAGAAAGCACAGGATCATGGCCGACACGGCGATGAGCGACATGTCCAGGAGTTCCGTCTTCACCGGGAGGTGGTCCAGGTAGTAGACGTCGGCCGGGAGCTTGATGAACTGATACTTCTTGAGCAGCGAACAGATGGCCAGGCCCAGACCGAAACCTATGCTCGTGCCCACGGCGCCGATGAGGGAGCCCTGCAGGATGAAGATGTTGCGGATCTGAGTCGGCGTTGCGCCCAGGGCCATGAGCACGGCGATGTCCTTGGTCTTTTCCATGACCATCATGACCAGGGTGGTGATGATGGAAAAGGAGCCCACCAGCACGATCATGGTCAGGATCACGGCCATGGCCGTCTTTTCGAGCTTCAGGGCCGCGAAGAGATTCTGGTTCATCTCGATCCAGTTGCGCGAATACAGGGGGAATCCCCCCAGGGCGCGGATCAGAAGCTCGCCGGTCTGCTGCACGGCGTCGATGTCGGTCACGCGGTACTCGATGCCCGTGACGACGTCGCCCTCGAAGCCGAGGATCTTCTGGGCCTCGGGGATGGAGACGAAGACCAGGGATGAGTCGTATTCGTACATGCCGGAATTGAAGATGCCGACTACGTTGAAGAAAAGGATCTTGGGCGAAAAGCCGGCGGCGGACTTCTTGCCGCTCGGCGCGAGCAGGCTGACCCGGCTGCCCATGGTCAGTCCCAGGCGGGCGGCCAGTTCCTTGCCGATGACGATGCCCGGCGTGTCAGCCGGCTCCCCGAGGTTCTTCAGGCTGCCGCTGACCAGGTCCTTCTCCACGGACAGGACCTGGCCGGCCGTGTCCGGGTCGATGCCGCGCAGGACCACGCCTTTGACCCCCGTGGGGGTGGACAGCATGACCTCGTAGTAGATGAAGGGGGTTGCGGCCGCGATGCCGTCGAGCTTCAGGCTCTTGTCCACCAGACCGTCGTAGTTTTCGATGGTCTGCTTGACCGAGCCGACGATGAGGTGGGAGTTGATGCCCAGGATCTTGTCGCGCAGGTTTTCGCTGAATCCGTTCATGACCCCGAGGACAACGATCAGCGAGGCCACGCCGATGGCCACGCCCAGCACCGAGATGAGCGAGATGACGGAAATGAAGGCCTGTTTGCGCCGGGCCAGAAGATACCGCAGAGAGACAAACAGTTCGAATTGCATGGGTTCTCGCTTGGTGGAGACGTGCCGGACAAGCAGCGCCGGGGCGCTAGCCGGCGATCTCGGGCCGCAGCAGCGGGAAGAGGATGACCTCCCGGATGGACGGCGAGTCCGTCAGCAGCATGACGAGGCGGTCGATGCCGATGCCCTGCCCTGCCGCGGGGGGCATGCCGTACTCCAGGGCGCGGATGTAGTCCTCGTCCATGGCGTGGGCCTCGTCGTCACCGGCAGCCTTTTCGCGCACCTGCTCCTCGAACCGGTCCTTCTGGTCGTAGGGGTCGTTGAGCTCGGAAAAGGCGTTGGCCATCTCCTGCCCGCAGATGAACAGTTCGAAGCGGTCCGTGATCTCGGGGTTCTGGTCGTTCTTGCGCGAGAGCGGGGAGATGTCCGTCGGGTAGTGATAGATGAAGTGCGGCTGGATGAGCTTGGGCTCCACCAGGTTGTCGAAGAGCTTGGCCTGGAGCTTGCCGAGCTTCTCCTTGGGGTGCACGGCTTCGCCGAGCTTCTGGGCCAGGTCCTTGCACTTGCCGTAGTCGGTGTAGATCTCGGGGGAGACTCCGCCGATCTTTTCCAGGGATTCGTGGAAGGGCATGCGGACCCAGCCGTCCTGCAGGTCGATGACCTGCCCCTGGTATTCCACCAGATGGGTGCCGTTGACGGCCTTGGCCACCCCGCCCAGGAGTTCCTGGGTCAGGTCCATGAGGTCGACGAAGGTTGCGTAGGCCCAGTAGAATTCGATCATGGTGAATTCAGGGTTGTGCCGCGTGTCGATGCCTTCGTTGCGGAAATTTCGGTTGATCTCGTAGACCCGGTCGAAGCCGCCCACCAGAAGACGCTTGAGGTACAGTTCCGGGGCGATGCGCAGGAAGAGGTCCATGTCCAGGGCGTTGTGGTGCGTCCGGAAGGGCTTGGCCGTGGCGCCGCCGGCGATGGGCTGCATCATGGGCGTCTCGACTTCCAGGAACCCGCGCTCGTTCAGGAAATTGCGGATGAACTGCACGATGGCCGTGCGCTTGCGGAAGATCTCGCGGGCGCGGTCGTTGACCAGCAAGTCGACGTAGCGCTGGCGGTAGCGGGTCTCCACGTCCTTCAGACCGTGGTATTTCTCCGGCAGGGGGCGCATGGACTTGGTCAGGAGGCGGACCTGATCCGCCTTGACAGTCAGTTCGCCGGTCTTGGTGCGGAACAGACCGCCGACCACGCCGACGATGTCGCCGATCTCGAATTTCTTGAAAACCCCGTACGCCTCTGCGCCGAGGTCGTCGCGGGCAGTATAGACCTGGATTTTTCCGCTCGTGTCCTGAATATGGAAGAAGGTCACCTTGCCGAAAGAGCGGTGGGCCATGATGCGGCCGCACAGGGAAAACGAGCCGGCTTCGCTGGCCAGCGTTTCTTCATCCTTGTGCCCGTGGGCGTCGAGGATGTCTCCGATTTCGGCCGAGCGGCGGAAATCGTTGGGGTATAGCGGAATGCCCGCGTCGAGCAGAAACTGGGCCTTTTCCTTGCGGTGGCGCAGCAGCTGCTTTTCGCTGGGGGCATTTGTCTGTTCTTGTGTCAAGGAAAGTCTCCTCGGGGGCTATTGGCGTCGGTTAACCAAACGCGGGTATTGGAAATTGTACCCGTCGTCAAGAAAAGTCAATGGCGGGAGCTGGCGGCCGGCCTGCAAATCCGCCGGGTTGGAGTCTCTGCGCCAGTCGCTTTCCGTTGTCGAGGATCGTGCAAGCGGGAATGCGCAATTTTGAAAGAAGCCGTTCCAGGGCCGAACGCTCGGATTTCGGGGAGAAGAGCGGGTAGTCGCTGCCGAAGAGGATGCGGCCCCGGTCATGGCGGGCCAGAAGCGCGGCCATGGCCGAAGCGGGGATGGCGTCATGGCAGCAGGATGTATCCATATAGATATCCTTACCGGCCAGGTGCTCCTGGGTTTCCTCCCACAGACCGAGTCCGCCCAGATGGGCGGCCACGACGTCGAGGCCCCGGTGGCGTTCCAGGACGAGGGCCAGGTCCCGCGGGCGGGAAAGGGTCATTTCTCCGGGCCGGACCGGTCCCATGTGGACCATGACGAGAAATCGGTTCCGGACGCTCTCCCAGATGGGATCCCAGAGCGGCGAGTCCAGGGGGATGCCGGAGAGGTCGGGGTGAATTTTCAGCCCGCGGATGCCGTTTCGTTCAAGGCGGTCCAGCTCATCCGTCCAGGCGGGGTGTTCCGGGTGGACCGTCCCCAGGGGGATGAGGTGCGCGTGGGTCCGCCGCAGCCCGATCATCCAGGAGTTGGCCGGAATCATCTGGTCCGGGCGCAGGGCCGCGGTGAAGCAGATCGCCTGCGACAGTCCGGCTTCGGTCAGGTGCGCGAGGAGGTTTTCGGCCGAACCGTCGCCGGCCGGCTCGCGGCCGAACTCACGGCCTATGGCCGTCGCCAGCCTGGGGCCGATCTTGGGGGGGAAGACATGGGTGTGGCAGTCGACCATCCTAGACGAAGAGGGCCGAGAGCCAGTCCGGGACGCGAACGGGCCTGCCCTGGGCGTTGACCACAGCGTGCTGGGTAGTGCCCCTGGTCAGAACGTGTTCGCGCTTCTCGTCGGTGATCTCGTAGACGAAGTTCAGGCTGGCCCTGGACTGCCCCGCAAGGCCGGTGCGGATGTGGATGACGTCGTCGTAGCGCGCCGGGGCGAGATAGCGGCAGGACGCCTCGCGCACGGGCAGGAAGAAGCCGCGTTCCTCGACGACGCTGTAGCTGAAGGCCAGGTTCCTGATCAGTTCGCTACGGCCGCGTTCGAAGAGGTGCAGGTAGTTGGCGTAGTAGACCACCCCCATGGCGTCGGTCTCGCCGTAGGACACGCGGTGCGTGAGCCAGCACGAGGGCTTGGGAAATGCGTCGGTCATGCGCCTGTTCCCAGGCAGAAGGGGAGGAGGTCGAGCCCCTGGGGCAGGAACAGGCCCGAGGCGCCGGCCGTTCTCTCATCGAAGACGGCCGGTCCGTCCGACCGCGGGGCGCGGGTGCGGAAGACCAGGAACGGAACAGGGTCCTCGGTGTGGGTGCGGCGCACAACGGGGGTGAAATGGTCGCAGGTCACGACGATGGTTGCGTCCTCGCCTTTCAGGGCCGCCAGGACCGGGGCCACGATGCGTTCGTCGAAGAGTTCGATGGCGCGCTTCTTGAGTTTCGCGTCGCCCATGTGGCCGCACTCGTCAGGCGCTTCAACATGGAGGTACACGAAGTCGCCGCGCTCGAGAAATTCGAGAGCCGCCCGGACTTTTCCTTCGTAGTTGGTGTCGATCAGCCCGTTCACGCCCTCGACTTCGAGAACGTCCATGCCTGCGGCCCTGCCCAGGCCCTTGACCAGATCCACGGCCGAGACCACGGCCCCGCGCAGGCCGAAACGGTCGGCGAAGGACGGCAGAATCAGGGGGCGTCCCTGGCCCCAGGGCCACACGGAGGTGGCCTGCGAGGTGGGCTCGGAGCGCAGGAACTCGTGGGCGGCCTTGAGGAAGGCCTCAAGCTCTGGAAAGGTCGCGAAGGCCGCCAGATCCTGGGCCACGGGCTGGTCCAGGATGTCGTGGGGCGGCCGGATGTTCAGGCCGGCCGCGTCGGTCAGGGCGCCGCCCCTCTGCACCAGGAGGTGGCGGTACTGGATGCCCTGGACCGGCTGGAGGGTTGTGCCCCGGGCCATTTCCGCCAGCCTGGCGACAAGGGGAGCGGCCACGGCGGTGGCGATGTGCCCGGAGGAATAGTCGCGCATGACTCCGGCGTCCGAGAGTTCCGTCAGGTTGACCAGGTTCATGCGCCAAACCAGGTCGTCGGGATCCAGGACCAGGCCCTGGGCCGCGGCCTCGATGGGGCCCCGGCCGGTGTGGTGCGTCCGCGGGTCGTAGCCCAGCAGCGACATGTTGGCCACGTCCGAGCCGGGGGGCATGCCCTCGGGCACGGTCCGGCACAGGCCGCAGCGGGAGCGCGGGGCCAGGGAGTCGAGAGTCGGCGTGGACGCGGCCTGCAGCGTGGTGCGTCCGCCCAGGGCGTCCAGGGGCCAGCCGGCCATGCCGTCGGCCACGAGAAAGACGGTCTTCATCAGATGATCCTGTAGTGCACCGGCGGGTCGAGCACGAAGCTGAATTTCTTGATGGTGTCCAGGGCCGCGGTGACGTTCTGCATCTGGGCCGAGTGGCTGATGAAGACGATGGGCACGCCGGCGTCGGGCGCGTACTGGCGCTGCACGACCTGGGCGATGCTGATGTTGTATTCGCCCATGACTCCGGCGATGGAGGCCATGACTCCGGGACGGTCGACCACGGTGAAGCGGAAGTAGTGGCGGAACACGGTCAACTCCGGGGCCAGAATCTGGGCCTGGGGCAGTCGCGTCTCCAGGAAGCCCGTGTTGTTGGGCACGCAGTTGGTGCGGGCCAGGGCCAGGATGTCGGCCAGCACGGCGCTGCCCGTGGGCAGGTCGCCGGCGCCCTGGCCGTAGAGCATGACCGGCCCCACGGCGTTGCCTTCGAGCAGGATGGAGTTGAAGGGGCCGTCGACCTTGGCCAGGATATGGTCCTGGCGCAGCAGTGCGGGGTAGACTCCCGCGTGGAGCAGCCCGGACTTCTCGCGGACCTGGGCCAGCAGTTTCAGGCGGTAGCCGAATTCCTTGGCCAGGGTGATGTCGAACTGTTCGACCTTGGAGATGCCCTCCACCGTGAGCCTGCTCAGGGGGAAGTCCAGGCCGTAGGCGAGGCGGATGAGGATGACCAGCTTGTGGGCCGCGTCGATGCCCTCGACGTCCAGGGTCGGGTCGGCCTCGGCGTAGCCCTTGGCCTGGGCCTTGGCGAGGACGGTGGCGAAATCCTCGCCCTTCTCGGACATCTCGGACATGATGAAGTTGGCCGTCCCGTTCAGGATGCCGGTCATGGCCTTGATGCGGTTGCCGGCCAGGCTCTCCTTCAGGGTCTGGATGATGGGGATGCCGCCGGCCACGCTGGCCTCGTAATAGAGTCCCAGGTTCCTGCTGGCGGCCAGTTCGAAGAGTTCGGGGCCGTGCTCGGCCAGCAGGGCCTTGTTGGCCGTGACCACGGACTTGCCGGCTTTCAGGGCCTGGGTGATGAGCCTGCGCGGAAAATCGATGCCCCCGGCCAGTTCGACCACGATGTCGATCTCGGGGTCGCCGATGATGTCGTCGATGTTCGTGGTGAACGTGGTGCCCGGGGACGGGACGACGTTTCTGGGCTTGTCCAGGTCGCGGACCATGATGGTCTTGACCTTGAGGGTCTTGCCGAGCCTGCGCTCGATCCAGTCGTTGTTCTCCTGGATGATCTTGACGAGGCCGGAGCCGACCGTGCCCAGGCCGGCCAGGCCGAGATGGATGACGGAGTCTTTCAAGGGATTCCTCCACGCCGCAGCATTGAGAAAAAGATTATCGAGTCGAAGTCCGCTCTTTGCCCCATCCGTGTCGCTCTGTCAAAAGCGGGCGCTCCGGGGCGGCGGGAAAACGATTGCGGCGGGCATTTTCTGTTGACGCTCCACCGTGATTTGTATAACCAGCTTTTTCTTCACACGAACGGAGAGGTGGCCGAGCTAGGCTGAAGGCGCTCGCCTGCTAAGCGAGTATAGGGGCGTAAACCTCTATCGAGGGTTCAAATCCCTCCCTCTCCGCCATCCCCTGGAGGGTTGGCAGAGTTGGTTGATTGCACCGGTCTTGAAAACCGGCATGCCTTTGCGGGCATCTGGGGTTCGAATCCCTAACCCTCCGCCACACGCGATCACTGCCGCCGGAACTTAATGGTTTCGGCGGTTTTTTGTTTTTCGGCGCAGCATTTTCTTTCGGGCCGGGGACGGCGTCGGCATTGTTTTCGGGCCGCTCTTTCTGTAGGGGAAAGGGCGCTTCAACCCCAAACCAAGGATGGCCGGCATGGATGTGACCCCCACGGAGATTCCCGGAGTCTTGCTGATCAAGCCAAAGGTGTTCGGCGACCACAGGGGCTTTTTCAGCGAGACCTACAGCCGCAGGCGGTTCGAGGACAGCGGCCTTGACGTCGACTTCGTGCAGGACAACCACGCCTTCTCGGCCCAGGCCGGCGTGCTGCGCGGTCTGCATTTCCAGTCCCCTCCCATGGCCCAGACAAAGCTGGTGCGCGTGACGCGCGGCGCGGTCTTCGACGTGGTGGTGGACCTGCGTAGGGGCTCGCCTGCCTACGGCCGTTGGGAGGGCTTCACGCTTTCGGCCGAAAATCATCTTCAACTGCTCATTCCCGCCGGTCTGGGGCACGGTTACATGACCCTGGAGCCGGACACGGACTTTCTCTACAAGGTCGACCGGTATTACTCCCCCGAACACGACGGCGGCATCCTGTGGTGCGATCCGGACCTGGGCATAGTCTGGCCGGACCTTCCGCCCATCCTTTCCGAGAAGGATACGCGGCTGCCGCGGCTGAAGGATTTCGACTCCCCGTTCCGCTTCTGAAGGGGGGCCTGAATTGCCGAGCTTTTCGGTCGGCAATTGGCCTTGCGGGCACTGTTTTCCAAATGTTGCAAGGGGGTTAAGGTGGGGCGGAAGATCGTGATTTTTTTCATTATCTCTTGACACTTCACGAGTCTCTTGCATACACAGGGGCAATTATTTCTTGAGCGGTTTTTCACATTTCATCTTAACGCGGTAGGAGGAGAGGACTGTGGCAAAATGCAAGAGCTGCGTGGTGTTGCCATTCCTGATCGGTTTGGTGGCATCGATCGTGCTTGGTTGGTGGGGCTTTCCCAAAGTCCTGTACAGTCAGAAGACCCAACCCATCCGGTTCGATCACGTCGTGCATGTGGAAGATCAGGCCATGGCATGCGAAGACTGTCATGCCTTTCGGGAGGATGGTTCCTTTACCGGCCTGCCCACCAATGCGAACTGTGTCGGCTGCCATGAGGATGTCCAGGGTGAGGACCCCGACGAGGCCCGTTTCGTGACCGAGTATGTGCAGCAGGAAAAGGAAGTTGAATGGCTCGCCTACCAGACGCAGCCGGACAACGTGTACTTCTCCCATATCGCGCACAAGGAACTCGAGTGCACTTCGTGTCATCCCGACGTGGCCAAGATGAAGACCCCGCCTGTGTATCACGAGAACAGGCTTTCGGGCTACAGCAAGGACACCATGAAGATGTGGCAGTGTGAAGAATGCCACGCCAAGACCGGCGCCAGCAACGCCTGTTTTGTGTGCCACAAATAAGACAGGAGCGAGTTACGATGGGAATCGACAGAAGAAGCTTTATTTCCTTGGTGGCTGGCGGTGTGGCGGGCAGCCTCTTCACTCCCGTGATCTGGAAATCCCTTGATGACGTGTCCATCTGGACCCAGAACTGGCCCTGGATTCCGCGGCTGCAGTACGGCGAGGAGGCGAAAGTCCCGGCCCTGTGCAAGCTCGGCGCCGACGCCTACGGCATGAAGGTCAAGACCGTGGCCGGACGCCCCGTCGCGGCCGAAGGCGATGCGGACCATCCCCTGAGCCAGGGCGGCATCTGCCCCCTTGGTGCGGCCAGCGTGCACATGCTTTACAGCCCTTCGCGGGTGAAGAACCCCAAGCTCAAGGACGGCTCGTCCTTCAAGGACATCAGCTGGGAAGAGGCCGAAGACCTCCTGGCCGGTAAACTCAAGGAAGCCGGCGCCGGCGTGGCCATGATCAGCGGCGATGAAACCGGTTCCGTCACCGACGTGCTGGCAGGCCTGGTGGGCAAGGCCGGATCCGACAAGACTTTTCTGATGCCGGGCGAAAGCGCCCCGGCCGCCGCGGCCCTGGCCATGATCGGCGGGGACGGCCAGGTCGGCTACGACATCGAGAACGCGAGCTACGTGCTCCTGCTCGGTGCCGACGCCCTGGGCTCCTGGGGCAACGTGGCCCGCAACGGCAAGGCCTTCGGGGCCAGCCGCGAAAAGGGCGTGAAGTTCGTGTACGCAGGTCCCGCCCAGAACGGCACCTCCGCTGTCTGTGACAGCTGGGTGCCCTGCGCTCCCGGCACCGAAGCCGTGCTGGCTTTGGGCCTGGCCGCGGTGATCTCCGCCGGCGGTCGCGACCGCGCCTCCTGGCCGGGGTACGCCGATTTCGCCAAGTTCGTGCAGTCCGCGTATGCACCCGAAAAGGTCTCCGAAATCACGGGCGTGTCCGTCGACGTCATCAAGGGCCTGGCCCAGGAACTGGTCCGCACGGGCCGTCCGCTGGTCCTGACCGCTGCCGGCGCCGGACAGGGTCTGGGCGCCTTCGAGATGGCCGCGGGCATGAGCCTCAACCTGCTGCTGGAACGGGTCAACACCGTCGGCGGCGTGCGCATCCTGCCCTGGAGCCCCAAGGTCGTCGAGTCCGCCCCTGAAAAGAAGGCCCTGCTCGCCGCCGACCTCGCCGGCTACCTGACTTCCGTTGCCGACGGCGCGACCGAGGCTCCGGCCCTGCTCATGGTCCACGCCGCCAACCCGGCCTACGCCATGCCGAACCTGGCCAAGGCCCAGGCCGCCATCGACAAGGCCGGTTTCGTGGTCTCCTTCAGTTCCTTCATGGACGAGACCGCGGCCATGGCCGACCTGATCATGCCCGACTGCTACGCCTTCGAGCGCCTGGATGACGCGTACTCCCCGTACGGCTCCGGCCAGCCCAACTATACGGTGGCGGGCTCCATCATCAAGCCCGTCTACGATACCAAGCCCGCCGGCGACGTGATCCTGTCCGTGGCCGCCAAGGCCGGACTGGAACTGGGCTTCGAAACCTTCGAGGACGTGGTCAAGGCCAAGGCCGAGGCCCTGGGCGCCGATTTCGACGCCATGGTCGAAGGCACCCCCTGGCTCGGCGAGGAATTCCCGGCTCAGGACCTGGCCCTGTGGGCAACCCCGCTGAAAGAGATTCCCGTGGCCGCCAAGGACGGCAAGTCCCTGGCCCTGGCTCCTGCCTCCCAGCTCAAGGTCGGCAGCGCCAAAGTCGCCATCCCGCCCTTCAACACCAACGCCATCCGTTTCGACGAGATGCTCGGCAAGGACATGTACGTGCTGATGAACGGCGCGACGGCCAAGAATCTCGGCGTGAAGAAGGACGACGCGGTCAAGCTCTCCGCCGCTGCCGGCGAGTGCAAGGCCCGCGTGCGCATCTTCGAGGGCGTCATGAACGACACCGTGGTGGCCCCCCTCGGGTTCGGCCACACCGCCTGGGATGATTTTTCCAGAGGCAAGGGTGACAATGTCTACAAGCTGCTGGCCGCCGAGGCCGAAGGCGAGACCGGCCTGTCCCGGTTCGCCACGGCGCGGGTCACTGTGAGCAAGGCGTAGTCGTTCCTTAAGCACCTGGCGAAAAGAAGAGGATATCCACAATGCAAGCAAAAGAATTCAAGGTGAAATGGGGCATGGTTGTCGATCTCGACAAGTGCACCGGATGCGGTGCCTGCTCCGTGGCCTGCAAGGCGGAGAACAACCTGCCGCCCGAGGTCGACGCATCCAACAAGCTGCGCACCAATGACTGGATGAACATATACGAGCTGTCCAACGAAAAGCCCTTCCCGGATCACGAGGTGGCCTACCTGCCCCGGCCCTGCATGCAGTGCGGCAAGCCCTCGTGCTCCACGGTCTGCCCCGTCGTGGCGACCCTGAAGGACGAGGAGGGCGGCATCGTCAGCCAGATCTACCCCCGCTGCATCGGCTGCCGGTACTGCATGGCGGCCTGCCCGTACCATGCCCGCTACTTCAACTGGTTCGATCCGATCTGGCCCGAGGGCATGGAGAAGGTTCTGACCCCGTACGCTTCCACCCGTCCCCGCGGCGTGGTCGAGAAGTGCACCTTCTGTCATCATCGTTTCATGGCCGCCAAGGAACAGGCCCGCATGAACGGCGAGGATCCGACGGAACTGGCCGAGGACGCCTACATCCCGGCCTGCGCCGAGATCTGCCCCACGGGCGCGATCAAGTTCGGCGACCTGAACAATCCCGAGCATGAAGTCAGCAAGCTGGCCGCGTCCGAGAACGCCTTCCGCCTGCTGGTCAAGCTCGGCACCGACCCGCAGGTCTACTACTACTCCAAGCGCGAGTGGGTACGGAAACTCGGGGACAACTACCTGAAGAATGCGAAGGGAGGCGAACATGTCTGATAGAGCGTACTGGCCCGAAGGGGTGGAACGTTGTTCTGTTGGGAAGTTCCTGGCCTGGTTGGGCGTGATCAGCATCTTCCTCGCCTGGGGCGGATACGGCGCGTTCAAGGTGCTGGGAACCGGCATCGGCGTGACGGGTCTGGACAACTACTTCGGGTTCGGCCTGTGGATCACCTTTGACCTGGCGGTCATCGCCCTGGGCGCCGGCGCCTTTTTCTCCGGCTTCCTGCGGTACATCATCCGCATCGACGAACTCAAAAACATCATCAACCTGGCGGTCATCGTCGGGTTCCTGTGCTACTCCGGCGCCATGCTCGTCCTGGTCCTGGACATCGGCCAGCCCCTGCGGGCCTGGTTCGGCTACTGGCATCCCAACGTCCACTCCATGCTGACGGAAGTCATCTTCTGCATCACCTGCTACTGCACGGTGCTGATCATCGAGTACGTCCCGCTCATCCTGGAGAACCGCAAGATCAACGAGAACAGGCTCTGTCACCACATTGCCCACAACTTCCACGTGTACATGCCGCTCTTCGCCGGCATCGGCACCTTCCTGTCCTTCTTCCACCAGGGTTCCCTGGGCGGCATGTACGGCGTGCTCTTCGGCCGTCCGTTCGTGTTCCGCGAAGGCTTCTTCATCTGGCCCTGGACCTTCTTCCTGTTCATCTCCTCGGCCATCGCCTCCGGCCCCGGCTTCACCATGCTCTGCGCCGCCCTGATGGAAGCCATCACCGGCCGCAAGCTGGTCAGCTACGAGACCAAGAAGCTCATGGGCAAGATCTCCGGTCTGCTCCTGTGCGTGTATATCTTCTTCAAGATCATCGATACCTACGCCTGGGCCCAGGGCATCCTGCCCGGCATGGGCTTGACCTTCGACCAGATGTTCAACAGCGAGTACGGCTACGGCAAGATCCTGCTCTGGCTCGAACTCTTCTGGTTCGGCGTCATCCCGGCCGTGATGCTGATCACCCCCTGGGTGCGCGAGCGTCCGGCCCTCATGTACACCGCTGCGGTCATGACCGCCATCGGCGTGACCATCAACCGCTTCGTCTTCACGGTCCAGGCCCTGGCCATCCCGGTCATGCCCTTCGATCGCTGGACGACCTACGTTCCGAACTGGGCCGAATGGTCCACGTCCGGCATGATCGTAGCCTACGGCTTCCTGGTCATGAGTATCTCCTACAGGTATCTGCCGATCTTCCCGCAGGAAGTGAAGCTGAACAAGTAGGACGCATCCCGCTTCGCACAAAGGCCCCTTCGGGGGCCTTTTTTATTGGTGACAAAAGGCGGGCGGTTGTGCTCATCTTCGACCTTAGACCGGCACCGTGCCGGATCGCAACACAGCGCGAGGAGCCGTCATGATTCGAAACGGGGAAGGGCGTCTGGACGCCGTCGACGCGGCACGAGCCTTGGGGCTCGGATTGGTCTATTACGGCCATTTCGTCGAGCAGACCATGTACCTGCAGAACCCTGCTGCGGCTTTGCAGTACAAATGGATCTACTCCTTTCACATGATCCTCTTCTTCGTGCTGTCCGGCCTGGTCCGCGGTGCGCGTCCGGCCGTCGCGCCGCCGAAGGCCTTCGTGGCTTCGACCTGGGCGGGCAGGATCGTGCCGTACCTGTTTTTCAGCCTTGTCCTGGCCCTCTTCTCCCTGTTTCTGCCGGGTTGGTTTCCCATCGTCGACCTCTCGAAGCCGTCCGGCTACCTGCATGCCACCGTGGCCACGGCCATGGGGTTCCCGCTATTCTGCGTCCCCCTGTGGTTCGTGGCCTGCCTCGTCAGCGTGGAGTGCGTGCACCGTCTGGCCGGCTGGGCGCTGGACACCCCCCGGCGCATCCTGCTGGCCGCTGCGGCCTGCTACATCGGCGGGTACGCCCTCAACGAGCGGTATTTCTTTTTCGGTCAGAACATGAGTTTCTGGCTTCTGCACGAGGTGCCGGTCGTGTACGCGTTCTATCTCATCGGGGTCCTCCTGGGGCGGGCAAAGGTGCTGGACAGGGTCGGCCCAGTGACGGGAGTCGTCATCTTTCTGGTCTCGGCCGCGGCGGTGCATCTGACCTTCGACCTCAACCAGGGCCCTTTCCGCTATCTGCAGGCAGTCATCATTCTTCTTTCGGGGCATGGCCATTTCCTGTGGTTCCCCTTCACGGCCCTGGCGGGCACGTGCATGGTCCTGGCCCTGGGCAAGGCGTTGCACAGGGCCTCGTTCCTGACATTTCTGGGCCGCAACGGCATGATCCTCTTGGCCATGAACGGGGTCTTCTATCACTTCGTCAATAAACCTCTGGCCGCGTGGGCCCTGGCCGCGTTCCCAGGGGACGGGGGATCGATCTTTCTCGTCAGCTCCGTGGTCACCGTCTGCAGCATCGCGGCGAGCGTGCCCGTCATTTACGGCCTGAACCGGGTCATTCCCCAGCTAGTGGGCAAACCTCGTGAGCGGGGATTATTATTCGGTCCGCTGGTGCGCGGATAGGGCGTTGTGGAGACGCTGCGCGGACTGCCCGCGGCCGGTGCAGGGAGGTGGCGGTGACGGCCGACGAGCGATGTTTGCGACGGACGCTGCTGACTCTCAATGTCTTCGCGGCCCTGAAGATGACGCTCTTTCCCATGGCCGTCATCACCCTCTTCTGGAAGGACGAGATCGGCCTGTCGCTGACCGAGATCCTGACCCTGCAGGTGTTCTTCTCCCTGGCCAGCGTCGTGATGGAATACCCTTCGGGCTACGTCAGCGACCGGCTGGGGTACCGGTTCGCCCTGATCACGGCCTGCGTCTTCGGGCTTCTGGGCTGGGGGTGGTATCTGGCGGCCGAGACCTTCTGGGGCGTCCTGCTGGCGGAGTTGCTGCTCGGGGTGAGCTACGCCTTCATCAGCGGCTCCGACACGGCGCTTCTCTTCGAAAGCCTGCGGGCCGCCGACAGGGTGGATCTCTACGCCCGCTGCGACGGCCGCATGGTCGGCTGGGCCCAGGGAGGCGAGGCGGCCGGGGCTCTCCTGGCAGGCTTCATGTACGCCCAGTGGCCCCTCATGCCCTTTGTGGCGCAGATCGCCGTCTGGACCGTGGCCCTTGGTTTGTGCCTGAGCCTGCGCGAGCCGGAGGGGGAGGACGGGGGGCATGTCACCTCCCATCTGGCCGAGGCATTGGGCGTGTGCCGACTGGCCTTCACCAGCCCGGCCATCCGGTCGACGATCCTGAGCGGGACGCTTCTGGGCCTTGCTTCCTTCTACATGGTCTGGCTCATCCAGCCACACATGCAGGCCTGCGGCGTTCCCGTGAGCTGGTTCGGCCCGGCATGGGCCGGCGCCAACCTGGTCGTGGCGCTGGCCGCCTCAGGCAGCCACAGGGTGCAGCGGAGCATCGGCATGCGGGGCATGTACGGGCTCTTCTTCCTGCTCATCGTCGCCGCCTATGCCGGTCTGGGTTTTTCCACAGCCGTGGGCAGCTTCGTCTTCTACTACCTGCTCACGGCCATGCGCGGCCTGCAGGGCCCGCTCATGCGCTCCCGGCTGCAGGCACTGAGCGAGCGCCGCAACAGGGCGAGCATCCTCTCCCTGCACAGCCTGGTGTTCAGGTTGGGCTTCGTGCTGACCGGCCCCCTGGTGGGTCGGCTGGCCGATGCCGAGGGCCTGCCGGTGACCTTCCTGACCCTGGCCTGTGTATTCGCGGTGGCGCTGCCGCTGGCCGGGAGAGAATTTTTGCGCCGCAACCATGCGGATTCCAAAATCTAGTTTACCCTTCCACAATACTTTGGAGGCCGTGTGGAAAAGGTTTCGGTTGCCGCAGGGAAACGGATCGATTAAGAATGTCTCCGTTCCGCTGATCCACTTCAGGAGCTTGGGAACCCGGTGCGAATCCGGGGCGGTCCCGCCACTGTAAGCCCGAGAGGGCGAGCCAGAAAACCGGCCTGAAGCATTTCTCTTAACCCTCTGCACGCGGATGCAGGGTGTTGAGATATTCAGAAAGAAACGTCCATCCACTTCGAGCGAACATGACGGACACGAGCCCGGTCTGGGATCGCGTGCGCGGCATGGAGCCGGTGAGTCTGTGCGACTGGCCCGGAAGGGTTTCCTGCGTGCTTTTCACCGGCGGCTGCAACCTGCGCTGCCCGACCTGTCACAATGCCTCCCTGGCCTGGACCTGGGAAAAACTGCCCGCCCTGGACAGGGCGACGGTGCTGGCCGACCTCGGCAGGCGTCGCCGCTGGCTGGACGGGATCACCGTGTCAGGAGGCGAACCGACCTGCCTGGACGGCCTGCGGGAACTGCTCATTGACCTGGCGGCCACGGGGCTCCCGGTCAAGCTTGATTCCAACGGGTCCGCCCCCGATGTCCTGGCCTGTCTGCTCAGGGAGAACCTGGTCCAGACCCTGGCCGTGGACGTCAAGGGGCCGTGGCGGATGTACCCGGAGCTGACCGGGCACGCCATGACGTCCCAAGGGGCCAGGCAGTCCCTGGAGCGGGTTTTCGACCTGGCCGCCGAGTATCCGGGGCGCGTCTATTTCCGCTGCACCAAGGTTCCGGCCCTTTCTCCGGATGATCTGGAGGAGGCGAGAGCCCAGGTTCCCGCGGACCAGCCCCTGTCCTTCCAGGAGTTTGTGCCGCCCCGAAGTGCCGTGGACGTTTCCTGAAAACCTCAAACCAGATTTTTCGATCGGAGTATTCATGCCCCAGCAGATTGTGAAACGTGACGGACGGATTGAATCCTGGTCCGTGGACCGCATTGCCCAGGCCATCCTCAAATCCCTGAACGCCAGCGGCATCAAGGACCCCCTCCTGGCCAAACGCCTGGCCGGGAAGGTGGAGGCCAAGCTCGACGGCATGGACAATCCTGAACAGGAACTCGTGCAGGACACCGTCGAGCAGGTGCTCATGGAGTCCCGCCTCTATCACGTCGCACGCCGCTACATCGTGTACCGCGAGAAGCGCCGCCAGATCCGCAGCCAGGCCGAGACGTTCCTGGACGTGACCGAGACCATCGACAGCTACATGAACAAGTCCGACTGGCGGGTCAGCGAGAACGCGAACATGGCCCACTCCTTCCAGGGCCTGATGCTGCATCTGTCGGGCTCCGTGCAGGCGCGCTACTCCCTGGAGAAATACCCCGAGGAGATCCGCCTGGCCCACGAGCACGGCTACTTCCACATCCACGACCTGTCCTTCGGCTTGGCCGGGTACTGCGCCGGCTGGTCCCTGCGCGACCTGCTGCTGGAGGGCTTCAACCTGGAAGGGCGCTGCTCATCGGGCCCCTCGCGCCACTTTGACGCCGCGCTGGGACAGATGGTCAATTTTCTAGGTACGCTGCAGAACGAGTGGGCCGGCGCCCAGGCCTTCAACAACGTCGACACCTATCTGGCGCCCTTTGTGCGCCATGACGGCCTGAGCTACGACGAGGTCAAGCAGGCCATGCAGAAGTTCGTCTTCAACCTGAACACGACCTCGCGCTGGGGCGGACAGAGCCCCTTCACCAACCTGACCTTCGACCTGACCCCGCCGGCGCACATCGCCTCCGAGGCGGTCATCATCGGCGGCGCGCTGCAGGACAACACCTACGGCGAGTTTGTCGAGGAAATGGAGATGATCAACCGCGCCTTCCTGGAAGTCATGCTCAAGGGCGACTACCACGGCCGCATCTTCTCCTTCCCCATCCCGACCTACAACGTGACCCCCGACTTCCCGTGGGAATCCGAGGTCGGCGAACTGCTGCTGAAGCTCACTGCCAAGTACGGAGCCCCGTACTTCCAGAACTTCATCAACTCCGACCTCAAGCCCGAGGACGTGCGCTCCATGTGCTGCCGCCTGCAGATGGACCTGCGCGAGTTGCGCAAGCGCACGGGCGGCCTCTTCGGCGCCGGCGACCTGACTGGTTCCATCGGCGTGGTCACCCTGAACCTGCCCAAGCTCGCCTACCTGGCCCAGGGCGAGGAGGACTTCCTGGACCTGGTCGGCGAGTACGCGGCCCTGGCCAAGGACTCCCTGGAGTTCAAGCGCAAGATGGTCGCGGACAACATGGACAAGGGCATGTTCCCCTTCTCCCGGCGCTACCTGAAGAACGGCTTCCGCGGCCACTTCAGCACCATCGGCATCCTGGGCGGCCACGAGGCCTGCCTCAACCTCCTGGGCAAGGGCATCGAGACCGAGGCCGGGACCCGGCTCATGATCCGCACCCTGGACCATCTGCGGACCATCACGGCGCGCTTCCAGGAGGAGACGGGCAACCTCTACAACCTCGAGGCCACGCCGGCCGAAGGGACGAGCTACCGTTTGGCCAAGATCGACAAGAAGCTCTACGCCGACATCCAGGCCTCGGGCAACGGCGTGCCCTACTACACCAACTCGACCCTGCTGCCCGTGGGCCACACCACGGACATCTTCACCGCCCTGGAGCACCAGAACCGCCTGCAGCCCATGTACACCGGCGGCACCGTGTTCCACAGCTTCCTGGGCGAGTCCGTGCCGGACATCAAGGCCCTGCGGAGCTTCATCGTCAAGGCCCTGAGCGAGACGAAGATTCCCTACATCTCCGTCACGCCGACCTTCTCCATCTGCAAGGACCACGGCTACCTCACGGGCGAGCAGGCCACCTGCCCGCGCTGCGGCCAGGAGACCGAGGTCTACACCCGGGTGGTGGGCTACTACCGGCCGGTCAAGATGTGGAACCGCGGCAAGCAGGCCGAGTACAAGGACCGCGTGGAATACTCCCAGGCCTCCTGCTTCGGCGCCTAGACCCTCGCGGGAACCAAAAAGAAAACGGCCGGGCTGCTTGTGCAGTCCGGCCGTTTGACGTTGCAGGCCAGGTCCCGGGGCGCCGGGAGGGGGAGTCAGCGCAGGGCCGTCCGGTTCCCCTGCCCCAGGCTGCTCAAGACGGAGCGCAGCCCGGCTGCCAGCCGGAGGATGGCTTTGGAGATGACCGGTTCGGGGCGGTTGATTTTCTGGGAGTGCAGAAAGACGGTAATTTCGCGCATGATGAACCTCGTATTCGAAAATATGGTAAATTTCGTGAATGTCGTTTTGAAGCGAGGGTCAATTAGGCGCGAATGATCTGTTCGTCAAGTGAATTTCTGACGATTGTATTTTTATGTGATTTCGGGGCGCTGGCGTGTCAGGACGGAGGCAGCAGGGCGTCCTGGGTGGGGCGGTCCCACTGGGCGGTGGCCGGCAGGCCCAGGGAGGCGCGGAATCGGGCCAGGGCGGCCTTGGATCTTTTGCCCCACACGCCGTCGATCCTGCCCTTGTAGAGGCCTTGGCTGGCCAGGGCCTGCTGGACGCGCTTGGCGTCGGACCTGTGTTTCAGGTCGAGGAGCGGGGCGGGCGGGGTCTTCGCCTTGACGGTGGACGGGGCCGCCCCCATGAGGAGGCGGACTTCCTCGGTCAGGCGCAGGCGGCACGAGGCCGATGCCAGGACGACGTGGCCCGCGGTCTGCACGATGCGCGCGCTGACCCGCACCCCGCCGTCGGCCAGGGTGTATGTGCCGGTCAGCACGGTCTGCATTCCCGAGGTCGAGCCGGCCTGATCCGGGCTGCCGGACAGGGCCGTCTCCCCGTTCTCCTTGAGGCTGTAGGGCGTCGGCATGAAGGCGCGGGTGTCGGCCACGCGGTACCCGTGGCGCGCAAAGGCGTTGCCGGTTTCCTCGGCCAGAATGCGCCCCAGGGGGGATGTCGACCCGAGGTCGTTCAGGTCCGCAAAGGGGGCGGTCATGATGGCGGAGGATCGGTCGAGGCGGACCTGGAGGTTCCCGGCCAGGCTGTCGGCGAGGGCGGTGCAGAGCTCCTCGATGCGCGAGGCCCCGCAACCGGCCGCGCCGGGGGCGGGGATGGCGCAGAGCAGGGCGCAGAAGAGCAGGATGGCGCGGGTCATTTGTTCACCAGCGAATAGCGTTTGAGTTCGACGTCGCCGGTCGGCGCGCCGAGCTTGTAGTGGGCCATGTCGCGGCCGTCGACGTAGAAGATGCTCGAATCCCGGTACAGGTAGCCGCCGTTGTGGACGAGGGCTGAGGTGACCTGAATTTCCGTCTGCGGCGTCTGCGGGTCGAAGAGGCCGCTCTCTTCGGACACCATGGGCACCTCCGGGTAACGCCCCTTTTCGTCCTTGGCCTGCACGAAGTCCGGGTCCGCGATGAGGAGACGGCCCGAACGGTTCCGCGTGAGGGTCCGGCGGTGGGTGACCGTCTCAACGCCTACCTCCAGTACGGCGGCCCCGTCCGGCGTGAAGGAGACCGGCACGCCGTAGTCCACCAGGCGGGTCAGCAGCGCTTCGCGGTAGGATTTGCCGAACGGGGTGGCGGCAGCGGGCGCTACGTAGACGCGGACGTCCCCTTCGGGATGGAAGTGGTCCAGCGCCTTGGCGCAGTTGCCGGCTACCGTGGCCGCCAGGCTGTCCCAGTGGGCCATGGCCTGCATTTTGGGCTGCGAGGACAGCGGGTAGCCGGAGGCCAGGGGCGCCTGGGCCGTGGCAAAGCTGTCGGACTGCGCGCCGTTGATGCCGGCCGGGGAGCAAGCGGCCAGGGACAGCGCGGCCAGAAGGGCGAGAAGGGATGTCATGCGCATGACGTGCTCCTTGAAATCGGTTCTTTCCATGATCAGGTTATCGGCCGCCCCAAAGAAAACTTAAGGTCGGACGACAGGCCTTTGGCACGAGGCATGCTCTGGAGTTACCAGTCGGCATTTTTCTCCGGGGGGTTCGACCATGTCCAGAATATTCATCGCTCTGGCGAGCGTGTTTCTTTGCGGCTGC
>JANJWV010000118.1 GCA_024709365.1 Desulfomicrobium sp. | reverse complement strand
TCAAACTCTCCAGTTACGTATAACTAGTAGAGCAACCTTGTTGCTCATAAAACCTTATCTAGCGTTCTATATGCTCCAACTCGCTATTTATTTGTCAAAGATCCTTGCCCAACCGGCAAGAGGAAATCGTCTCTATCGACTACCCCACTCACCGTCAAGCGCTTTTTTCTTCTTTTTTCAACTTGGCCCGCAGACTGTTCTGCATCGTGGCCAGGCGCTCATCTTTCCGCGCTGCGGTTCAGCAGCGCAGAAAGAGGCTTCTATGTGCGTGGCACCTGAATGTCAACAAGAAACATAAAATTTCTTTTTATCATACAATTTCAGCTAGTTAGACAGGATCAAAACTCCAGATGCCGCGGCGTGCGCGGGAACGGGATGACATCGCGGATGTTGGCGATGCCCGTGACCAGCATGAGCAGCCGCTCGAAGCCCATGCCGAAACCGGCGTGCGGAACCGTGCCGAACCGGCGCAGATCCAGGTACCACCAGTATTCTTCCTTGGGCAGGCCCAGTTCGTCGATGCGGCGCTCAAGTACGTCGAGGCGCTCCTCCCTGGCGCTGCCGCCAATGAGCTCTCCGATGCGCGGCACCAGCACGTCCATGGCCCCCACCGTCCGCCCGTCGTCGTTGAGGCGCATGTAGAACGCCTTGATCTCCTTGGGGTAGTCGAAAACGATGACGGGCTGCTTGAAGTGCTCCTCCGTCAGGTAGCGCTCATGCTCGGTCTGCAGGTCGGTCCCGAAGTCCACCGGGAACTCGAAGTTCCTGGGAGCCTTTCGGAGGATGGCGACGGCCTCCTCGTAGGGCAGGCGCACGAAGGGCTTGGCCAGGATGTTATCCAGGGTAGCCAGAAGCGTCTTGTCCACGAAGTTGGCGAAGAGGTCGAGGTCGTCGCGGCAGTTGTCCAGCAGGTATGTGATGAGCCACTTGATGCAGGACTCGCCAAGGTCCATGTTGTCACTCAGGTCCGCGAAGGCCATCTCCGGCTCGATCATCCAGAACTCGGCGGCGTGCTTGGGCGTGTTGGAATTCTCGGCGCGGAAGGTCGGGCCGAAGGTATAGACCCGACCCAAAGCGCAGGCCAGGTTCTCGGCCGCAAGCTGGCCGGAGACAGTCAGGGACGCCTCCTTGCCGAAGAAATCCTGGTCGAAGTCGGCCTTGCCGCCTTTTTTGGGCACATCGCTCAGATTCAGGGTCGTGACCTGGAACATCTCGCCGGCGCCCTCGCAGTCCGAGCCCGTGATGATGGGCGCGTGCACATGAAAGAAACCCTGCTCGTGGAAGAAGCGGTGCACGCCGTAGGACAGCTCGGCCCGGATGCGGTTCAGGGCGCCGAACTTGTTGGTGCGGGGACGCAGGTGGGCGATGGTGCGCAGATACTCGTCGGTGTGCCGCTTCTTCTGCAACGGGTAGCTCGGATCGGCTTCTCCCAGGATTTCCAGGCTGTGCGCCTTGAGTTCCCACTTCTGACCCTGTCCCGGAGACTCCACCAGGGCGCCCTCCAGACGGACGGCGGCACCGGTGCCGACCTTCTCCATCAGTTCGAACCCTGAGGCTCCGGCGTCGACGATGGCCTGGAGATTCTTCAGACACGACCCGTCGTTGATCTCCAAGAACACGAACTCCTTGCTCTCGCGCTTGGTCCGCACCCAGCCCTGGACCACCAGCGACGGAACTCCCGACTCGGACAAAAGGACATCGGCCACTCTGATATTCTTCATTTTTCCCCTCGGATATGAAACGGCTAGAGCATGTCCACGGGATCGAGATCCACGGACATGCGGACATTTTTTTCCGTACGCAGCGTCTTGCGCATTTCGGCGCACACCCCCCTGATGGCCGGCCAGCTGTCGGCCTTGAGCAGGCACTGGAAGCGCTTTCGCCCGCGCAGCACGGCCAGCGGCGCCGGCGCCGGCCCCAGAACCCTCACCCCGGACGCTGTACCCAGAGCGCGGATGCGGCCGCCAAAGGCCGCCAACAGTTCGCCCTCGGGCTGGTCCACGGGCAGGGAGATGCGCACCAGGGCCAACTTGATGAACGGAGGATAGCCCATGGTCTTGCGCAGGGCGATCTCCCTGTCGAAAAAACCTTCGTAATCGTTGTCGCGGATATACTGCCAGCAGTAATGCCCGGGGTTCCTGGTCTGGATCAGCACCCGGCCGGGCTTGTCCCCGCGGCCGGCCCTTCCCGCCACCTGCACGAGCATCTGGAACGACCGTTCCGTAGCCCTGTAATCCGGAAGATTCAAGCCCAGGTCACCGTCCACGACCACCACCAGGGTCACGTTCGGGAAATGGTGCCCTTTGCTCAGCATCTGCGTTCCGACCAGGACCTGTGCCTCCTGCCTGGCGAAGGCCGACAGCGTGTCCTGCATTGAGCCAGCCCGGCGGGCCGTGTCGCGGTCCAGGCGCAGGATGCGCGTGTCCTGGGGCAGTTCGTCGCGCAGGAACTCCTCCAGGCGCTCGGTCCCGGCCCCCAGGGGCAGAAACTCGTGGCCCCTGCACGAGGGGCAGGACAGGGGAAAGAGCAGTGTGTGGCCGCAATAGTGGCACAGCAACAGCTCGCGCCGCTTGTGCAGCGTCAGGGAGACCTGGCAGTGCGGGCACTTCAGGGGCGTGTCGCAGGCCTCGCAGTAGAGGACGGGCGCGTAGCCGCGCCTGTTGTGCAGAATGATCGCCTGCTCCCCGGCCTGGATCGCCGCCACGAGCGCATCGCGCACGGACGTGGCGAAGGGCCCGTGCTCGGGCGGTTCGGAGCGCAGGTCCACCAGCGTGACCTCGGGCAGTCGCGACTCGCCGATGCGGCTTGAAAGCGATTCCACCGCGATGCCGCCACTGCGGGCCGCATGAAAGACCTTCACGTCCGGCGTGGCCGACCCCATGAGCAGGAGCCCCCCGCTGCGGGAGACGCGGCCGTAGGCCAGCTCCCTTGCCTGGTAGACCAGTCCCTCGTCCTGCTTGAAGGAGGCGTCGTGCTCCTCGTCGAGAATGACCAGCCCGGGCTCCAGCGGCAGAAAGAGGCTCGACCTGGTGCCGACGACGATGCAGGGCTCCGTCCTGCCGGCCAGCTCCGCAAACGTCCTGAGCCGCTCCCCCGCGGCCAGGTAGCCGTGAAACAGCCGCACCTGCGCCTCGGGCAGGGCCGACCGCACGTCCTCGTACAGTTTCAGGGCGATGGCCACTTCCGGGGCCAGGAGCATGACATGCCGGCCGCTGCACAGGGCCCTCCTGGCCAGCTCCATGTACACGGCCGTCTTGCCGCTGCCCGTCACGCCGAACAGCAGCGCCGACTCGGGCGTGTCGGCCAGAAGGAGCCTCCAGAAGCCGTCAACCGCCCTTTCCTGCTCGGGCGTGAGGGTCAGGCGCACCGGGCTCGGTGCGCAGACGTCCGCGGCTTCGAACGCCGACTCGACCTCCCGGACCAGCCCCTTGCGCGCCAGGGTGCCCAGCACCTGCGCGACACTTTTGCCGAAATGCCCGGCCAGTGCCTTGGAGGACGACACGCCGTGGACGTCCAGATAGCGCAGGACGTCGAGTTGGGCCGTGGCCTGCGGCCGCAGGGGCCAGGGCGGTTCCGAGGTCAGGGAGTAGAGCCTGTCTGTCCGGCGCTGGGCCAGGACGGGCGCGAACCCTCCCTGCAGCCAGGCCTCGGCCAGGCCGGTGCGGTCCCCGCTCCCGTCCAGTTCGCCAAGGGGCACGATCCGGCCGTCGCGAGCCCTGAAGGACGGGACCTCGCGCAGCGCCGACGGCAGCACGCGGGCCAGAATCCGCCCCGGCGCGTCCATCTGTCGCACGGAAAGGTCGCGGATGAAATCGAGATACGCGACCGAAAAAAAAGGTTCCGAGTCCACGGGCCAGACCACGTCGCGGCACGCGCACCCTTCGGGTGAAGGCACGTCCGTCCCCACGATCACCCCAACCCGCAGCGACCGACCCAAGGGAACGATCACACGCACGCCCTCCCGCCACATTTCCCTCGGCAGGGATTGGGGCAGGGAATACGTCAGCGCGCTGTACGGGGCGCAGAGGAGGAGGACGGAACAGTACTGGCTCATGGGCTCCACGAAAAAAAGAGAGGGGGAACGGACCGGCCCGTTCCCCCGTGAGAATCGTGATCGCGTCTAGCGGGAGGGCGGGATCAGTTCGCGCAGGCGGGCGATGAGATCGTAGCGCAGATCCTCGTCCTGCAGGGCGAAGTAGATGTTGGCGGTCAGGTAGTCCACCCAGTCGCCCACGTCGAAGCGCTGTCCGCGCAGCTTCACGGCCAGGAGGCGGTTCTCCCGCGCCATGGACTGCAGGGCGTCGGTCAGCTGGATCTCGCCGGTGTGGTCGGGCTTGAGCCCTTCGAGATGCTTGAACACTTCGGGCGTCAGCACGTAGCGACCAACCAGGGCCAGACGCGACGGCGCGCTCTCCATGTCGGGCTTCTCCTTCACGCCGCGGATGCGGTACAGTCCGGGCGCAAACTCCTCGGCGTCGATGATGCCGTACTTGCTGACGCGGTCGCGCGGCACTTCCATGACGCCGACCACGGGCATGCGCTCGTTCTTCCAGACTTCGAGGAGCTGGTTGATGCCGGGGTCGCGGTTGAACATGAGATCGTCGCCGACCATGACGGCGAAGGGCTCGTCCTTGACCACCTCCCGCGCGCAAAGCACCGCATGGCCCAGGCCCAGCTGCTCTTTCTGGCGCACGACGATGATGTTGGCCATCATGGCCACCTTGCGCACCTCGGCCAGGAGATCCGTCTGACCCTTGCGTTCCAGCAGCTGCTCCAGGGCGAGGTTGTAGTCGAAATGGTCCTCGATGATGCGCTTGTTCTGGTTGTTGACGAAAACCACATCCGACAGGCCCGAGGCAATGGCCTCCTCCACGATATATTGGATGGAGGGTTTCCGGAACACCGGCAGAATTTCCTTGGGCACATTCTTGGTCGCCGGAAGTGATCTGGTTCCCCACCCTGCCACCGGAATGACAACTTTACGTACCTGCATGGATCGCTCCTTGTTTATACCCGACGAGGGCGGGGGTTCCCCGCACCTCAAAATTTCGATTTCAGGCCAGCCCCGACTCCACGGCCTGGGTCAGATCGTCGCACAGGTCGTTGACCAGACGTTCATCCTGGGCTTCGACCATGATGCGGGCCAGGGACTCGGTCCCGGAATAGCGCAGCAGGACGCGGCCCGTCCTGCCCAGCCGCTCCTCCGCGTTCTTCACCGCCGCCTGGATGGAGGGCACTTCGGCGAAGGGGACCTTGCGCTTGACCTTCACGTTGACGAGCTTCTGGGGGAAAGGCGTCAGCAACCCGGCGATCTCGGAGATGGAGCGCTGCCTGGCGACCATGATGCGCAGCAGCTGCAGGGCCGCCAGGGTCCCGTCGCCCGTGGTCGAATGCTCCATGAAGACCAGATGGCCGGACTGTTCCCCGCCGAGAAGATACCCCCCCCTGCGCATTTCCTCAACGACATACCGGTCGCCGACCTTGGTCCGCACCAGCCTGCCGCCGCGCTCCTGCATGAAGACCTCCAGGGCCATGTTGCTCATGACCGTGGCGACCAGCGTGTTGCCGGCGAGGGTCCCGCGGGACAGCATCTCGTCCGCGCACACGGCCATGATCTGGTCCCCGTCGAGCACGGTTCCGTGCTCGTCGACCACGATGAGCCGGTCGGCGTCCCCGTCCAGGGCCAGGCCTATGTCGGCCCGGTGCTCCCTGATCTTGGCCGCAAGGCACTCGGGGTGCAGGGAACCGCAGCCCTTGTTGATGTTCAATCCGTCGGGCTCGACGCCGAGGGTCACGACCTTGGCGCCGAGTTCCTCGAAGATGAGCGGCGCGACGCGGTACGCGGCCCCGTGGGCGCAGTCGAGGACAATGGTCAGGCCGTCCAGAGTCATGCCCGCCGGGAAGCTGTGCTTGAGCTCGACGATGTAGCGCCCCGGGCTGTCCTGGATCTTCCTGGCCCGGCCGACCTGATCGTAGGCAGGGTAGTCCCAGGCGAAGTCCGGATTGGTGACCATGGCCGCGATCTCGTTCTCCGCCTCGTCGGCCAGCTTGAAGCCGTCCTTGTCGAAGAACTTGATGCCGTTGTCCATGTAGGGGTTGTGGGAGGCGGAGATGACCACGCCCAGATCGGCGCGCATGCTGCGCGTCAGGAAGCTGATGGCCGGGGTCGGCATGGGACCGACCAGGAAGACGTCCATGCCGGCGGCGCAGAAGCCCGAGGTCAGGGCCGACTCGAAGACGTACCCCGAAAGCCGCGTGTCCTTGCCGATGACGACCCTGTGCCGCCTGCTGCCGTTGCGGAAATACTGGCCCGCGGCCAACCCGAGTCGCAGCACGAGTTCCGGCTGCATGGGGTGGCTGTTGACGCGTCCCCTGATTCCGTCCGTTCCGAAAAGTCTGCCCATCCGCTCTCCTCTTATGGGGTCAGCGACTCGTTGCGCTGCACGATGATTTCAATTTCCTCGGGCTTGGATTCAAGCAGTTCCACCCCGTCCGGGAAAATGTACTCGGGCTTGACGACGCTCTGCCCGAGAGCCGGATTGGCCCCGGGGTCCACCGTCATGCGCAGCTTCTCCCGCCAATCCTTGTCCTTGAGGAGCCGCACCGGCACGAGCAGCCTGACGCGCGCGAACTTGGGTTCCATGACGTAGGTGAAGGAAGGGTACTCGACGGCCTCCAGGTTCACCTTGATCCAGATTTCCTGCTTGATGTGCCCGAAATGCACGTCATAGCTGACGGAGGCCACGGACGTGCGCACATCCGGGGGGAGCAGCAGGCGGGCCCTGCCCGACGCCGTGAGGCTGCCGTCCGCGGGAACCTGCACCCGCACCGTGGGCACCCTGTCCACCTTTTCCAAGGCGCTGGCGAACCCGGTCACGGTGACCTGATCCGGTACCACGGTGGCGTTCTTGAACTGCATGTCTTCGCCGGGCAGCCCTTCCCAGTCAAGATGAACCGGCACGCTCTTGGAAACCATGACGTCGGCCACGAGTTCCAGACGAGTCGGATTGATCTCGACGACCTCCACCGCCGAGGTGATGGCCATGCTCTCGGGCACGAGCGGAATGACGTTGGTCCCGACCTGAACCTTGGCCAGATCGAGCTTGTAGGCCAGCCGGCCCGTGTTCAGGGACCGGACCTGGTTACTCGTTCCGCGAATGCGCACCTGCAGCTTGCTGACCAGCCCGGAGGTGATCTCCATCTGCTGGGGAAGGTTCACGAATTCGAGCGGCACCTCAAGCCACGTCTCGACCTTCTCCTGCCCCGAGACCACATACCAGCACGCCAAAGCCAGAAGCAGGGCCAGCGCTCTGTATTGCCAGTTATTCCACATCATTTCCTCAACGCAGCGGCAAGAACTTTCTTCAGGCGGACCTCATTGAGGCTGCTCGTGATGCGCCCACCCACGGCCAGGGATATGCTGCCCCGCTCCTCGGACACGATGAGGGCCACGGCGTCGGTCTCCTCGGTCACGCCGATGGCCGCGCGGTGCCGCGTGCCCAGTGCGGCCTCGTGCTTGAGGCCCACGGCCAGGGGCAGAATGCACGCCGCGGCCTCGATGCGGTTGTCGCGGATGATGACGGCGCCGTCGTGCAGCGGCGTGTCCTGATGAAAGATGGTCAGGAGCAGGTCCTTGCTGAAGGCGGCATGCAGTTCGATGCCGCCCGAGACCACGTCCCCCAGGGGGATGTTGCGCTCGATGACGATAAGCGCCCCGGTCTTGCTCTTGGCCATCTGCACCAGGGCCAGGATGAGATCGTCGAGGACCGCCGACTGCACGGTGTCCTTCTTGAAGATCGTGGTTGCGCCCATGACGGCCAGGGCCTTGCGGATGTCCCGGCGGAACAGGATGATGACCACGAGGAAGATGGAGCCCAGAAAATTGCCCAGCAGCCAGTTGAGCGTGTACAGGCCGAATTCCCCGGCCGCGAAGTAGGCGATGACGATGAGCAGCAGGCCGTAGATGACGGAAACGGCGCGGGTGCCCTTGATCAGCAGGATGATCCGGAAAAAGATGTAGCCCACCAGCAGGACGTCCAGGATGTCCTTCCAGGTGACTTGCAAATTGCCGATGGTGTAGCTCAGCACCCGCCCTCCCCTTCTCCCGCCAATGCCCGCGCGACCATCAGGCCGTCGCGCGTCTCCCGCACCTCATGCACGCGGTGGATGCGCACTCCCCGCCCGAACAGCGCCACCGTGGCCGCCAGTGTAGGGGCGTTGCGCTCCTTCCCGTCGCGACCAAGCAGCCCCTTCCACAGCGACTTGTTGGAAAGACCCATGTAGACCGGCCGCCCGAACTCGAAAAACCGTTCGATGTTCCGCAGGATCTCCAGGTTGTGTTCCAGGGTCTTGCCGAACCCGATGCCGGGGTCCAGAACCACGTTCCCCTCGGGTACGCCGACCCGAACCAGCAGCTTGAGACGTGCGGCGAAAAAAGCCCTGATCTCGTCCACGACATCGTCGTATCTCGGCGCGACCTGCATGTTCCCGGGAGCGCCCTGGCTGTGCATGAGCACATAGCCCGGCTTCAGGTCGGCCACCACGTCCAGGAGCCCCGGGTCCGCGCCCATGGCCGAAACGTCGTTGACGATGACCGCGCCGGCTTCCAGGCAGGCCCTGGCCACGCAGGCCTTGGTCGTGTCGACGGACAGGACCGCGTCCGGGCGGGCCCGCAGCACCCCCTCGACCACCGGCAGGACGCGCTGCAATTCGACGTCAGCAGGGACCGCTTCGGCGAAGGGCCTGGTGCTCTCGCCGCCAATATCCAGAATGTCCGCGCCCCGGTCAAGAAGATGCAGGGCCTTGTCCACCAGCGCCCCGGTATCGCAGGCGCCGCCGCCGTCGTAGAACGAATCCGGGGTGGCGTTCAGAATTCCGACGACAAAAAAGGGGGCAGGACCGAGGGTCCTGCCCCTGAGCACATCCCAGGAGACTTTGTCTGCTCTCTCCCGGGACATGCGCTATTCTCCCGCCTTGTCGCCCGCGTCCCCCTCGTCCAGGGCGAAGCCCTCCTCGCCCGTCTCCGTTGACGAAGCCTCGGCCGTAGCGCCGGATCCGTTCCGGCCGCCGTTGCCCTGTGGGGCCAGGGGCTCTCCCTGGATGATCTTGGCCACCTCCTCGCCCGTGAGCGTCTCGCGTTCGATGAGAGACAGGGACAGAGCGTGCAGGAGTTCGAGGTTGTCCTGCAGGATGGTCTTGGCGCGATTGTAGGCGTCGCCCAGGATGCGCTTGACCTCGAGGTCGATGAGTTTGGCGGTCTCGTCGCTGTAGTCCTTGATGTGGGCCATGTCGCGGCCCAGGAAGACCTCGTCGTCCTTCTTGCCCAGGGCCATGGGGCCGAACTCCTCGCTCATGCCCCACTCGCAGACCATGCGCTTGGCCATGGCCGTGGCGCGCTCGATGTCGTTGCCGGCACCGGTGGTGATGGAGTTGAAGACGATCTCCTCGGCCGCCCGGCCGCCGAAGAGCACGGCCAGGTTGTTCTGGAGATAGGTCTTGGAGTAGGTGTGGCGGTCGTCCACGGGCAGCTGCATGGTCACGCCCAGGGCGCGGCCGCGGGGGATGATGGACACCTTGTGGATGGGGTCCGTGCCCGGCAGGAACTTGGCCACCAGGGTGTGCCCGGCCTCGTGGTAGGCCGTGGTCTTCTTCTCCTCGTCGCTCAGGATCATGGAGCGGCGCTCCTTGCCCATCATGACCTTGTCCTTGGCCTCTTCGAAGTCGAGCATGGTGACCTTGTCCTGGCTCAGCTTGGCGGCGTGCAGGGCCGCCTCGTTGACCAGGTTTTCGAGGTCCGCGCCGGAAAAGCCCGGCGTCCCGCGGGCCAGGATGTCAAGGTCCACTTCCGGGGACAAGGGGGTCTTTCGCGTATGCACTTCGAGGATGCGCTTGCGGCCCTTGAGGTCGGGGTTGGGGACCACGACCTGGCGGTCGAAGCGGCCCGGACGCAGCAGGGCCGGGTCGAGGACGTCGGGACGGTTGGTTGCGGCGATGAGGATGACGCCCTCGTTGGACTCGAAGCCGTCCATCTCGACGAGCATGGCATTGAGGGTCTGCTCGCGCTCGTCATGGCCGCCGCCGAGACCCGCGCCGCGCTGACGGCCCACGGCGTCGATCTCGTCGATGAAGATGAGGCAGGGCGCGTTCTTCTTGCCCTGGATGAAGAGGTCGCGCACGCGGGCCGCGCCCACGCCCACGAACATCTCGACGAAATCGGAGCCGGAGATGGAGAAGAAGGGCACCCCGGCCTCGCCGGCCACGGCCCGGGCCAGCAGGGTCTTGCCCGTGCCGGGGCCGCCGACCAGCAGCACGCCCTTGGGGATGCGCCCGCCCAGACGCGTGAACTTCTTGGGATTACTCAGGAAGTCAACGATCTCCTGCAGTTCCTCCTTGGCCTCGTCCACGCCGGCCACGTCGGCGAAGGTGACCTTGGTCTCCTCCTGCGTGACCATCTTGGCCCGCGAGCGGCCGAAGGACATGGCCTTGCCGCCGCCCCCCTGCATCTGGCGCATGAAGAAGATCCAGACGCCGATCAAAAGGAGCATGGGGAACCAGGAGATGAGCACCGTCATGTACCAGGGTGCGTCCTCCTCGGGCTCGGCCTTGACCTGCACGTTGTTCTTGACCAGCGTGTCGACCAGGGTCGGATCGTTGGGCGAATAGGAGCTGAAACGCTGGTCGTTGACCAGCACGCCGGTGATTCGCGAACCTTGGATTTTGACGCTGGTGACTTCGCCCTGACGGACCTTGGTCAGAAATTCCGTGTAGTTGAGATCATTGGGCGGCACGGGCGGCTGATTGAACAGATTGAACAGGACAATCATGACCATGCAGATCGCGGCCCAGAGGACCAGATTCTTGGAAAAACTGTTCAAATGAGAAAACCTCCATAAGCCGGGTCGTCACAGGTCCCTCGTCACCGGCCGTCTTTGTCGTCGTAGTGGGTTCATGCTTAGCTGAACGAGATGTGATTGTTAAGTTCAGTTTCAGGAATGACAAGCAAATTTTCGCCAAATCGCACCTTTTTTGAAAGGTCGCCCGAAAACCTTGATCATTGTCCGGCGCATTGATAGATACGTGCCTCCCGAGGGGGAAGCGTATCGTCACCGGTGTGGCGCCCGGTCTTCAAAACCGGTGGAAGGTCGAGAGGTCTTCGGTAGGTTCGACTCCTATACGCTTCCGCCATCCTCCCGCCTCTACTCATTCCCCATTCCGATTTCCGAAAGCAGCCTTGCCATCGCCGCCGCGCTCTGACATGGGCCGGACATGTCCCCCGACACCGCCACGCTCACCCGCCCGCACTGTCTGGAAGGTCTCGACCTCCTGCACGCCAGCTACCGCCGGCAGACGTTCTCGCGTCACAGCCACGACGGGTACGCCCTGGGCGTCATCGAACACGGCGCCCTCGCTTTCCGTTACCTGCACCGGGACCACGTGGCCTGCGCGGGTGAGGTCAATCTGGTCGTCCCGGGAGAGTGTCATGACGGCCGGCCCGCGGGTCCCGAAGGCTGGTCCTACCGCATGCTCTACCTTTCGCCGGAGCTGGTGCGGGACGCGGCCAGGGAGCTGGAAGCGGGACTGCCGGACTTCAGGACGGGAGTCCTGCGGGATCCCGGACTGGCGGGCGCCATCCGCGCGGCCCACATCCGCCTCTCCGATCCGTCCGTCTGCGTCCTGGAAAAGGAGTCCAGCCTGCTCCTGCTGCTCACCCGGTGGATCCACGCCCATGCGGAACGAGGCGGCAAGCCCGGCCGCAACGGCCCGGAACGAGCGGCCGTAAGGCGGGCCGAGGAATTCCTGCGAGCGCACGCTGCCGACGCGCCGCGGCTCGCGGACGTGGCGAGGGCATCGGGCCTGAGTCCCTATCATCTGCTCCGGGTTTTCGCGGAAACCACCGGGCAGACCCCTCACGCATTCCTTACCCAGCTGCGGGTGGACAGGGCCAAAAACCTTCTTGCCTCGCAAATGCCGGTGGCGCGGATCGCAGCGGAATGCGGGTTCGCCGACCAGAGCCACCTGACACGGCTTTTTCGCCGCCAGTGCGGCGTCACACCGGGCCACTTCCGCAAGATCGTACAAAACACCGGCCCGAGCAACGCGTAAAGCCTTCCCCACGGAGGCTTTATGACACGCATTCTTCCCCATCTCTGTCTGGCCGCGGCCATGGCCCTCGTCGGGAGTTCCGTCGTGGCCGGCGAAATCATGATCCGCCACTTCCCCATCCATCTGGGCTCGCTGCTGCGCTTCGCCCTGGCCAGCGCCATCATCGTCCCTCTCTGGCTGTGGATCGAACCGCGTCCGCCGCGCCTGCGCCCGCGCAGCTGGCTCATCCTGGCGGGTCAGACCCTCTGCGGGTCGGTGCTCTTCACCATCTTCGTGCTGCACGGCCTGCGATGGACCTCGCCGGCCTCGGCCGGAATCATCACCAGCACGACCCCTGCCTGCATCGGAATCCTGGCCTGGATCATTCTCGGGGAACGCCCGGGCGGACGCATCATGGCCGGCATCGCCCTGTCCGTGACGGGCATCGCCATCCTCAACCTGGCCGGGGCGCAGGACGGGCCCGAGGGTTCCTGGCGCGGCAACCTGCTGGTCGCCGCAGCCGTGGTCGTGGAGTCCCTGTTCCTGCTGGTCCGCAAGTCCATCCCCGAGAAGCTTTCCCCCCTGGCGACATCGAGCATCATCAGCGTCCTGGCGACGATCTTCTTCATGCCCCTGGGGCTGTCCCAGGCCAGGGGCTTCGCCTTCTCGGCCCTGCCCATGGAGGCCTGGTGGTGCGTCCTCTACTACGCCGTGGCAGTGACCATCATCGCCTACCTGTGCTGGTTTGCCGGGGTGACGAAGGTATCGGCCTCGGTGGCAGGCATATTCACGGGCATCCTCCCGGTCAGCGCCCTGGCGGTTTCGGCGCTCTTTCTCGGGCAGAACGTGGCGTGGCCGCACCTGCTCGGGTGCGTCCTGGCCATGGCGAGCATCGGGCTCATCTGCGGCCGCGGCAGGGCGTAACCGGCCTGGCGTCAGGGGTGCTCGGTGAAATCGGGAGGCAGCACGGCCCAGACGGCGCGCTTGCCGGCTTCGAGGCTGCCGTACTCGCCGGCCAGGCCCAGGACCTTGGCGGGATGGATGGTGACCATGGCCAAAAGGTCCCAGAGGGGGATGTCCGTGGGCAGCAGGGCGCGGACCGCCCGCAGTTCCGCCCAGAGGTCCAGGTCGTCGTTGGAGGCCAGGGAATCCGTGCCCAGGCACAGCGTCGCACCGGTTGCATGGAGGGCCGCGGCCGAAGCCTCGCCCACCCCGATGCGTTCGTTGCTGCGGGGGCAGAGGCAGATGCCGGCGCCGCTGCGGACCAGAATCCCGATGTCGGCCTCGTCCACGTGGACGCAGTGCACGGCCAGCGTCCGGCCATCGAGCAGCCCGAGTTCGGAAGCGTACGCAACGGCGCTCATACCGGGCGGGGCGAACCCTTTGGGCAGGATGCGGCGAGCACGCAGAAATTCGGCGAACTCCCCTCCGCGCCCCAGAAACAGCTCATTCTCCCCTGGTACTTCGGCCAGGTGCAGACTGAAGGGAAGGCCGCGCGAGACACACCAGCCCTTGGCCTCGCGGGCCAGGGCCGGAGCCGTGGAGTAGAGGGCGTGCACTGACGGGCTCCAGGGTCCGGGCCTGTCGGCGGCGGAGAAATCGGGCAGACCGCGCCGCCCGGACAATTCGCGGAAAAGGTGTCCGCCCATCCCTTCCGCTTCCAGGACGCTGCGGACCATCGCCGCCTCCCGGCCGACCACGTCCGCCACGAAGCAGGTGCCGGAGTTCCGGGCCGCGGCCACTGCGCGCTCCACATCGCCCCGGCACACGCGCTGGTCGCGCAGCGCCGCGAACAGCCCGTCCGCCCAGACTTCGAAACCCCTGCCCGCAGGAAGCATGCCGGACATGTGGGACAGCTCCAGGTGGGCGTGCGCGTTGATCAGTCCGGGCACCAGCGTCACGTCGCCCAGATCGCGGCACGGCCCCGACGCATCCTTCCAGGGGACGACGGCGACGATGCGGCCGCCGTCGACCAGGATGCAGCCGTCCACGATCTCGGGGCACCCGGGATTCATGGTCAGGATGCGCGCCGCACGGTAGGCCGACGTCATGCCCCACTCACCTTCCCGCACGGGAGACCATAACAAAAGAGGCGGCCAGGCCGCCTCTTTTCAGAACACGTTGTTCCACGGTTAGTTGTAGACCTTGTCGGCATCCTTCTGCACGTCCTCGGGCACCTTCACGCCCATCCGGGACGCGGCCTTCAGGTTGAGGTGCAGGACGAGTTCCTGCTGGGTCTCGACGCACGTGGTACCGGGGTCGGCCTTGTCCACCAGCAGGCGCTTGGCCATGAGGCCCGTCTGGTATCCGTGCTGGTAGTAGTCGAAGGCCAGGGCCGCGACGGTCCCGCGCTTCACGGAATCGACGTCGGCCGAGAACAGGGGCATCTTCTCCTGCTCGCAGACCTTGATGACGGACTCGAGGGCCGAGATGACCGTGTTGTCCGTGGGCAGGTAGATGGCGTCGACCTTGCCGACCAGGGACTTGGCGGCCTGGTTGACGTCGCTGGTCTTGGCCACGGTGGCGGCCACGACCTCGAAGCCGGCCTTGGCCCCTTCGGCCTGGACCATGGACACGGTGGTCTTGGAATTGGCCTCGCCGGCGTTGTAGATCATGCCGAGCTTCTTGAGGCCCGGATAGAACCTGCGGATCATCTCCATGTGCTTGTCCACGGGCAGCATGTCGGAAACGCCGGTGATGTTCTTGCCGGGCTTCTGCAGGTCATCCACAAGGCCTGCGCCGACAGGGTCGGTGATGGCCGTGAAGAGCAGCGGCGCCGCTGACAGGACCGGCGACTTCTTGGTGGCCACGGCGCAGGCCTGGGCCGACGGGGTGGCGATGGCCAGGACCAGGTCCGGCTTCTCCCCGGCGATCTGGGCGGCGATCTGGTTGGCCGTGCCCATGTTGGCCTGGGCGTTGTGGACTGAATAGGCCGCGTTGACGCCCTGGGCTTTCAGGCTGTCCTGGAAACCCTTGAGGACGGCGTCCAGGGACGGGTGTTCGACGAACTGGTTCACGGAAATGGAGTACGTGTCGGCATAGCCCTGACAGGCAAAGGCCAGGACGCACAGGACCGTGATGATGACTTTCTTCATGTTGCTACCTCTTTTGGGTTCGTGGGGACTACCTGATGCGGAACATGTCCACGAGCCCTTTAAGCTGTTCGGAAAGCGCGCGCAACTCCTCGGCATGCCCCCGCACCGTGACGCCGTTGCGGGTCATGTCGGTGGCGGACGAGCTCACCTCGGCGATCTGGCTGGTAATTTCGCCGGCCACGCTCGACGTCTGGCTCACATTGTGGTTGACCTCGTCAAGCCCCTGGGAGGCCTGGCCGATGTTCTGAGCGATGTCGCGGGTCGTCACGGACTGCTCCTCCACGGCCGCGGCGATGGTCGTGACGATGGCGTCGATATCGGTGATGACCTTGGTGATCTCGTTGATGCGCGCCACGGTCTGGTCGGTGGCGCCCTGGATGCCGCCGATCTTGCCCCGGATCTCGTCCGTGGCCGCGGCGGTCTGGTTGGCCAGTTCCTTGATCTCGTTGGCCACGACGGCGAAGCCCCGGCCGGCCTCGCCCGCCCGGGCGGCCTCGATGGTCGCGTTCAGGGCCAGGAGGTTGGTCTGGGACGAGATGGCCGTGATGGTCTGGGTCACGGAATGGATCTCGCGGGCCATGGCGCCAAGGTGGTCGACATCGGCCGACGTCGCTTCGGCCGTGCTCACGGCCACCGCGGTGATCTCCTTGGCCCTGGCGGTGCTGCGCGAAATCTCGTCGATGGTCGCGCTCATCTCCTCGGACGCGGCGGCCACGGTGGAGATGTTGACCGAGGCCTGCTCGGTGGCCGCGGCCACGGAGCGCATGTTCGTGCTCATCTCCTCGGACGCGGCGGCCACGGCGTCGGAGCGGGTCTGATTGTCCGCGGCCACGTCGGCCACCGTCTCGGAAACCGATTTGAGCTGGCCCGACGCGACGGCCAGGGTACCCACGCCGGAGATGATCTCCTGCATCATGGACCGCATGTTATCCGTCATGGAGTTGACGCTCTGGGCCAACTGCCCGATCTGATCCCGGCTTCTGGTTTCCACGTGCACGGTCAGGTCGCCCTTGCTGATCTTTTCCGTTGCCTCGGCCACGTCATGGATGGGCACGAGGACGGCACGCCGGAGGAAAAAGGACAGGGCGCCGAGGAGCACGGCCAGGCCCGCGGCCATGATGCCCCCGACCTTCGTCTGGTTGCTCATCATCGCGTCCATCTGGGGCGAAATGTCCTGGGTCATGACCATGACGCCGAGCACCGGCTGATTCGACCCGTGACAATGATGGCAGGACTCTTCGTTGGGAATGGACTTGATTTCGAGGTAGGCCGGTTTGCCGTCGATCTCGGTGATGGACTGGCTCGCGCATTCCCTGCGCAGGCAGTCTTCGAGCGCGGCGGACAACTCCGCGCTCCTGACGACGTCCGTGATCTCCTTGCGCAGGAACTGGTCCGACGTGGAGTAGGTTACGTTGCCCTTGAAATTGGTCAGGTGGATGTCGATATCGTCATAGCGCCGCCCAACTTCCACGAACTTGTCCGTCGTGCCCGCGTTGTCGCCGATGGCCATGGGTTCGCGGATGGCCATGGAGAGCATCTCCGCTATGCGCTCGGCGTTGACCTCGACCTCGTGCAGCGTGCTGGCCCGCTGCATGAGGAAGGTCGCCGTGAACAGCGCACCGAAGGTCAGGAGGAGCACCGCGAAGGTGATGCCGAGGATCTTGGCGCCGAGGGATCTGCTGAATATGTTCATGGCCGCCTCCTAGTGGGCCCCGCCGTACAGCAGGGGCTTGAAGTTGAAGGCCTTGACGCGGCTCTCATTGTGGCAGCCCTGGCAGTCTTCCATGGTCAGCTTGCCTTTGATGAGTTCCGTATCCCCTCCGCTCTCGACATGCTCCTGGCCGGGCCCGTGGCACACTTCGCACCCCGCGTCCGCAACATGCGGCGTCTTCTCGTAGCTGACGAAACCGCCGGGCTTGCCGTAGCCGGTAGTGTGGCAGCCGTAACACTGGGCCAACTCCGCCTCAGACAGATCCGAAGCCATGATCTTGATGGACCTGTCCGAGTGCGCCTTTTTTGCGTATTTCGTGAAATTGTCGTACTGTTCCTCGTGACATTCCTTGCACGCTGCGGTGCCTACATACGCATTCTCTGCCAAGGCCGACATAGGGCACAACAGACATGCCAAGACAACGGCATGGAGCACCTTGCGAACGATCTGAGCCTTCATCCCCCCTCCCTGCATCAAACTGGCACCGTCAGCCCGTTGCCGATAAATTTTAACGCGTGTACATACATTACTGTATGACGTCAATAACAGCCTGGGATCTCGACAGAAATATCCGTCTTCCGTGACTACGGGCACATGAGAATGCATTGTGTCCGATGCAGTTCCGCCCGCACCTGTCAGACACTTCGACTCAGCGCCTCCCGCGGCGCCATCGCGGAGCAACGTGACCGCCATCCCGACTTCGCAAGCGGCTGCACGTCCGCACATCCTCGGTCCCGCCTTGCCGGACCTGCCACCCGAAGAAATACTCATCCTCATGTTACGACCCTCCCTTATGGTTCCTGCCCGATGACTTCTTGTTTATTGGAAAGGAGGAGGTGGATGAAACTCGAAACAAAACGTATTTTTCGATATAAAAGACTAACGTATTACGTGCTGATTTGAGCGCATAGATACTTATGAATGCGTATACAGCGAATGACGGCGGCGAACTTCCAGGCGCAAAAAAGCCCCCGCCGCTGGTGCGACGAGGGCTTTCGGTACGACGCGCGACGTAGTCGACGCGCTTGGACCCTGTCCGTCAAAAACGACGAAACTAGGCCGGCTCCGACAGCCAGGACGAGAGTTCGGAAACCTGCGCGCCGACCGAATCGGGACCCGTGCCACCGGGCACGTGCCGGCGGGCGACGGCATTGTCGTAGTCGAGAACGGCAAAGACGTCCTCGCCGATGTCGGCGGAAAAGCGCCGCAGATCCTCGAGGCTCATGTCCTCAAGGCCGATCCCGCGTTCCTCGGCGAAAGCCACTGCCGCGCCGGTGATGTGGTGGGCCTGGCGGAAGGGCACGCCCTTGGCCGCCAGGTAGTCAGCCAGTTCCGTGGCGTTGAGGAAGCCGGCCTTGAGGGCCCGGCGCATGCGTTCGGCGTTGAAGCCCAGTTCCGAGAGCATGCCGGCCATGATGGCCAGGGACGGCGACACCGTGTCGTGGGTGTCGAGGAAGGGTTCCTTGTCCTCCTGCATGTCGCGGTTGTAGGCCAGGGGCAGGCCCTTCATGAGGGTCAGCAGGGCCATGAGGTCGCCGTAGACGCGGCCCGTCTTGCCGCGCATGAGCTCGGCCACGTCGGGGTTCTTCTTCTGGGGCATGATGGACGAGCCCGTGGAGTAGGCGTCGGGCAGGCGCACGAAGCCGAACTGCGGGTTGGCCCAGATGATGATCTCCTCGCACAGGCGCGAGAGGTGCATCATGACGAGACTTCCGCAGAAGACGGCCTCCAGCACGAAGTCGCGGTCCGAGACGGCGTCCATGCTGTTGGCGAAAGTACCGCCGAGGTTCAGGGTCCCGGCCACCTGCGCCGGGTCCAGTGGGTGCGTGGTGCCGGCCAGGGCCGCGGCCCCCAGCGGCGAGACGCGCACGCGCTTCAGGGCGTCGCGCACGCGGTCGTGGTCGCGGCGAAACATCTGGGCGTAGGCCAGCAGGTGCTGAGCCAGGCTGACGGGCTGGGCGGGCTGAAAATGGGTGCAGCCGGGCAGCAGCACGCCCTGGTTCTCTTCGGCCCGCTGCACGAGCACGCCGACCAGCGCCTTGAGGTTCTCGGCCCATTCTTCCAGGCAGGCGGACACAAAGAGCCGGAAATCCAGCGCCACCTGGTCGTTTCGGGAGCGCCCGGTGTGCAGCTTCTGGCCCGGCGTGCCGACGAGCTCCGTCAGGCGGTGCTCGATGTTCATGTGCACGTCTTCGAGGTCCTCGCGCCAGACGAAGGTCCCGGCCTTTATCTCGGCCCGGATCTGCTCAAGGCCCTGATGGATGGCTTCGCAGTCGGCCGGGGTGATGATGCCCTGCTTCGCCAGCATGGCCGCATGGGCCTTGGAGCCGTCGATATCTTGGGCACACAGCCGCGAGTCGAAGCCCACGGAGCACGTGTAGCGCTCGACCAGGGGGGCGGTGTCCCCGCTGAACCGGCCGCCCCACAATTTCTTTTCCTTGGATGCCGCGCTCATGTCCTAGCCCTTGATCTTGTTCAGGAAGGGCTGGCGGGCCTGCAGGCGCAGACCGTGCAGCTTGATGAAGCCGGCGGCGTCGGCCTGGTTGTAGACCTCGTCCTTCTCGAAGGTGGCCAGCTCCGGGTTGTAGAGCGAATACGGGGACTTGCGGCCCAGAGGGTACACGCCGCCCTTGTAGAGTTTGAGGCGCACCGTGCCGGTGACCGTCTCCTGGGCCTTGTCCATGAAGGCCTGCAGGGCCTCGCGCTCGGGCGCGAACCAGTAGCCGTTGTAGACCATCTCGGCGTAGCGCGGGATGAGGGTGTCGCGCAGGTGCAGCAGCTCGCGGTCCATGCACACGCCCTCCAGGTCGCGGTGGGCGCGCTGCAGGATGGCCCCGCCCGGGGTCTCGTACACGCCGCGGGACTTCATGCCCACGAAGCGGTTCTCGACCATGTCCAGGCGGCCGATGCCGTGGCGTCCGCCCAGCTCGTTCAGGGCGGCGAGCATCTTGGCCGGGGACAGGGTCTGGCCGTTCAGGGCCACGGGGTTGCCCTTCTCGAAATCAAGGGTGATGACCTCGGCCTTGTCGGGCGCCTGCTCGGGGTCGACGCTCATCTGGTAGGTGCCCGGGCCGGGTTCGGACCACGGGTCTTCCAGCTCGCCGCCCTCGAAGCTCAGGTGCAGGAGGTTGCGGTCGCAGGAATAGGGCTTCTCCTTGGTCACGGGCACGGGGATGCCGTTTTCCTTGCAGAATTCCAGAAGCTGCGTGCGGGAGTTGAGGTCCCATTCGCGCCAGGGAGCGATGGTCTTCAGGTGCGGCGCCAGGGCCAAGGTCGAAAGCTCGAAGCGGACCTGGTCGTTGCCCTTGCCCGTGGCGCCGTGGGCCACGGCCTGGGCCCCTTCGGCCAGGGCGATCTCGACCATCTTCTTGGCGATGAGGGGCCGGGCGATGGACGTGCCGAGCAGGTACCCGCCCTCGTAGACGGCGTTGGCCCGGAACATGGGGAAGACGTAGTCGGCGACGAACTCCTCCTGCAGGTCCACCACGTAGGCCTTGGTGGCGCCGGTCTTGAGGGCCTTGTCCTCCAGGCCGTCGAGTTCCTCGCCCTGGCCCAGGTCGGCGGTCATGGTGATGACCTCGCACTCGTAGGTCTTCCTGATCCATTTCAGGATGGCGGAGGTGTCGAGACCGCCGGAATAGGCCAGAACGACTTTTTCGATCTTGCGCATGAAAACTTCTCCTTTATGTAGAGCGGACTCGCCGCCTCAGCTGTAAATCCATTCCAGGATGGCCTTCTGCATGTGCAGACGGTTCTCGGCCTGGTCGAAGACGATGGACCTCGGCCCCTCGAAGACATCCTCGCTGACCTCCTCGCCGCGGTGGGCGGGCAGGCAGTGCAGGACCTTGGCCGACGGGTCGGCCAGGGCCAGGAGCTCCTCGTTGACCTGATACCCGGCGAAGGCCTTCTCGCGGCGTTTCTGCTCGGCCTCCTGACCCATGGAGGCCCAGACGTCGGTGTTGACGAAATGCGATCCGGCGATGGCGGCCTTCGGGTCGTCGGTGATGTAGACCTTGGCGCCCATCTTGAGGGCCCGTTCCAGCACCGCCGTCTTCGGCATGTAGCCCTCGGGGCAGGCCAGGTTCAGCTGAAAGCCGAAGTAGATGCTGGCGTTGATCCAGGAGTGGGCCATGTTGTTGCCGTCGCCGATCCAGGACACGACGAGGTCCGTCAGGTTCGTGGTCCGCTCGTAGATCGTCAGCATGTCGCTCATGACCTGGCAGGGGTGGTAGAGGTCCGTCAAAGCGTTGACCACCGGGATGGAACCCCAGCGCGCCAGTTCCTCGACGTTCTTCTGGGCGAAGGTGCGCACGACCATGCCCTGCACGTATCGGGAGAGGACCCGGGCCGTGTCGGCCAGGGGCTCGCTGCGTCCCAGCTGGGAGTCGGCCGGCGTCATGAAGATGGTGCTGCCGCCGAGGTGGCGGATGCCGACGTCAAAGGAGACGCGCGTGCGCGTGGAGGCCTTCTCGAAGATCATGGCCAGGGTCTTGCCGGCCAGCAGCGTGGACCGGTAGTCCGTGTCCTTCATCTCCTTGGCCCGCCTGACAAGGTCCATGGCCTCGGTGGCCTTGAGATCCAGTATGGATAGAAAGTGCTTCATGGTGTCACCCGATCATCCGGAGATACGGTTTGAATGTTGCGTGCGTAAACGCAAAAAATTTTTTCCTACAAAGCTTGTTCATGGTTTGTAAAGGGAATTGCAACACCACGAAATAAAAATAAAAAAGCCGACGAATACACGTCGGCTCACGGGTGGTCACAAGCTGTGGCGGCGTTACGGGCGCAGGTGGCGGGCGAAGCCGTCGGCCATGCTCAGGGACAGGGCGCGCATGACGGCGAAGGTGGGGTTCTCGGGCAGACGCACCTGGCTGCGGACCACGACATAGTCCTTGGCGGGGCCGGCCTCCATGGCCGCAGCCTGGGCCGCGGACCAGATCAGGGTCCCGTCGGGCACCCAGTACACCTCGGCCGTGACGCCGACGGATGTCCGGCCCGCGCCGCCCCCCTCGTAAAACTGGGAAACGTTGCCCGTGACCAGAATATTGGCGCCCTTGGCTCTGGCCGCGGACATGGCCGCGTCCAGCCCGGTCCAGGGCTTCGAGGAGTCGTACTCCATGGCCCCGAAGACCCGGCGCTCAAGCCACGCGCGTCTGAAGATGTCGGCCATCTCCCGGCCCACGTCCTTGCGAACGGCGATGTCCTGCCGCAGGGCGAAGGGCACGATCAGAGCCCGGTAGCCCGTGTCGGGCATGGACACGGGCGTCACCGCCTCGACCAGTTCGCCCATCAGGATCTCGGCGTCGTCCTGATAGTCGATCCCGTAAAGGTTCACGTCGTATCGGTCCGCGGATGCGCACCCCACCACGAGCAGGGCGCAGGCACAGAGAATGAAAAATTTCATGACAGCATCTCCTTGGCAGGCGATTTCAAGCAAGATAGGTACCAATGGCCCGCAAAACCACGCAAGGAGCTTCGACGTGACCCCTACCATGCGCTACCGGCTCGCCCATCAGGACAGTCTCCTGGGGGTGGCCTACTTCACCCCCGAACCCGCCGAACCCCTGACCCTGGAACAATGCCTGGACCACGTCCGCAGGCTGCCCGGCGACGAGTTCATGCGCGCCCACGTCCGGCCGCAACTGGCCGCCATGCCCCCGGCGCAACTGCGCGCCCTCTTCGACGCCCCCGACGAGACGGTCCGCGCCCTGGTCCTCGAAACCGTGCTTCTGACCCCGGGCCTGCGGGACCTGTGGCCGGAAATGCGCCCCGCGCTCGACGGGCTCAAGGGCCGCTCGCCCCAGCTTTTCCTGGCCAGCGCCGCCCTGCCCGACCACGACCTGCACGCGCGTGCAAGCCGCCTCCTGGCCGCGAACATCTTCGAACACGCCCCCCTGCCCGCCGACCCGGCCGACGACGCCCTGGACGCTGCGCCCGACGCTCCGACGACGGACCCGGCCCGCATCCGGGCCTCCCTGGAACTGCCCGCCCCCTGCCCGCGGCGGCCCGCCGAGGCCACCCGTGCCCTGGCCGAGGAGCGGCTCTACGGCCTGGGCGTCCTGGACGGACCCGAGATGCGCCATCACGCCTCCCTGGCCCCATGGGGTCTGCTGCGCCGCTGGCGGCTGGACCGCGCCACGCGCTGCGGCGCCTTCGACCACCGCCTGCAGGGGCTCATGACCAGCTACGGCCGGGGCCTGACCATGGACGACGCCCGCGTCTCCCTGGCCATGGAGATCGTCGAGCGCTACAGCTCCTTCGCCGACATCCGCGACATGCGCGTCTCGGGCAGCCAGGAAGACGGGGAAATCCGGGTCGCACCCTTCAGCGAACTTGGAGACGAGGCCCTGGACCCGAATTCCATGCGCCTGGAAGTCCCGTACGCGGACCAGCCCCTGCACTGGATCGCGGGCCGGGGACGTCGCGGCGAAACCAGGCTGGTCCCGCTGCAGGCCGTGTACCTGTTCACCAACCTCGACGAAGTCCGCCTCTTCAGCGGCCTGGGCTCCACGGGCCTGGCCTCGGGCAACACGCCCGAAGAGGCCAAGGTCAGCGGACTGCTGGAGGTCATCGAGCGAGACGCCGAGGCCGTCAGGGTCTTCGACCCCGCGAGATGTTTCCGCGTGGAAAGCCGCGACGACGACGTGCGGGAGCTTCTGGAACGATACCGGGAGCAGGGCGTCGATCCCGTCTTCCAGGACCTGACCACGGAACTGGGCGTGCCCTGCTACAAGTGCTTCGTGCACCTGGCCGAGGGGGGGCTGGTCAAGGCCACGGGTGCGTCCCTCTCGGGCCGCCGCGCCGCCATCTCGGCCCTGACCGAGACGCCCTTCCCCTTTCCCGGAGGCCCGGCTTCGGCCGAGGGCCCGCGCGACCTTCCGGTGCGCCTGCTCGAAGACCTGCCGGACCACTCGACGGGCTCGGCCGCAGGCGACCTGGCCCTGCTCGAAGCCATCCTGGAAGACAGGGGGTACGAACCCGTCTACGTCAACCTGACGAAAAGGGAACTGCGGCTGCCCGTGTACCGGGCCATCGTGCCGGGGCTTGAGATCGTCTCGGACTTCGACCGCTTCACGCGCGTCAGTCCCCGCCTGTGGCGGGACGTGCTCAGATCGAGGGGAAGATGCGGCTGACGGACGCTTGCGGGTCTGGCCGGACCGCGGCCACGGCCAGGTCCGTCAGATCGTCCATCTCCGGGCCGTGGTCGTGGCCCATGAGGTGCAGCAGGCCGTGGGCCAGCAGGCGCACGGTGTATTCGTGGGGGTCCTGGTTGTAGAGGCGCGTCTCGCGGGCCAGGGTGTCCACGGACAGGACGAGGTCCCCGAGCCAGTCGCCCTCGCCGCCGGGGAAGCTCAGGATGTTGGTGGGCCCCAGGCAGCCCATGAAGGAGCCGTTCAGTTCGGCCATCTCCCGGTCGTCCACCAGGCGCAGGGAGAGCTCCCACTCGTCCAGGCCGAAGCACCCGGCCAGGCCCTCGAAAATCTCCATGAGCTCAGGCCCCGAGAGAGGAAAGCGCGGGTCGGCCGCGACGCATTGCTCCAGATGCAGCATCAGCCCTTGCCCTCCCGGGCCAGCGCGGCCTGACGGTGCCGGTCGTAGGCGCGCACGATGCGCCCGACCAACGGGTGGCGGATGACGTCGTCCTCGGTGAAGTGGATCATGGCCACGCCCTGCACGCCCTCGAGGACCTCCACTGCCTGCACCAGGCCCGAGCCCATGTGGGCGGGCAGGTCGATCTGGGTGACGTCGCCCGTGACCACGGCCCGCGAGCCGTAGCCAAGGCGCGTCAGGAACATCTTCATCTGCTCGGGGGAGGTGTTCTGGGCCTCGTCGAGGATGACGAAGGCGTTGTTCAGGGTCCGACCGCGCATGAAGGCCAGGGGCGCGATCTCGATGGCCCCGGCCGCAATCATCTCCTGCACCCGGGCGTAGTCGAGCATGTCGTTCAGGGCGTCGTAAAGGGGCCGCAGGTAGGGGTTGACCTTCTCGACCAGGTCGCCGGGCAGGAAGCCGAGCTTCTCGCCGGCCTCCACGGCCGGGCGCGTCAGGACCAGGCGCTTGACCTTCTTCTGCAGGAAGAGCGACACGCCCACGGCCACGGCCAGGTAGGTCTTGCCCGTACCGGCCGGGCCGATGCCCAGGGTCAGGTCCAGCTCGCGCATGGCGTGCAGGTACTCGCGCTGGGTCACCGTCTTGGGGCAGACGGTCTTGCGTGGGGAGACCGTGAACAGGGCCTCCTGGTAGTATTTCTTGAGCGGCGTGGACGGGTCGCGCAGCATGATGCGCAGGCTCTGCTCGATGTCGCGGTCGAAAAGCTGGTGGCCTCCGCGGACCAGGTCGTAGATCTGGGCGAAATAGCGGCAGACCAGCCGCACCATGTCATGGTCGTCGCCGGAAACCGAAAGCTCGCTGCCTCGGCTCTCCACGGTCACGCCGGTGATCCCGGCCACGGTCTCCAGATGGGCGTTGCCAGGCCCGAAGACCTCGCGGGCGAAGTCCGGGTTCTCGAATGTTATGTCCTGTCTCTCCATGAGTCCTCGTGGTGCGCCGAAAAGGCCGCCCCGGCCGGGCGACGGCTGCGCATTTGCAAAACCATGCGGAGTTCCGTAGAGGAATGCGTCCGCACCTACATACCGAAAAGTGAAGCATCACAGGGCCGCGAGGCCACATATCATATGAAAGACGACAAACGAACCACTGGCAACCTGCCGGCCGTCAGGCCGGAAACGCAGCTTGCTTTCCAGGAAGCAAGAGGCATGGTGAGGAAAGCATTCGTGACGGCCATCAAGACCAATCTCGCATTTCTTGCCTGCTCCGGCCTCTACGCCTACCGCTCGGGGCAGCGCTTCTGGGAACAGAAGGGCAGCTCGTGGTGGGCCAGGACCCGCGCGTTCTCCAAGACCGCGTACCTGGCCCTGCAGGAGGACGCCTTCGGCTCGGACATCCGCATCGAAACCCTCGACCTGGACAAGGTGCTGGAAGGCAGCCGCCCCACCTTGTCCATCCCGGCCACGCCCGAGGCCGTGGACGACCTGATCCGCCCGAAAAAGCCCTAGCCGCCGATGGCCGTCATGGCCCGGTCGCAGACCTGGTTGGTCTGGCGATCCTGCAGCAGCCGGTAGCCCATGGGCTTTTCCTGATTGGCCCTGGCGAAGAGGTCGAGCAACTCCTGGGTGGAGTGCTGCGGGTTGCGCAGGATGGCGCGCACGTCGTACTCCTTGTCGGAAAAGAGGCACGTCCGCAGCTTGCCGTCCGAGGTGACCCGGAAACGGTTGCAGCTCTCGCAGAAATGGTTGCTGACGGCCGAGATGACGCCGATGCGCCCGGATCCGCCCGCGATCTTGTACATCTTGGCCGGGCCGCTGTTGCGGGAGGCCTCGCGCACCTCGTCCAGAGGCACGAGCCCCTCCACCGCCGCGACGATGTCCTTGGCCGGCCAGTAGTTCTCGCGGCTCCAGCGCGACTGGTAGCCGATGGGCATGAACTCGATGAAGCGCACGTCCACGCCGAGATCACGCGCGAAATCCACGAATTCCGGCAACTCGTCGTCGTTGATGCCCTTCAGGGCCACGACGTTGATCTTGACCCGCATCCCCGCATCCAGGCAGGCGTCGATGCCCTCACGGACAAGCCCGTACCCGTCAACGCCGGTGATTTCCTCAAACTTCGCACGCTGCAGGGTGTCCAGGGAGATGTTCAGGCAGGTCACTCCGGCCTCGCGCAGCTCCTGCACGCGCCCGGCCAGCATGGTGCCGTTGGTGGTGATGCGCAGGTCCAGCGACGGGTATTTGGCGTGCAGCCGGGCCAGGAAGGGGATGAAGCCCTTGCGGGCGAAAGGCTCCCCGCCCGTGAGCCGGACCTTCTCGACGCCGGCGATCTTGGCCACGTCCACCAGTTCGAACATCTCCTCGAAGGTCAGGATCTGCTCATGGGGCAGGAATACCCATTCGCTCTGGGGCCTGCAGTACAGGCAGCGCAGGTTGCAGCGGTCGGTTATGCTCAGCCGCAGGTAGCTCACCTTGCGGCCGTGGGAATCGATAAGCATGTACACCTCGCACAGATAGTGTGGCCGCAAGACCTAAGTCTTCCCGCGGCTCATGTAAAGTCAGCTCCCCATATCGAGGCGCAGCCGCTCTTCGAGGGCGGGATCGATGACCGGCCGGACCGTGCGCAGGACCTTGTCCACGCCGACCATGCCCAGGTTCGCCCCCTTGATGGTCCGCACGTCCCTGACCAGGCACAGCAGCACGTCGCCGCGGTCGGCCATCTTCAGGTGGCTGGCCAGGGCGGCCAGGGCGGCGGCCTCCTGGATGGTCCGTTCGGGGACCTCCTGGGCCGGGAAATCGCGCCTGACCACGACATGGGCGCCTGGTCCGTCCTGGGCGTGCAGCCAGTAGTCGAAGGGGCTGGCGGCCTTGGTCAGCAACTGATGGTTGGCCTGGGCGCTGCGGCCGCGCAGGATGAGGAAGCCGTCGGAGGAGCGGTAGGCCCCGACCTTGATGCCCCTGTACTTGGCGGGCAAAGGGCCCGGCGCGACCGGTGACAGCTGTTTATCGGGCGGCGCTGCCGGCCCGATGCGGCCCGCCTTCGCGTCGTCCAGTTCCCGGCGCAGGGCCTGAATCCTGGCGGCGACGATGCCCATGCCCCGCTCCCCCTTGGCCGCGCGGCCGAAAAATCTGGTCATGTTCTCACGCACGGTCACTCCGGGGTCCAGGCGGAGCTCCAGCTCCCGGCCGTCCCCGTCGCAGAGCCGGACCACCGCCAGACGGGCGTCCTTGTCCAGGCCGTGCAGATGGGCCTGCAGCGCGAGCCCCTTTTCACGCATGGCGACCATCTCCCCGAGGCGGGTCCGGTCCGCCTCCACCCGCGCCAGGGCGCGTTCGATGCGCCGGATGTTGCGGGACCTCGCGTCGTCCTCCCCGCCGTGCGCCCTGGCCATGTCGGCCAGGGTCCGGCCGTGGGCCTGCTGCGCGGCCTCCAGGACGCTCACGCAGGCGCCGCCGCCTTCGAGGGGCCACAGGCTGACCTGGCTGCGGCCGCGGTGGTCCAGCCCGAAATAGAATGTCCCGACGGCGCCGCTCTCGATATCCCGCAACAGGGTCCGCGCCTGCTCCTCGGGGATGGAGCGCAGCCGGTTGCGCAGGGGCGGCGTGAGATGCGGCAGTTCGCGCCACAGCCCGTCCTCGCCGATGATCCGCTCAAGCTCCGGCCAGACGGGCGCGGCGCCGAATTCCGGCGGCAGGGAGTCGACCAGGGCGGGCGCCGCCGCGAGATCGAGAACGAGCCAGCGCCCTTCGCCGGCGGAAAGCTCCAGGGCCAGACGCCGCCGGGGCCAGTCCGAGACGATTCCGTGCACGCGCCGGTCCCGCAGCCGCTTGCGCAGCCACATGGCCCGGCCCGAAGGGGACGGGGGATTTTCCGGCTTGTGCGGGGAAAGGAAGAGAAAGGGGGTGGGCTTGCCGGTGCACAGCACGAGATGCCCGGCCCGGCCCATGCTGAAGGTCCAGGTGTCGGGCAGTGGCGCGAAGACCTTCTCGATGCGCAGGCCCCGGATGCGCGCGGCCAGTTCCTCGGCCACGAAACGGAAAACGCTGGCGTCCATGCGTGTCCTTCAAAAAACAAAAAAAGCGCGTGCCAGAGCGGTACGCGCCTTGATGAACGTGAAGACCGGGGGCGACCCTAGTCGCCGCGCAGACGCTCTTCCTCTTCCCGGCGGCTCTTGCACTCGATGCACAGCGTGGTCATGGGACGCGCCTTGAGGCGTGGAATCCCGATGTCCTCGCCGCAGTCCTCGCAGACGCCGAAGGAGCCGTCGTCGATGCGGTCCAGGGCCTCGTTGATCTTCTTGATCAGCTTGCGGTCCCGGTCGCGCAGGCGCAGGGTGAAGGTGCGGTCTGACTCGGCCGAGGCCCTGTCGGCGGGATCGGAGTAGTACTCCACGTTGTCCGACATTTCCTCGATGGTCGCCTCGCCCTGACGCTGGATGTCGTCAATCATCTTGGTCAAATATTCTCTGAAGAACTCAAGGTCCTTGGCTTCCATGGTACATCCTCCTGAACAGGCCGATTGTCTAAGGAGAGAGAGTTAGTATTCACTGACCACCAAAAAGTAAACCCCCGGGGGATGCGTACGCCTCTTTTAATAAGAATAATCCTTTGTCTTCCGGCTGAAAAGAAAAAATCAGATTTTGGTTGACAGCCGACACCGGCCTTTATAAACACGACTCCTCGTTGAGCGGGAGTAACTCAGTGGTAGAGTGCAACCTTGCCAAGGTTGAAGTCGCGGGTTCAAATCCCGTTTCCCGCTCCACAGATCAGGCGGCATAGCCAAGTGGTAAGGCAGAGGTCTGCAAAACCTCCATTCTCCAGTTCAAATCTGGATGCCGCCTCCAAGACTGCGGGAGTAACTCAGTGGTAGAGTGCAACCTTGCCAAGGTTGAAGTCGCGAGTTCAAATCTCGTTTCCCGCTCCAGAAGACAAAGGCCGGCCCGACCGGCCTTTTCTTTTTCCAACGGACGAAAAAAAATGCTTGCATCCCGGATGGCGTCCGATTAGGAAACCACTCTTCGAACGCGGGAGTAACTCAGTGGTAGAGTGCAACCTTGCCAAGGTTGAAGTCGCGGGTTCAAATCCCGTTTCCCGCTCCATGCGACGATAAAGGCCGGTTTCCCGGCCTTTTTTCTTTTCCCGCCCAGAATGCCGCGGCTACTTGCGGCCCCCGAAGATGGAGCCGAGCACCCCACGCAGGATCTGCCGCCCCAGCTGCGTCCCTATGGTCCGCGCCGCGCTCTTGACCATGGCCTCCCCCAGTCCCTGGCGGCGGGAAGTTCCCGTCAGCCAGTCGAAGGTCCCGCCCCGGGCCGCCTCCTCCTTCTCGCGCGCCGCCGATTCGGCCAGGTCGCGGGCCTGATCCGCCATGGTCCTGGCCCTGGCCTGCAGGAGTTCGAAGGCCGACTCGCGGTCCACCATGGCGTCGTAGCGGCCCTTGAGGGGCGAACGGCCAAGAATCTGGGCGCGCTCGGACTCCGTCAGCGGCCCGATCCGGGACTGCGGCGGCCGCACCAGCACCCGCTCGACCACGCCGGGGCGCCCCTTGTCGTCGAGGACGGACACGAGTGCTTCTCCGGTCCCCAGTTCCGTGATGGCCGCGGCCGTATCGAAGGCCGGATTGGCCCGGAAGCTCTCGGCCACGCTGCGCACGGTCTTCTGCTCCCTGGGGGTGTAGGCCCGCAGGGCGTGCTGGATCTTGAGCCCGAGCTGCCCCAGGACCTCGTCCGGGATGTCGGCCGGCGACTGGGTGACGAAGTAGACACCCACCCCCTTGGAGCGGATCAGGCGCACGACCTGCTCGATCTTGTCGATCAGGGCCTTGGGCGCGTTGTCGAAGAGCAGGTGGGCCTCGTCGAAGAAGAAGACGAGGCTCGGGCGCTCGGGGTTGCCGACCTCGGGCAGCTGCTCGAAGAGTTCCGACAGCAGCCACAGCAGAAACGTGGCGTAGATCTTGGGCGAGCGGGCCATGAGGCCGGCCGCGTCCAGGAGCGAGATCACCCCGCGTCCGGAAAAATCCGTGTGCATGAGATCCGCCAGGGCCAGGGCCGGCTCGCCGACGAAGACGTCCCCGCCCTGCTCCTCCAGCACCAGGATCTGCCGCTGAATGGCCCCGACGCTGGCCGGGCTGATGTTGCCGAAGGTTCCGCGAAGTTCGGCGGCGTTCTCGGCCATGAAGGACAGCATGGCCCGCAGGTCCTTGAGGTCCAGAAGCAGCAGGCCCTGCTCGTCGGCGATGCGGAAGCAGGCGAACATGATGCCCGCCTGGGTCTCGTTGAGCTCCATGAGCGTCGAGAGCAGCAGGGGCCCCATCTCCGAGACGCTGGTCCGCAGGGGATGGCCCGACACGCCGAATACGTCCCAGAAGACCGTCGGGTTGCCCTCGAAGGCGAATCCCTCGGCGGGCATGCGGGCCAAGCGTTCCTCGATCTTCGGGTGGGGATTGCCGGGCGCTACGATGCCGGCCAGGTCGCCCTTGATGTCCGCGGCGAAGACCGGGACGCCCATGCGCGAGAAGCTCTCGGCCAGGACTTGCAGGGTGATGGTCTTGCCGGTGCCCGTGGCCCCGGTCACCAGCCCGTGCCGGTTGCCCATGGCGGCCAGCTGGTACACGCCGGCCCCGTCCGCTCCGCCGAGAAGAAAGCGTTGTCCGTCGATCATGTGGCGCTCCTTGTGGATCGGATTGAGACTAATTTTTGTTTTTTAGCACACCGAGACCCGAATACAAAGCCCATTGACTTGTGCGCGAAGCCCCGCCACAACGGCGTTCTGCGGATTCCCCGACCGGCTCTACGGCGGCCCGGAACCGCGCCAACCCAAACCGTTTCAATTCGGACCATTATGATCAAAATAAACCCTTGCCCCAAGGGCTACGTCACGGACCTGGACAAGACCTGCACACCCGAGGAGACCGTCGCCAGGGCCCGCGAGGCCCTGTCCCGCTCCGGCAAGCGCATCCTGGCCCAGACCCGGCGCATCGATACCGGCCGGCTGGGCATCCCCGTGTTCATGTCCATCTGCGGCGAGGACGCGCGCGAGATCATGCCCACCCGCAAGCAGATGGGCAAAGGCGCCTCCCCGGCCCAGGCCGAGGCCTCGGCGCTGATGGAGCTGGCCGAGCGCTTCAGCTACTTCTCCTTCTGGAGCGACCCCGGCAACTTCCGGCCCATGACCTGGTCCCAGGCCCGCGAAGCCTTCGGCGAAAGCCTGCTGCCCATCTCCTTCCTGATCCAGTCCGTGGCCGACAAGGCAGGCGAAGAGGACGCGGCCCGCATTCTGGACCTCCTGCCGTGGAGCTTCACGCCGGTCACGGACATCGGCACGGGAAGGGAGTACATGGCGCCCCTGGACTGGTTCAAGAAGCTCAACGAGTTCAACGGCTCCTCGGCCGGCAACACCCTGGAGGAATCCATGCTCCAGGGCGGCTGCGAGCTGGTCGAGCGCCACGTCTGCGCCGTGGTCGACCGCACGCGGCAGGAGACCCCGAACATCGACCCGGCCTCCTTCACGGACCCGGTGCTCGTCGAGCTCTACGACAAGTTCATCCGCAACGGACTCAAGGTCTGGCTCAAGGATTTCAGCCTCGGCCTGCCCGTGCCCACGGTGGCGGCCCTGGTTTTTGACCCGGCCACCTTCCCGCACAAAAGCGAGATCGTCTTCACCGCCGGCACGGCCTCGTCGCCCCAGAAGGCGGCCATCCGCGCCCTGACCGAGATCGCCCAGCTCGGCGGCGATTTCGAGAGCTGCAGCAACTACGAGGCCTCGGGTCTGCCCAAGTTCACCCACCCGGACCAGTTCGGCTGGCTGACGTCGGGCCCAACGGTCTCCATCGACTCCCTCCCGGTGAACCAGGACGCGGACATCGCCACGGAGCTCACGAACTTCTGCGCGCGGCTCAAGGACCAGGGCTTCACCTTCTTCTCCGTCGACACCACGCAGCAGGGCCTTGGCATCCCGGCCAACTACAACTTCATCCCGGGCTTCCTGTTCCGGGAGCGCACGCCCATGGCCTCCCTGGGCCTCTTCGTCGGCCGCATCCTGGCCGAGGACATGGACCCGGACCAGGCCGAAGCAGGCCTGTCCGTATTGGAAGAGGTCTACCCCGAGGCCCACTACCTGCCCTTCTTCCGGGGCCTGGTGGCCCTGCGCCAGGGCGAGATCGACCGGGCAGCCAGCTGGTTCGCCGCGGCCGAGCCGCAGCAGCCCGAACGCGACGACCGCGGCCTGGCCGCCTTCTACCAGGCCTACGCCCTGTCCCAGCAGGGCCTGTGGGCCGAGACCATCCCGCATCTGGACCGGGCCGTGGACCACTGCCCCGAGGTCAAGGAGTACTTCAACCTGCGCGGGGTGGCGTATTTCAAGCAACAGCATTACGCAGGCGCCGCGGCCAATTTCGAGCTGGCCCTGAGCCTGGACAGCGGCTCGGCCATGGACCTTGCCAACCTCGGCCTGTGCCATAAATTCATGAACAATGCGGACAAGGCGCGGGAACTGCTGGGCGAAGCCCTGCGGCTCGACCCGGGCCTGGACTTCGCACGCAACCACCTGAACGAACTGGAAGCCCGATAAGGAGGCCTTCATGGACATCAGCAAAAAGATAGCGGAACTCAAGACGGAACCGGGATTCCGGGAGAACGTGGGCATGGTCCTGGTCCACAACGGCGTGGTCCGGGCCTGGTCCCGCAAGGACAAGGGCAAGGTCGGCCGCGTGAAGATCGAGGTCGATCAGGCCAAGGTCGAGACCATCCGCAAGGAGATCGAGGCCCGCCCGGGCATCTTCCGCGCGGTGGCCGAGGCCAGAAGCGGCGAGTACGTGCCGGGCGACGACCTGCTCTTCCTCATCGTGGCCGGCGACATCCGCGAAAACGTCAAGCCCGCACTTGCCGACCTCCTGGACCGCATCAAGTCCGAGGCCGTGACCAAACAGGAACTTTCGGAATAACCGGAGAAAAGAACCATGAAGCGTCATCCCCTTGCCACACTGCTCTGCACGATCCTCCTTGGCGCATCCCTTGTCCTGTCCACGGCCGCTTTCGCCGCCACGGACCTGCCCACACCGACGGGCGGCACCAACTTCGACTACGCCTGGCTCAAGGGCCGCGCCCGCCATCTGGCGGAACAGCCCTATGTGGACCACGCCGGCGAGATCCCGGAATCCCTCAAGAACCTGAGCTGGGACGCCTACATGCAGCTGGCCTTCGACTCGGAGCACGCCCTGTGGAAGAGCGACGCCTCCCTGTTCCGGGCCGAACTCTTCCACCTGGGCCTCTTCTTCAAGACGCCCATCACCATCTATGAACTGCAGGAAGGGAAGGTCAAAGAGATCGACTACACCCCCGACCTCTTCACCTACGGCAAGTCCGGGGTCAAAGGAAAGGAACTGCCCAAGAACCTCGGCTTTGCCGGCTTTCGCCTGCGCTACCACACGGACTGGACCCGCGACCTGATCGCCTTCCTGGGCGCCAGCTACTTCCGCGCCGTTGGCGGCGAGATGCAGTACGGCATGTCCGCGCGCGGCCTGGCCGTGGACACGGCCCTGCCGCGCGACGAGGAATTCCCGACCTTCACCCATTTCTGGCTGGAGAAACCCCGACCGGGCAGCGACACGACCACGGTCTACGCCCTGCTCGACTCGCCCAGCGTGACCGGCGCGTACCGTTTCGACATCCGCCCCGGCCAGATGCTGACCATGCGCGTCGACGCGGCCGTCTACCCGCGCAAGTCCATCGAGCGCCTGGGCATCGCCCCCCTGACCAGCATGTTCATGGTCGGCGAGAACGACCGCCGCATGAACCACGACTGGCGCCCCGAACTGCACGACTCCGACGGCCTGGCCATGCACAACGGCAACGGCGAGTGGATCTGGCGGCCCCTGAACAACCCGCCCTTCCTGCGCTTCAACGCCTACATGGACCACAACCCGCGCGGCTTCGGCCTCATCCAGCGCGACCAGAACTTCGACCACTACCAGGATGACGGCGTGTTCTACGACAAGCGCCCGAGCGTCTGGATCGAGCCCATCGGCCAGTGGGGCACCGGCTCCGTGCAGCTGGTGGAGATCGCCAACCTCGACGAGACCTTCGACAACATCGTGGCCTTCTGGAACCCGGCCGAGCCCGTCCAGGCCGGCCAGGAACTGCTCTACAGCTACAACATGTACTGGGGCACCACGCCCCCGTCCCAGACCAAGCTGGGCAAGGTCGTCGACACCTTCACGGGCCTGGGCGGCGTGGTCGGCGTCATCCGCAAGTACTACAGCCAGCGCTTCGCCGTGGACTTCTCCGGCGGCGATCTGGCCATGATCGGCAAGGACACCAAGATCAAGCCGGTCCTCGAGACCTCGGCCGGCCGCATCGAGATCACCTCGGTCCGTCCCCAGCACGCCATTAACGGCTTCCGCTGCATGTTCGACGTCGTGCCGCCGGACGATACCCAGAACCCCATCAACCTGCGCCTCTACCTGGAGGCCGACGGCCGCCCCCTGACGGAAACCTGGATCTACCAGTGGACCCCGCCTGCCGCAGGCGACCGCCGTCTCTACAACCCGGGCCACCTGGAAAAACAGCCGGGCGCCAACTAGACGCAAAAAGGGCAGGTCCTCGGGCCTGCCCTTTTCATTTCCCGCTCCAGACCGTCCCTCAGCCCAGAAACGGCCCCGCCAGCTCCCGCACCCGCAACGCCTCCTCGTCCTTGCCGTACTTGATGCAGCCCTGGGCGTAGAGCCGGACCCGCTCCCGCAGGGACGCCACGGCCATGGCCCGCTGCTCGGCGGTCAGGTCCATGCTCCGCAACAGGTCGACGACAGCGTAGACGCGGTACAGGTCCAGGCCGATGATGCGCCGCGACAGCTGGTCCGCGTGCCCGCCGGTCTTGACGGTCAACGCCTCGGGCACGAGCCCGACGGGATGGCGCGCCCCGACCCGCAGCCACAGACTGTAGTCCTCGCAGGCAGGCAGGCGCTCGTCGAACGGCCCCAGCTCCTCCCACAGCCGACGTGAGAACATGACGCAGGACGGGCTGATCAGGCACAGCTCCAGGGATTTCTCCAGAAACCACCCGGCGGGCTTGGCGTGCTTGAAACGCGGGTTGACCCTGACGCCGTCGCGGATCCAGATTTCGTCCGTCTGAGAAATCTCGAAACCGCTTTCGTCCAGGAAGCGGACCTGCCGCTCGAGCTTTTCCGGCAGCCAGTAATCGTCCGAGTCCAGGAGTGCGATGTAGCGGCCCCGGCTGGCGGCGATGCCCAGGTTTCTGGCGGAGCTGACCCCTTTATTTTCCTGACGCATTCCCGTAAGCCGTGGATCGTCGAATCCGGCCAGGACCTGCGCGGTGTGGTCGGTGGAGCCGTCGTCGACGACGATGAGCTCCAGGTCGGGCCGGCTCTGCGTCAGCACCGAGGCCACGGCCCGGCCCAGAACATCCGCCCGGTTGTGGGTGGGAATAATCACGGAAACACATGTCATGAGATGCATCCAGGTCGTCAATGTGCGGTGGTTCAACGCCACCGCGTGGTACGGCATGTTCCTGAGCCGCCTGCTGATCGAGGCCGGCCACGATGTGCTGGTCCTCGGCCTGCCCGGAACCCTCTCGGCCCGCAAGGGCGAGGAGTGGGGGCTGCCCATGCGGCTCATGGACCTGAACACGACCACGCCCTGGGGCATAGCCGCGCTCTACGCCGAACTCAAGGGCCTGGTGCGGGAGTTCAGGCCCGACGTGGTCAACTGCCACCGGGGCGAGGCGTTCCTGCTGTGGGGGCTCCTGCGCAAGGAACTGGGCTCCTTCGGGCTGGTCCGCACCCGCGGCGACCAGCGCCGGCCCAAGGCCAATATCGTCAACCGCTGGCTGCACAACGATGTCAGTGATGCGGTCATCACCACCAACTCGCCCATGACCCGCCATTTCCGGGACGCCTTCGGCATATCGCCGTCCAGGCTGCACGAGATCCTCGGCGGCGTGGACACCACCACGTTCCGCCCCGACCCCGGGGCCAGGGAACGCATCCGGGCGGAACTGGGCTACGGGGAAAACGATTTCGTCGTCGGGCTCCTGGGCCGCTTCGACCGCGTCAAGGGCCAGCTTGAACTGATCAAGGCCGTGAGCCGGCTGCGCCGCGAGGGGGCGGGGAATCTGCGCCTCCTTCTGCTGGGCTTCGACTCGGCCACGCCGGAGGCGACCGTGCGCGGCTGGATCGCCGAGCACGGCGTCGAGGACGTGACGACCATCACCGGCAAGCGTCCGGACATCCCCGCCTGCCTGAACGCCCTGGACCTGGGCGTGGTCGCCTCCCTGTGGTCCGAGACCATCGCCCGGGCGGCCCTGGAGATCATGGCCACGGGCGTTCCCCTGATCGGCACGGACGTGGGCGTCATGCCCGACCTGCTCGAACCCGCGGCCCTCTTCCCGGCCGGCGACGTGGATGCCATGGCCCTGCGCATCAATGCGGCCATGACAGAACCGGGACTGGTGACGGCCCTGCGCGAAGGCCAGCGCCGCCGCATGGGAGGCCTCTCGGAGCAAGATTTCCTGGCCCGCACCCTGGCCGTGTACGAGGGGCTGCGATGAAGCGCGTCGCCCTGATGCTGCCGAGCTTAAGCCGTTACGGCGGGGCCGAGCAGTTCGGCCACCGCCTGGCCGGCTACCTGGCCGCGTGCGGCGACTTCGACGTGACCTTCGTCTGCGCCAAGCAGGACGGCCCTGCCCCCGAGGGCGTGCGCGTCATCCGCGTCGGCCGCCCCGTGCCGGGCAAGCTCGGCAAGACCCTGTGGTTCGCCCTGGCCGCCGAGTACGTACGCCGCAGGGAGAAATTTGACGTGACCGTCGGGCTGGGCAACACCGTGTTCCAGGACGTCGCCCGCCTTTCGGGCGGCCCCACCGGACTCTTCTGGGACCACTCGATCAAAGCCTATGACGACGGCATGCCACGCGCCCTCAAAAGCCTCTCCCGCCGTCTTTCGCCCGGCAAGCAGCTGGCGCGGGTCATCGAGAGGCTGCAGGCACGCCACACGCGGCTCCTCGTGGCCAATTCCCACTTCGTCCGCGATCTGACGGCGCAGGCCTTCGACTTTCTCGATGCCGCGGACATCCCCGTCATCTACAACCAGCCGGACCTGGACCGTTTCCATCCGGGCGACGCGACCGACAAACCCGACCTGCGCGAGCGCTTCGGCCTTCCGGCCCAAGGGGATCTGGTCGTCACGGCGGGCACAAATTTTCGTTTGAAAGGCGTGCACATCCTCATTCGCGCCCTGGTTCACCTGCCCTCATCCTTCCATCTGGCCGTGGCCGGCGGGAGGGGCAGTTCCGAGATGCTGCACCTGGCGGAGAGCCTCGGCGTGCGCGACAGGGTCCGCTTCCTGGGCCGGGTCGATGACATGCCGGCCCTGTATCAGGCCGCGGACATCTTCGTGCTGAACACCTTCTACGACGCCTGCGCCAACGCCGTGCTCGAAGCCCTGGCCTGCGGCCTGCCCGTCGTCTCCACGGCCTGCAACGGCAGCTCCGCGTTCCTGGCGCCCGAAGCCGTGCTGCCCGACCCGGCCGACCACGTCCGGCTCGCCGAACGCATCAAAGCCCTCGTCCACGGCGGCACCACGGCCCGAACCGATTTCAACCCGCCCCGCGGCCTCGCGCCGTACGCGGATCTCATCCGGAACCTTGCATGACAGACCTTTCGTCCTTCAGTCCCGAACGCATCCTCGTCTGCCAGCTGCGCCAGATCGGCGACGTGCTGCTGACCACGCCGTCCATCCGCCTCCTGCACGAACGCTTCCCCGAAGCGGCCATCGACGTCTTCACCGAAAAGAAATGCGCCCCGGTCCTCGAACACAACCCGCACGTTCGCCGCGTCTGGGCCCTGGACAAGAAGGCCCTGCCGAACTTCCTGGCGGAGCTGCGCTACTACGCCCGCATCGCCGCCGAGAGCTACGATCTCGTCGTGGACTTCCAACAGCTGCCCCGCTGCCGCTTCGTGACCCTCCTGAGCCGCGCCGAAGTCCGCCTGTCCTACCCGCCGCCGTGGTACAACCGGCTTCTCTACACCCACTGGGCCCCTCCCACTCCTGGGTATTCGGGCAGATTCAGGGCCGGCATCCTTGCGCCGCTGGGCATCGACTGGAACGGCCAGGCCCCGGAGCTGTTCCTGGCCGAAGAGGAAACGCGCTGGGCTGAAACCTATCTGGCCGGGTTCGGCCTGGAGCGCGGCCGCTTCATCACCCTCGACCCGACCCACCGCCGCTCCACCCGCCTCTGGCCCGCCCGCCACTATGCGGACATGGTCGCCATGGTCCATGCGGCGCGCCCGGACCTGCGCTTCTTCATCCTCTTCGGCCCCGGCGAGGAAGCCATGGCCCGCGAGGTGCTCGAACTCTGCCCTGTCCCCGCGGCCTGCGTCCTGCCGGACACGGTCATCGGCCTGCGGCAGATGGCGGCAGTGCAGTCCATGGCCCGGCTGCACGTGGGCAACTGCTCCGGCCCGCGCCATTTCGCGGTCTCGGTGAACACGCCCACCCTGACCATCCTCGGGGCCACGGGCGGGGGCTGGCGTTTTCCCTCCGAGGCGCACAGCGACATCTTCGAAGACCTTCCCTGCCGCCCCTGCAACGAGAATTTCTGCGCACGCAAGGATCACGCCTGTCTCGAAAACCTCTCTCCGCGCCGCGTCGCCGACCGGGTTCTGGAGATCCTGGGGACCTGAATGCCCGGGACTGGCTCCGTATTGCCCGCGCCGCGATTCGAGTCTATGGGTGCGGAGTGGCTGGCAGCCACTCTTTCCGGAAATTCCACCCAAGGAGCGACCTCATGAAAAAAACCATTCTCGCCATCTTCATCCTGCTGTGCTGCGCCGGCCCGGCCATGGCCGACGCCCTCGATACCTTCCTCGACAACATCAACGTCCAGGCCGCCGCGGACAGGCATGGAGCGGTCGCCAGCATCGGCTCCCATTTCGGGGTGCCCTACTCCGACGTCGAACTCATCATGGGTACAACGGGCAGCCTTTCCGACGCGTTCATGATCCTCCAGTTCGGACGCTGGACGGGCCTGAGCCGCGACAGGATCATGGGTGTTTACGGCTCCCGGAAGGGCCAGGGCTGGGGCGTCATGGCCAAGGAACTCGGCATCAAGCCGGGCTCGGCGGAATTCCACGCCCTCAAGAGCGGCGATTTCGGGTACGACCCGCACCGTCCGTATCACGGCGACGACAAGGGCGGATCTTCGAACAAAGGCTCCGGCAAGGGAGGCAAATCGGACAAGTCCGGCGGGAAAGGGAACAAGAAAGGCCCCGGCAACGACGACGACCTGATGCCTTCGGACCAGGGCGGCGGAAAGGGCAAGAAGAAATAGCTTCCCGGCTATTCGGGGCGGTTCGCACCGTCCCGAGCCGTTTCTCGGGCCGTGTAGCAGACCCCGCACTCGTCGTGGTACTGCTCCCAGATGGCCGTGAATTCCTCACGGTTCTCCAGCAGGATGTCGACCAGGCACGGGTCGAAATGCCTGCCGCTCTCCTCCAGGAAATACTCGAACACCTCGTCCCAGTTCCACGCGTCGTGATAGACCCGCTTGTTGGACAGGGCGTCGAACACGTCCGCCACGGCGACGATCCGCCCGTGGACGTGAATCTCCTCCTCCTTCAATCCCTGTGGGTAGCCCATCCCGTCCCATCGTTCGTGATGCAGCAGCACGATGCGGGCCGCCGTCTGGATGATGGGGCTCGTCGAACGGCTCAGGAGCTCGTATCCGCGCTGCACATGGCTCTTGATGACCTCGAACTCCACGGGCGTCAGGGGGCCCGGCTTGTTCAGGATGGAGTCGGGGATGCCGATCTTGCCCAGGTCGTGGGCCGTGGAGGCGATCTTGAGCATCTCCGCCTCCTCTTCGGGCAGGCCGTACTTGAGGGCCATGAGGCGCACATACTCCGACACGCGGCGCACGTGGCTGCCGGTCTCGGCGGAGCGGCACTCCATGGTCTCGGCGATGTGGAAGATGATCTCCTTCTGGGTGTCTTCGATGCCCTTGTTCAGGAAAAGGTTGTCGAAGGCCAGGGAGACGTTGGTGAAGAAGAGTTCGAGCAGGTCGTGGTCGTTCTCGTCCAGCGCCCTGCCGACCTCGAAATACAGGAAATTTTCCGAACCGGTCCTGCTCTTGAAATACCAGGCGCACTTGCCGTCCTCGCAGTAGAAGCCGTGGGGCCTGCTCCTGGCCCGGGCCAACGCCCTGTGCACCGTCTCCCCCCGCACGTCCTCGATGGGGTGCTCCACGAACTCGCAGAACTCCCCCGTGGCCGCCAGAACGATGGAGCGGCCCTTGATCCCGGAGGCGGCAAGACCCGAGGAGTGGCTGTAGACGGCGTCCTTTCTGAGCTGGAGGATGGCCGTCAGCTGGCTCAGCACGCCGCAGCCGAGCTTCTGCAATGACTGCCGCTCGAAGATGTCCGAGGAGGCCTCGATGATGCGCTTGAGGCCCTGACGGTTGTCCTCGATGGTCGTGATGAAGTTGTAGCTGCGCAGGGCCGAGACAATGGTCACGAGCATCTTTTCCAGGGTCAGCTCGGTCTTCTCCTTGTAGTCGTCGATGTCGTACTCGAGGATGACCTTGGCCGCGGGGGCCTTGCCCGGCTGTCCCGTGCGCAGGATGATGCGCACGGCCAGATTCCGAAGTTCCTCGCGGATGTGGCGGACCAGTTGCAGACCGCTGTCGTCGGTCTCCATGACCACGTCCAGGAGGATGACGGCGATGTCGTCGTGCCCGCGCAGCACGGCCTTGGCCTCCTCGGCGCTGTAGGCGTGCAGGAAGCTGAACGTGCGGCCGCGGTATTCCTGCCCCGACAGCATGAAGACCGTGACGCTGTGGACGTCGGCCTCGTCGTCCACGATCAGGATCTTCCAGGGCGCCTCGCCGGGCCCGGAAACAGGTTCCGGCGCCTCTTCCTTGAACAGGATCTCGTCGTTGTCGGTCATGCCTCTCCTTGCCCGACGGGCACGCGCACCTGGAACGTCGTGCCGTGGCCCGGCGCGCTGCAGCAGGTGACGGTCCCGCCGAGGGTGCGGGTCACGGTGTTGAAGACGATGTGCAGGCCCAGCCCCGTGGAGCCCTTGGCCCGCGCCGTGGTGAAGAACGGTTCGAAAATCTTGTCCTGCACATCGGGCGGCATTCCCCGCCCGTCGTCGGAATAGGTCAAGTTGAGAACGCCGTCGCTTCGCGCGATCTCGATGCGGATGTGCCCCGCCTGCCCCTCGTCGTAGGCGTGGGTCAGCGTGTTGACGATGAAGTTGGTCAGGATGTGCGAGAACGCGCCGGGGTAGCTCTCGACGACCAGATCCTCGTCGCAGACCACCTCGACCGTGTGGCTCGTCTTCTTCAGCTTGGGCCGCAGGCTCAGGAGCACCTGACCGACATATTCCCGCACATTGAAGCTCCTGCGGTTCTCGGAAATCTGGTCCGCTGCCACCATCTTGAAGCTGCGGATCAGGTCCGAAGCGCGGTTCAGGTTGAGCAGGCCCATCTCCAGGCCTTCCCGGGCGGAATCGAGGTATTCAGAGAGGTCCGAGCGCTTCATCTCTCCGCGGGCGAAAAGATCGGCCAGGACGCGGTTCTTCTCGGCCATGGTCGACGTGGCGGACAGGGCCACGCCCACGGGGGTGTTGATCTCGTGGGCCACGCCCGCCACCAGCCCGCCGAGGGCCGCCAGCTTTTCGGACATGACCAGCTGGCTCTGGGCCTGGCGCAGGTTCTCCAGGGCGGACTGCAGGTCCGCGTTGGCCCTGGCCAGTTCCGCCGTCCTCGTGAAGACGCGCTCCTCCAGCTCCGTGTTCAGGAGGCAGCACTCCTCCTCGGCCCGCCTCCGGTCGTGGTCGTGGACTTCGAGGCTCGCGGCCATGCGGTCGAAGGCCGCGGCCAGCTGCCCGAGTTCGCCGTCGGCGTGATCGAGGCCCGTGCGGGTGCTCAAATCACCGGTGCCCAGACGGTCCGTGGCCGCCATGAGTCGTTCCAGACGTCGCAGAATCGTGTGTTCACCCACGAACCAGGCCGCCGACAGGGCCAGCGCCGCGGCCAGGGCCAGGGAAATGAAATTCCAGACCACCGCCCGCCTGGCCGCGGACAAGGCCTGGCTTTCGGGCTGCCCGAGGCGGATCATGAGGCCCTGCAGCGGGGTATCCGGAAAATTCAGGCGCTTGAAGCCGTAGAGCCGCCGTACTCCGTCCACCCCCCGCTCCAGGAAGGTCCCTTCCTCCTCCTGGCCGGACATGCGTTCGACCATGCGCGGGAGGTCGTTCACCCATGTGTACTTCTCGGTTTCCGGGAACCGTGTCAGGCGCAGTCCGTCATGGTCCGTCAGGGTGAAGACCGAACCCTCCGGCAGATGGAAGTCGACGAATATCTGACCGAAGTAGCTCAGGTCGAAGGAGGCCACCAGGACGCCACGTGTCGTGCCGTCGCGATCGATGACGGGCTGGGCGAACTCCATGAGCACATGCCTGGTCTTCTCCAGGAGGCGGTAATGCCCCATGGCAAACCGTCCCGTCTGCATGGCCTGCACGAAGTACGGCTCGCTTTCGATGCTGGCGAAGGATTCAACCGGGGACACGGCCACGATCCTACCCGTTGCGTCGGACAGGGCCAGGGCCACGTAGGCCGGGTTGGCCGCGAGCATTTCCTCGAGCAGGATCTGGGAGTCCGGCGGGTCGAACTGCTGCACCTCGCGCGCACGGGCCAGGGTCGCCAGCATGAGACGCGCGTTGGCCACGACCTGCTCGTGATGCGTGGCCATGGTCTGGATCTGCCTCAGAACCGAGCTCTGGGCGCTTTGGATGGTGTTCTCGCGCAGGGAGTAGCCGGTGAACAGCATGATGCACAGCGCCGGCAGGATGGCGACCAGCACCAGGCAGATGAGGCTTGCTCGAATGGAGGTGAAGGCGGGGAAGCGCATTGACCCTCCGGCGGACATGGACACGGGGGCGAGCCGGGACGGCGAGCCCGTTTGCCGAAAGGATAGCGGTCGGAAGGCGATGGTGCAAGACATTCCCGCACGACAGGGCGTGCGGGAATGTCCGGCAGAAGGGGTCAGCGTTCGCTGTCCAGGGTTCGGGAGATGGAGTAGCAGTAGTCGCCGATCTTCTCCAGCCTGGCCAGCAGGTTGATGAAGGCCAGACCACCCTCGATGCCGCACTTGCCGATCTTCAGGCGCTCGATGTGGGCGTCGCGCATGGTCTCGCGCATGGAGTCGATGGTCCGCTCAAGCTGCTCGGCCTTGTCCATCAACTGCTCCGGCTGCTTGATCAGGGCTTCGGAAACCATCTTCAGGAACTCGTCGACCCTGGCGGAGATGACGAAGAGATCGCCCATGGCGTTCTCGCTGAACTTGAGCTCCTTGTCGACGATGTCCTCGCACAAAAGGCCCAGCGCCTCCACCGCGTCGCCGATGCGTTCGAGGTTGTTGACGATGCGCATCTGCTCCGCGATGTCGTTGGAGGTTTCCTCGTTGAGCTCGCCCTGCATGGTCTTGGCCAGGAAGGTCGAGACGGCCTTGTGCGCGTCGTTGATGTGCGATTCGTAGCGCTGCCGCAGGCGCACGGTGCGGTGGTCCCGTTTTTCGAGGCCTTCCAGGGCGTTGGAGTAGGCCGCGTGGACCGTCTGCGACATGCGGTGGATCTCGCCGCGGACCTGCGCCAGGGCGGCCACGGGGTTGTCCTCGACGTGCTGGTCGAAGACCGGCAGCCGGAACAGGTCGTCGCCCTCGGTCTTGTCCTTGGGGGAGCACCAGGTGCCGACGCGGATGAGGGCCGGGAGGAAGACCAGGAAGACCAGGGCGTTGGTCAGGTTGAAGAGGGTATGGCCGTTGGCCAGGAAACGGCCGACGTAGGGGTATTCGCCGCCGACCTGCGTGTCCCACGGCTGCGCGCCCGTGACGTTCATGCTCACCCACTCTATGCCCTGCAGGAAATACGGGAAGATGGCCAGCATGATGCACACGCCGAGCACGTTGAACATGGTGTTGGACCTGGCCGCCCGGTGGGAGTCGCTGCAGCTCGATCCTATGGTCGCCAGTTCGGCGGTGATGGTCGTGCCGATGTTCTCGCCCAGCACCAGGGCCATGGCCGAGGGAAAGTCGAGGAGCCCCTGCGTGGCCAGGGTCATGGTCAGACCCACCGTGGCCGACGAGGACTGCAGGATCATGGTCAGGAGGCAGCCCGTGGCCACGCACAGGAGCACGCCGCCCATGCTCGATGCGTCGAACTTGGTGAAAAAGGCGATGAATTCGGGGTCGGACCGCAGGGGCCGCAGCCCGTCGCCCATGACCGTCATGCCGAAGAAGAGCAGACCGAAGCCGAGGATGACTTCGCCGAGGTAGCGGTACTTCTTGCGCGGGGCAAAATACTTGAGGGGGACGCCGATGGTGATGGCCGGCAGCGCCAGGCTCGACAGCTTGAAGGCGATGAGCTGGGCGGTCATGGTCGTGCCGACGTTGCACCCGAGCATGACGCCCACGGCCTGGTTCAGGCTCATCAGGCCGGCCGAGACGAAGCTGATGAGCATGACCGTGGTGGCCGAAGACGACTGGACCAGGGCCGTGACGCCCGCGCCCGTGATGAACCCGACGACCCGGTTGTTGGAGACGGCCTTGAGAACGTTGCGGATCCTGTTGCCCGCGGCCATCTGCAGGCCTTCGGTCATGAACTTCATGCCCAGGATGAAAATGCCGAGGCCGCCAAGGGTCTGAATCAATACATCAAACATGTGGTATCCGTGATCCTTGTGTTACATTCGTATGACAGCGAACCGAAATCCGAATTCCTGTAGAGTATCTCTGCCGGTAAGAAAAGATTTTTTACGATTCTGAAACACGCCTGTAACAAAACGAAGATTTGTGCATTTTTTCAACAGGATCAGTTTGTTACAACTTGACGACGCGCCCGATCGCAGCGTTTCCCGACCAAATCGGTCAGAAAGTTTTCCCACAAGCTCCACGCCGAGTTGCGCAAATCACCGCGGACTGGCATGAATGAACCGAAAAACCACAGTCTGATTCGCACCCCAAGGAGGATGCCCGTGGACAAACAACAAGCCTTCGTTCTCTGGTTCGACGAGATCGGCATCGAGGATGTGCCGCTGGTGGGCGGCAAGAACGCGAGCCTGGGCGAGATGTACCGCAACCTGACGGCCAAGGGCGTGCCCGTGCCCGGCGGCTTCGCCGTCACGGCCAGGGGGTACCGGCACCTGCTGGACAGCTCCGGGGCCATGGACAGGATCAGGGGCATCCTGCAGGGCCTCGACACCCACGACATGGACAACCTGATGGAGAGGGGCAGCCGCATCCGCTCCCTCATCCGCGGCCTGGAGTTCCCGGCCGACCTGCAGGGCGCCATCGCCGAGGCCTACCGCAAGCTGGAAGAGCAGTACGGCCAGGGAGTGGACGTGGCCGTGAGGTCCTCGGCCACGGCCAAGGACCTGCCCGACGCGAGCTTCGCCGGCCAGCAGGAAACGTACCTCAACATCCGCGGCGTGGAGGACCTCCTGGACGCCTGCCAGCGCTGCTTCGCCTCCCTCTTCACCAACCGCGCCATCTCCTACCGCCAGGACAAGGGCTTCGACCATTTCTCCATCGCCCTGTCCATCGCCGTACAGAAGATGGTCCGCTCGGACCTCTCGGCCAGCGGCGTCATGTTCTCCATCGACACCGAGACGGGCTTCCGCGACGCCGTGTTCCTGACCGGCGCCTGGGGCCTGGGCGAGAACGTGGTCCAGGGCGCCGTCAACCCGGATGAGTGGTACGTCTTCAAGCCGACGCTGAAGCAGGGTTTCAAGCCCATCATCATGAAGCGCGTGGGCGGCAAGGCCATCAAGATGATCTACACCACCGACGCCAAGGCCCCGACCAAGAACGTGGCCGTGCCCGAGGAGGACCGCCGCCGCCTGGTCCTGTCCGACGACGAGGTCGTGGCCCTGGCCCGCATGGCCTGCACCATCGAGGAGCACTACAGCGCCATCCGCGGCCAGTTCACGCCCATGGACATCGAGTGGGCCAAGGACGGCCAGACGGGCGAGCTGTTCATCGTCCAGGCCCGGCCCGAGACCGTGCATTCCCTCAAGGACCGGGCCACCCTGAAGAAATACGTGCTGCAGGAAAAGGGCGAGGTCCTGGCGCAGGGGCAGTCCGTGGGCGAGCTCATCGGCCAGGGACCGGTGCAGGTCATCAAGTCGGCGAGCATGATCCACGCCTTCCGCAAGGGCGAGGTCCTGGTCACGGACATGACGGACCCGGACTGGGAACCCATCATGAAGATCGCCTCGGCCATCGTCACCAACCGCGGCGGCCGGACCTGCCACGCGGCCATCGTCAGCCGGGAGCTGGGCATCCCCTGCATCGTCGGCACGGGCAACGCCACCACGCGCCTGAACCAGGGCGAGAACGTGACCGTGGACTGCTCCGAAGGGTCCGTGGGCACGGTCTACCGGGGCCTTTTGCCCTTCGAGGTGCAGGAGACGAACCTGGACGCCCTGCCCAAGCCCAGGACCAAGATCATGATGAACCTCGCGAGCCCCGAGCAGGCCTTCGAGAAGAGCTTCATCCCCAACGAGGGTGTGGGTCTGGCGCGCGAGGAGTTCATCATCAACTCCTACATCAAGATCCACCCTCTGGCCCTCCTGAACTACGAGACTCTGCCGGACGAGATATTGAAGCGCGCCATCGCCGACATGACCTCGGGCTACGCGGACAAGGCCGAATACTTCGTGGACAAGCTGGCCGAGGGCGTCGGCATGCTCGCCGCGGCCTTCCACCCCAAGCCGGTCATCGTGCGCCTGTCGGACTTCAAGTCCAACGAGTACGCCAACCTCATCGGCGGCAAGCTCTTCGAGCCGAGCGAGGAGAACCCCATGATCGGCTGGCGCGGGGCGTCGCGCTACTATTCGGAAGGGTACAGGGAGGCCTTCGGCCTGGAATGCCGGGCCATGAAGAAGATCCGCGAGGACATGGGGCTGACCAACGTCGAGATCATGATCCCCTTCCCGCGCACCGTGGAAGAGGCGAAGAAGGTCATCGAGACCATGGCCGGGTACGGGCTGCGCCAGGGCGAGAACGGCCTCAAGGTCATCGGCATGTGCGAGATCCCGTCCAACGTCATCCTGGCCGAGGAGTTCCTGGAGGTCTTCGACGGCTTCTCCATCGGCACCAACGACCTGACCCAGCTCATCCTGGGCGTGGACCGCGACTCGTCCCTGGTGGCCCACGTCTACGACGAGCGCAACCCGGCCGTGAAGAAGTTCGTGCGGCAGGTCATCGAAGTGGCGGTGAAAAAGGGCAAGTACATCGGCATCTGCGGCCAGGCGCCCAGCGACTACCCGGAGTTCGCCGAGTTCGTGGTCGAGTGCGGCATCGGCTCCATGTCCCTGAACCCGGACACGGTCATCAAGACGACCCTCATCGTGGCCGAACTGGAAAAACGGCTGGGCATCTCCTGACACGCAACGGCCGCGGCGGCCTCGACAGCGCCGCCGCGGCCGCGTAGCCTGCTCGGCATGCATCCCGGCCGGGTCCGGCCGTGCGGCTGAGCCCCGAAGCCGACGCGCGGACTTTACATTTTTTTACTCCCGCCCATGCCCGTCCGGGGTGCACCGCGACTATTTTTCCGCATAAGGATGAGCATGACGCGCCACGCCCCCCACCCGACGGAACCCTGCATCCTCATGGTCGACGACGACCGCGAACTGTGCCGCCTGCTGCAGGAGTACTGCGCCATGGAAGGTATGGCCCTGCGCTGCGTGCACAACGGCGAGGCGGGCGTGCTCATGGCCCTGGGCGGCGGGTTCGACCTCGTCATCCTCGACGTCATGATGCCGGGGATGTCGGGCACAGAGGTTCTGCGCCGCATCAGGGCCCGCAGCATGGTGCCCGTGCTCATGCTCACGGCCATGGGCGACGACGACGACCGCATCCTCGGCCTGGAACTGGGCGCCGACGACTACGTGCCCAAGCCCTGCACCCCGCGCGAGCTCGTGGCCCGCATTCGTGCCATCCTGCGCCGGACCGCCCCGCCCGGCGACGAGCCCCGGGACGTCCTGGCATGCGGCGACCTTCGCCTCTGGCCCGCCAAGCGCTTGGCCGAAATGAACGGCACGTCCCTGGCGCTGACAGGCGCCGAGTTCTCCATCCTCGAAATACTGGCCCGTCGGGCGGGACAGCCCGTCAGCCGGGAGGCCCTCTACGCCGAGGGCCTCGGCCGTCCCGTGACCCGCTACGACCGCAGCCTGGACGTGCATCTGTCCAGCATCCGCCACAAGCTCGGACCCGGCCCCGACGGACGCCCGCGCATCCAGACGCTGCGCGGCCGCGGGTACCAGCTCCTCAAGGAGGAGTGACATGGGCCGCCTCTTCCGCAAATGCTTCCTGGCCACATGGGTCACCCTCATCCTGGCCGGAGCGATCACCTTCTTCGGGATGCGCATCTACCGCCTGGCCGAAAGCCCCGGAGAGCACGTCGTGCAGGGGCCGGGCGCCGCCTTCGAACTGGACATGGCGGCATCCGTCCTCCGGCATTCCGGCCCCGAAGCGCTGGCCCTGGCCCTGAACGAAATCGGCAGCCCCATGCTCGTCATCGGCCCGGACGGCCGCGATATCCGGGGGCGGTCTGCCGATGCCGGTCTGCAGTCCGCTGCGGCCGACAAGCCCGAAGGCCCCCTTCCGGACGGCGTTCTCCAAGTCATGACAAAGAAGGGCGAACATACGCTGTTCATCCCCGCCGGATCCCCGCCCCCCTATCCGGACGGCGACCGGCTCCTGCCGCCCCCGCCTCCCCCGTCGCCATGGGAACCCCTGGCCGCAGCCTTCCTGGCCAGCGTCCTGCTCTCGGCCCTGCTGGCCTGGTATCTGGCACGGCCGGTGAAGGAGCTGAGCGGAGCCTTCTCCGCCATGGCCGAAGGCCGCCTGGACACCCGTCTGGGGGATGCCATGCCCCGGGGCGATGAATTCGCCGACCTCGGCCATTCCTTCGACCGCATGGCCGAAAAGCTGCAAACCCTCATCCTGGCCCAGCGCCGCCTGCTGCACGACGTGTCGCACGAACTGCGTTCACCCCTGGGACGGCTGCAGGTGGCCCTGGGCATCGCCCGCCGGGACCCATCCAGGGCAGACTCCGCCCTGGAGCGCATGGAGCTCGAGGTGGAACGGCTGAGTGCCCTCATCGGCGAAATCCTGTCCCTGGCGCGCCTCAATTCGGGCGTGGAGAACGAACCTGCGGAACGCATCGACCTGGGGGAACTGGTGGAAGGCATCGTGCATGACGCGCGTTTCGAGGCCTGCGGCAGGGACTGCGCGGTGCGACTGGAGGAACTGGCCCGGGTCCATGTCCATGGACGGCCGCGCCTCCTCTCCCGGGCGTTGGAGAACGTGATCCGCAACGGACTCAGGTTTTCACCCTCCGGCGGAGAGCTGAGCGTGCAGGTCGGCTTCTGCGACGGATGGAGCGTCGTGAGAGTCTGCGATCAGGGCCCCGGCATCCCTGAACAGGACATGGAGGCGGTCTTCGAGCCCTTCGCCCGCGGCCGCGACACGGGCGAGGCCGATGGATTCGGCCTCGGCCTGGCCATCGCGCGCGGGGCCGTCGAACTGCACGGCGGAGCCATCGAAGCCGCCAATCAGGAGAAGGGCGGGCTGCGCGTCGAAATCCGCCTGCCTTCTGTCGCCCCCTGAGGAAGAGCGGCGATACGACTCAGGACATGACAACATGCCCCGGAACGGATACATCAGGCCGCAACAAAGCGTCCGACCCGCCTCCATGCATACCAGGAGAAATGCATGTCCAGCTCCCGGCACATCCCCCTCGTGACCTACGTGCGGCGAACCCTCGTCGCACGCCTGGCGTTCATGGCCGCGGCCATCGCCCTGGGCATGGCAGCGCTGGCCTATATGGCCGAGGAACGCATGATGGCCCGGGAGGTCGTCGTCGAGGCGCAGATCGGCATCGAGGAACTGACCGACCGCACGCGCGAACTGATGGTCATGGACAACCTGCAGCCGCGGGCAGCCTTCCGCAAGACCCTGGCTGAGCTGAGCGCGGCCAGACCGAAACGGAGAAACGGCAAGGTCGTCTTCGCAGGATTCTCCATGCCAGGCATCGAGGGCGCCGAGGAGTACCTGGACCGGTCTTTCGTGCTGCACCAGGCCGTGTGGGACTACGTCCACTCCCGCAGCACGCCGCACGCCGAGGCCGGCGAGGCCTGGTCGCGGACGACCGTCATCGCGGACCTGCTCTGCGTCCACGCCGTGCTGCCCCTTGGGGACTCCGCGAGAAACGAAACCGGACGGGCCGAGATCGTCTTCGTCCCGTCCCCGGAAATCCTGGCCGCCATGAACAGGAAGTCCCTCCTGACCGCGGGCATCGTGGTGCTCATCACCCTGGCCACCACGGGCCTGCTCTACCCCGTGGTCCTGCGCCTGACCGACCGTCTGGTGGCCTTCTCCCGCAACATGCAGGCCGCCAACTTCGAGACCCTGTCCCTGCTGGGGTGCGTCGTCGCCAAGCGCGACAGCGACACCGACGATCACAACTACCGGGTCACGCTCTACGCCCTGCACACGGGGGCGGCCATGGGCCTCGACGCGGACCAGATGCGCGCCCTGACCAAGGGCGCGTTCCTGCACGACGTGGGCAAGATCGCCATCAGGGACGACATCCTGCTCAAGCCCGGTAGGCTCACCCGGGAGGAATTCGAGATCATGAAGACCCATGTCCGCCACGGCCTCGACGTCATCGACCGCTCGACGTGGCTTCGCGACGCACGGGACGTGGTCGGCGGACACCACGAAAAGTTCGACGGCGAAGGCTATCCCGGCCGGCTGGAGGGTGCGGACATTCCCCTGACCGCCCGCGTCTTCGCCGTGGCCGACGTCTTCGACGCCCTGACCTCCCGCCGCCCCTACAAGGCGCCCCTGAGCCGCGCCGAAGCCCTGGGCATCCTGATCCGCGGGCGCGGCAGACACTTCGACCCCGAAGTCGTGGACGTCTTCGCCTCCATGGCCAAAGACCTGCATGAGCGCTATGCGCACAAGACGGGGAGCGACCTCAAGGCCGAACTCATCGACATGTCCTGGAGGTATTTCCAGGCCGACGCGGAAACTCTGGTCTGAAGCGACGCGACCGCCGCCCGGAGCCCCGCCCCGCGCGACGGTCACGCTCGGGACCCACTTACGCCCTGACGGAAAACCCGTTTCCCGGCAGGGATGACATGACGTCCGCGCCCATCATCCTGTACATTTCGTATCTCGAAGCAGTCAGCCCCTGCGCGGCATCCGCGAAGGAAGACGTCCCGCCCCGGCCGGCCGGAGCGTTTCCGGACGCGCCGCGCGCGGCAAACTCGGCCGCCGAGACGAGGCCGTCCCCGTCCGTATCGAGGGACTGCAGAACCTCGTCCGCATCGACATCCGCTCCGGTGGCCTCGTTGCGCTCCGCCACCGCCGCGGCCAGTTCCGTAGCATCCACCACACCGTCCTGGTTGGTGTCGGCTGCGTCGAAGGTTTCCTGCCCTCCGCCCGCAGGCGGCATCCCCCCTCCACTCATGGGCTTGTCGGCACTGTCTGCCCGCAGGGACTCCAGCCCGTCAGAATGCTCGGCCGCGGTCACCAGCCCGTCGCCATCGGCGTCCAGGGCGGCGAACAGCCCGGCCGCGTCCACGTCCCCGCCCCCGGCCTCGTTTTTGGCGGCGACGGCCGCCGTCAGTTCCTCTTCGGTGATGTTCCCGTCCCCGTCGGCGTCGGTTTCCGCAAAGAGTTCCTCGGCCAGTGACGAGGCGCTCATGCAGAGATTCGTCAACATGCTGGCCTGGGCCAGATCCTTGTGCAGGGCGGCCAGCCCCTCCTCGTGCTCGGTCTCGGTCACGAGGCCGTCGCCGTCGGCGTCCAGGGCGGCGAAGAGTTCCTCGGCGTCGGGGCCCCGCCCGTCCCCGGATTTGGCTGCAAGCGCCGTCTTCAGTTCCTCCTGGTCGATGGCGCCGCTGCCGTCGGCGTCCGTGGAGGAAAAAAGTTCCTGCGCCATACCGGACGGGTCGGGCCTGGACCTGCCGCCCCAGATGGACGACATGCTCTGGGAGAACCCAGACGAGTCTATACCGCTGATCATGACTGACTCCCTTGTCAGAGGTTCACGGACAGGAAGACAAGGCCCACGGCGGGCCATCCCTTCCTGCCAGCAGACGGCAGCAACTCGCGGTCCCGTTCAGGGGCCCGGAACGTAAAGTATTCCGAATCTGGGTAAAGATCGCCGCGAACCCGCGCGTGCACGGGGCGTCAACCGGCGCGCAGGCACGGCATGGCGCGCGTCTCGTCCATCCACGACAGGATGTGCGGCCTGGCCTTGCGGAAGGCGTCCACGACCAGAGGGTCGTACATTCTCCCCGACTGGGCGTGAATTTCGGACTCGGCGTGGGAGAAGTTCATGGCCGCCTTGTAGGGCCGCTCCTGCATCATGGCCGAAAGGCTGTCCGCCACGGCCAGGATGCGTGCGCCAAGCGGGATGTCGCCCCGGCTAAGGCCATCGGGATAGCCGCGGCCGTCGTAGCGTTCATGGTGATGGCGGATCATCCGCGCCACGCCTTCGCGCCCGCCCAGGGCCTTGACCGGCAGGACGATGGACTCGCCGATGACGGGATGGCGCTTGATGACCTCGAACTCGTCCGGGTCGAGGGGGCCGCGCTTCTGCAGGATGGCGTCGGGGATGCCGATCTTGCCGATGTCGTGCAGATGCCCGGCCAGGTGAACCATTTCGGCCCTGGCCGGGGTAAGCCCCATGTGCAGGGCCAGCATGCGGCTGATGACCGCGACCTCTTCCGAATGGGAGCAGGTCCAGGAGTCCTTGGCGTCCACGGCGCGCCCCAGGGACTCGGCCAGCTGATGAAGGTTGAGGACCAGCCGTGAACAGGGCGCGGCCCCTCCGGACAGGCCGGCCAACGAGCACGGCATGTGAATGTTTGCGTCGAACATGATGACCTTGATGTGAGAGTGTGGACGTGAACGAAGGGGCGGACGCCCTGTCAGCACGGAGGGGGTGAAACGCCGTCAGCCGGGGCAGGGGCTGCGGACCGTGCGGAGACGACATGATCCCCTCCGAGGTCCTTGGCCCTGTAGAGGCACGCATCGCAAGCGCGGACCAGCGCCGGGACTTCCGACCCCATGTCGGCGGTCCAGGCCCCCAGACCGATGGACACGGTGCACCCGTACCCGTTGGAGGCGGCAAACCGGTAGCGGATCCTGTCGCAGGCCCGCAGGCAGTCCGCGTGATCGATATCGCGGAAAACGACGCCGAACTCGTCGCCACCGAAGCGAAACCCGACGTCCGTGCTTTCGCGCACCGACTCCCGGATGACCTCGCCCAGGCAGGCCAGCACGTCATCCCCGGCCTGATGGCCGCGGGTGTCGTTGACCCGCTTGAACCGGTCGCAGTCGACGAGGGCGAGAAACACGCCCCGCCCCCGGGACGGCCCGCGCAGCAGATCGGCAAGGAAGCGTTCGAAGTACCGGCGGTTGTGCAGCCCGGTCAGCGGGTCCCGGTAGGACATCTCCTCGTAGAAGCGCGTGCGCAGGTCGCTTTCGTCAAGACGGGCGCGCAGGGACCTTGTCTGGGCATGGATGTGGTGGGCCATCCAGTTCATGTTGCGTTTGAGGCGCAGCATCTCGTGCTCGTCGTCGCCTTCCAGTCCCACGGAAAGCCTTGTCCCGTAGCGGCCCTGGCGGATCTCCGAGCAGAACCGGTTCAGGGTCCGCAGATCCCCGAGAACGACGATGGAGGCGCAGACGCGGCTGACCGGCGCCAGAAGCCCCAGCCCCAGAGCCAGGGCCATGCCGAGCATGGCCGCAGGGTCGTCCACCACGCCCGCCTCGAGCAGAACGAGAGCCCCCGCCATGGGCAGGATGGCCGTCACGAAAAGCATCAGGCCGACCCTCCCCACGATTCCGACGCGCGAGAGCAGGCCCGCGCCTCCCCGGGTCACGACCGCCCCGGGACGCGGCGTCCGCGGCGTCCCGCGTGAGAGCGACCGGGGCCGCAAACCCGGATCATGACAGACGTCCACCGTTATTTTCCTCATCCCTGCAGGGGCAGAGCCCGTTATTCCGGGGGCAGGGCGTGTTCCAGGCGCACCGCTTCAGACACGTCCGCACCAGGCAGAGCCTGGAGTCGCAATCCAGGCAGCGCAGCTCCGACGCCCTGAGGTGCCCCTGTGCCAGCAGGCGAGTCAGGATGGCGGCCGATATTTCCAGACGAACATTCTCATCAGCAGACGTCTGCATGGCTCCCCCGCCTCATTTCCCAGATTCGGACCGGCCTGACCGGCAGCGGCAGTTCGCGCACTTGACCGTGCACGAGCACGTTTCCCCTCCCCCGCCGGGGCACGATCCGTCCCCGTCTTCGTCCTGCGGGCGCGCGGCCCACGATCGCGATCCCATGACCCCGCTCGACGCCTTGCGCAGGCGATGCATGTCCTGAATCGAAAAGAGTTCCGAACCGTTGTCCAGTTTGAAGCACATATCCCCTCCTTTTTTCAGCCGGCGCTTGCGGCCACGGCGCGGGACACCGTGGCCAGGCCGAAACCCGGCAGCATGTGCACGGGCTTGTTGTGTTTCTTTCCCATGTTCTTGACCAGAAGACAGGCCGCGTGGCTGTTGCAGTTGACGGGGCACAGCACCACGTCGGCGCGCAGGAAGCGGTTCTCGAGCCCCTTGGTCCCGCCGCGCAGCCGGCCGTCATGGTATTCGAAGACCCCTCCGCGCTCCTCGATGAATCGCCTGTAGGCGTCCTCCATGCGTCCCGGTCCGCCGACGATGAGGATGCGCTTGCGGCAGAGGTCGAACGACGGGCACTCGGGCGAACACGTCTCCGACGGGCATGTGCCCCAGGGAGCCGGCGCTCCGTCCGACCCGTGATCACGCACGTTCCCCGATGCCCGGCAGCCTGCGCCGCACTCCAGGGTGCTTCGATCATCCGCATTCATCGAGTCCCTCCTTTAATTAGCTCTTTCTAACATTTTAAACCAAACTCGATCACCAGGATTCATGACATGATCACTGAATTCTTCATGTCATCACCATTCCGCGCTTAGCCTGGCCCATCAGAAATTAGACGTAACTAATAAAATTGCGACTAACCCCGCTCCCTCCTTCCTGTCAACGAATATCCTGTCGGCGAAACATCCGGCGACTCTTCACATTCACTCAACTATCTAAATTTGATTTTAAAAATGCAGAAAAAGGATACGCCCGCTGTGGTGCCCCGGATGCCGGGCAAGCTGGACGGACAAAGCTCCTCCTTGCCTGCCGCGGCGCACATCAGCTAGCACGGCGCATGGGCGCCGGTCGGCGTCCGCGAAATTTCACCGCGCACCCCGCAGGAGGCCGCTCATGTTCGTCGTCATCGTCGACATTACCGTCAGAAGGGATTTCATCGAGCAGTTCCGGGAGGCGGTCATCCGCCAGGGGAACAATTCACTGACCTTGGAGGAGGGATGCCTGGGCTTCGATATCCTGCAGGACCCGGCCGACCCGACGCGCTTCACGCTTTACGAATCGTATGTCGACAGCCGGACCTTTCACGACGTGCACCGCGCCACGCCGCACTTCGCGGCATACGCGGCGACGACCGCGGACTGGGTGGAGAGCAAGAGCCTGCGGGCCATGACGAAGATCTGGCCGCTGGAAGACGATTGACGGGGCCGTCCGCGCTGCGGACGGCGCGATCACAGATATTTGATGGCGGCGAAGCCGAGGATGGCCAGGGCCACGAGAGCCGTGGCGGCAAGCTCGAAATGACGTTCCATGAAGGGTTTGACGCGTGCTCCGAACACGCGGATGAGTCCCGCCACGAGAAAGAAGCGCATGGCCCGCCCCAGGACGGAGGCCAGGACGAACTGCGCCAGGTCGAAACGCATCATGCCCGAGGCGATGGTGAAGACCTTGTAGGGGATGGGCGTGACCGCCGCGACGAGCACCCCGAAAAAGCCGTAGTTCTCGTACCAGACCTTCACGGTCTCGACCACGGCCTCGCCGTGGTACATGCGCACGATGGGCAGGCCGACGGCCTCCCAAAGGCCCCAGCCGATGAAGTAGCCCAAAAGTCCGCCCACTACCGAGGCGACCGTGCACCACGCGGCCAGGCTGAACCACCGGCGCGGGTTGCAGAAGCACAGGGCGATGAGCAGCACGTCCGGCGGCACGGGAAAGAAGGAGCTCTCGGCAAAGGACAGGATCACGAGCGCCGGCAG
>JANJWV010000092.1 GCA_024709365.1 Desulfomicrobium sp. | reverse complement strand
ACGAGGCCGCTGGCCAGACTGACCACGGTGTCCGTCGCGGAGCCGGAGGCACCGTGATCCACCTGCTGCATCTGGCTCAGGGTCACCACGCCGTCCCCGTCGACAGCTATCGTGAAGACCACTGACGGATCCGTGGCCGAGCCCGGTTCCGTCGCGGACGTCGAACCGACGATCGTGCCGCCGATCTCGTAAAGGTTGATCGCCGCGCCCCCGATGGTCAGACCGGAAGCCGTGCCTTCGGCCACGCCTGTGGCCAGGCCGAGCGTGTAGCCGATGTCGCTGATCGTACCCGCACCGTCCGCGCCGTAGCTCGACGCGCTGATGCTGAAAACGCCGCTGAAGTCCGCCGTCGACTCCGCCGTGTCGGTGGCTGCGTCGACAGTCTGCGCATCCTGTGTCGTCAGGGTCGGAGCCGTCACCGTCGTTGAGCCCACGCTCACCGTCGGGACATCGTCCTCGAACTTGAACGCACCGCCTATCTCGACCGTCTCGCTGTCAGTCGCGCTGTCACCGTCACCATCTACGATCGTCGCGGACGCCGTCAGCTTGATGCTCCCGGCCGCAAGGCCCAGCAGGTTCACGCTGTTGTTCGCACTGTTGCCGTCGAGGTCTTCACCGACATGATCGATCTCTGCGTACTGCGTCAAAGTCACTTCACCGGCGCTGCCCTGCGCGTTCGACACGCTGATGCGGAAGATCGGGCCACTGGACGTGCTGCCGACAATGTCGGCGCCATCCATCGCAAGCGTGATCGCCAATCCTTCGCTGGCCAGGCCCGTGTTCGCCATGCCTGCACCGATCGACAAACTGTACGCCAGAACAGGAGCCGTACCATCGTCGTCCGCACCCATCGCCGAAGTCAGACTGAAAAGACCCGCGAACGAGCCGCTGGCCGTATCGAAATCGGTCGGGTCGCCGTCCGTCTGCGCGTCCTGCGTCGTCAGGGTCGGGATCGGGGTGTCCTCAAGCCCCTCCTCACCTTCCTGCTGCGCACGGTTCACATCAACTGTAGGGACATCATCCACCACACTGATCGTCAGCGGCACGTTCAGCGGATCACCATCGCCATCGACACCGGTTACCGACACCGTGGCCAAAGCATCGATCTGCTCGCCCTGGGTGTCCTGTCCCAGGAGCATGTTGTCCAGCATGGTGATGGTATATGTTCCGTTGGCATTCACTATCAGAGACGCCGCGGCACCGTCGGCGGTCGTTCCGAGGAACGATCCGTCCTGCGCCCAGAATACCGTCTCGCCTGCGGCGAAGGTCTGACCGTTGAGAGAAAATCCGGTTACTCCGCCAAACCCGTCTGCGCCCCAGTTGGCGTTATCCAGAATCGTGTCTGTGTGCGTGTGCAGATATTGATCATCCGTTTCGTCGGTACCGATGACTCCCTCGCCTGGGGGGGGAACCGGGACCGACTCTTCCTCGACGGCAATGATATCGGTGCCGCCACCAACCACAACCTGCCCGTTGACGACATTGAATACCCAGTTGCCGTCCGGCGTTGTGGAGGGATTGCTGGTTGACTCAAGATCCAGGATCGCGGACTGGTTGCCAGACTGCGGCAGTTCATAAAAATTTACTCCATCGCCCGCGGTCCAGCCAGCACGGGCAACGGTTCCACCCAAACCGCCTGAACCACCACTGGCGCCCCCTGTCGTCCAGTCGACGTTCTCGTAACGAAATTCGAAGCTGAAATTCCCCCCGCCCTGATCAAAAATGCGCAATTGGAAAGCGTTGACCTTATCTGTTTGTCCACTGAAGTAGCCAGTATCGTCCCAAGTAATAGTAATAACGCCATTGTCAGCATCCAAATCGTAATACACAAGGTTGGTTCCAGCTGAATTACCTCCAGGAGAGACATTTCCAGCAGGCCCACGAGTATCAATATCCGCAAAAAAAGGAGCGATCATGGGATTTGATGTGTCACCCGTTATCGCAAATGGCGTAAAAGTAGACAACGCCGCATTAAACGTAATATTGCCGTTATTATTGATCCAAAAACCGTTGTATGTCTGACCAAAAAGGTTCATCCCGCCCGGAAAAATAGAAGTAACATCGATAAATGTTGATGGCGCATCATCAATTCTGGGCAAGGAATTCTCGCCAAACCCCGCATCACCCCCTAAACCCTTGACTAATGAATTTCCATCTTCACCAGGCCCAGGAATGCCCTCATATGAAACATTCCCTCCCTGGCCCGGAGTTTCGACTTCGGAACCTTCGCCCAAAAGTACCGGAGTATCGTCATCGACATTGATGGAAAGTGTCCCGAAAGCCGAATCCCCGTCCGCATCGGTGACTTGGTATCCCAAGATGAACTGGAGATTCTCCTCGCTCGCCCCAGGTGTCGGGTGATCGATGGCGGCCAACTGCTCAACGGTGTACTGACCGGAAGTTGAATCGCTCAGGGTCACTCTCAGTACATCGGCATCCCCCTGGCTGATGATCATTTCGAGCCCGTCAGCCGAAACAGACGCCGAAAACCCTGAAGGTAGGGAAAGCCCGATGGTTGAAAAAAGAACAGAACCCACGCCGTCGAGGCCATAACCAAACCCCAATGTTCCGGTGGCGAACGCGGAATCGACATCGTCTCCCAAACCACCGGGGTTGCCGTTGTCTAGGGCGTCGTCATCCAGCAGAACGACAGGGTTTTCGAAGGTGAAGGGGACATTATCAGGAACCCCAGGAATAACGTCATCGTCAGAAGCTTCGATGGGCTCGACAATTACGGAAGTAAAATTACGCGGATCCAACCCCCCCAACTTGCTCACGCCATCGATGGTGTCGCCCGCGCCATCCTCATACGCCCCCACACCGCCACTGGCCGCACCACCCGCTCCCGGGCCGGCGGCAGGCTCCACTTCCTCCCCGCCCAAGGCCGCTTCCCTTTGGCCGGCGACCGAAGCCAGGAATTCGTCGATGCCGAGCACGGTGCCGTCGGCCAGCACGATGTTCGGGATCTCGACTTCGCCCAGGTCGGCGAAGTCAATGACTACCTTGCCGCCGTTGTCGAAGGCGAAGAGTACCGTCGAGCCTTCGAGAACGGGGTCGGCCTGCTCGAAGGCTTCAGACAACACGATGTCCTGTCCGGGCATGGCCTTGATGACGATGGTTTCGCCTGCCTTCGGAGCCTGGACTACCTTCTTGGTGTTCTGCGTCGTCTCAGCCATGGAATCCTCCGCCCAGATCGGGACTTGGTAGTGATATAGATTTAAAAATAATTTTTCTTATTATGGCTACTTATATGAAGACGACAAAGATTAGGGTCAAGTATGAAAAAAATTTAACCGAGTACTAATTTGACGCCCGCACTCCGAAACAATTTTTGATCATGATTTTCGGCAATTACAAAATACGGGTGCTAACAGAAGAGAGTACTGACAAGAAAAAATAACCTAGAAATCCTCACACTTTCGTGTGAGTGCCCTCTCCCCGATTTCCCTTGCATGCTCCGGGGGGAGCGCATAATGTTCTACAAATTCTGTATCCTAGAGGTAGCGAGCGCATGAACGACCCGATTGTTCCTCCCGTGGAGGTCAAACCCACCGTCGCCCCCAAACCGGCGCGACCCTCCATCACCCTGCAACTCGCGCCCTCCCAGGTCGCCTTCACCCCCCCGCTGGTCGAATGCCTGGCCATCGTCACCCGGCTGCACGGCAAGCCCGTGACCGTCACGGCCCTGGAGAGCGGCCTGCCGCGGACCCAGGAGGGGCTGACGCCATACGCCTGCATCCGGGCCGCTCGGCGCGAGGGCATCGACGCCCGCATCGCGCACAAGCCGGACATCGGGAAGATCTCGGCCCTGAACCTGCCCTGCATCCTGCTCATGTCCGACGGCGGGGCCTGCGTGCTGGCCTCGGTGGACGGGGAGAGCGCGCGCATCATCATGCCCGAGAACCCCGACGCGCCCTTCGACACGCCCATCGAGACCCTGCGGCAAAACTACTCCGGCCACGCGGTCTTCGCCCGGCCCAAGGGGCGCCTCGACAGCCGCACCGAGGGGCTCAAGATCTTCGACACCAAGAAATGGTTCTGGGGCACCATTTTCCACTTCCTGCCCATCTACCGGCACGTCATCCTGGCCTCCATCTTCATCAACCTGCTGGCCATCGCCTCGCCCATCTTCACCATGAACGTGTACGACCGCGTGGTGCCCAACAACGCCGTGGAGACGCTGTGGGTCCTGGCCGTGGGCGTGGGGCTGGCCTTCTTCTTCGACTTCGCCTTGCGCAACCTGCGCGGCTACTTCGTGGACATCGCCGGCCGCAACTCGGACATCCTCGTGGCCAGCAAGCTCATGAGCCACCTCCTTTCCATCCGCCTGGACCACAAGCCCGAATCCACGGGCGCCCTGGTCAACAACATGCGCGAGTTCGACGCCCTGCGCGAGTTCTTCAGCTCCACGACCCTCCTGGCCCTGGTGGACCTGCCCTTCCTGATCCTATTCATTATAATCATCGGCTACATCGGCGGCCCCGTGGCCGTGGTCCCGGCCGTCATCGCGCCCATCGTCATCCTGGTCGGCATCGTCATGCAGGGGCCCCTCAAGCGCGCCATTGAGGGCGGCTACAAGGAGTCCACGCAGAAGAACGCCCTGCTGGTCGAGGCCATCAGCGGCATGGAGACCATCAAGACCAGCCGCGCCGAAGGCTCCATGCTCGGCCGCTGGGAGAAGATCGTGGGACAGGGCGCGCGCTCGGCCATCCGCTCCAAGGCCCTGGCCACCTTCTCCATGAGCTTCACCCAGTTCGCCTCGCAGATCGTCTACTGCGGCGTCATCATCTGGGGCGTGTACCGCATCGCCGAAGGCGAGATGACCACCGGTGGGCTCATCGCCTGCTCCATCCTCGTGGGACGCGCCATGAGCCCCCTGGGTGCCGTGGCCGCCATGCTGACCCGCCTGCAGCAGAGCCGCATGGCCCTCAAGAACCTGGACCTGCTCATGCAGATCCCCAGCGAACGCCCCGAAGAGGCCCAGCGCATGGAGCACCAGGACCTGCGCAGCACGATCACCTTCGAGGGGGTCAGCTTCAAGTACCCCGGCGGGCTGACCAACGCCGTGTCCTATCTGGATTTCCACATCGCCCAGGGCGAGCACGTGGCCGTCATCGGCAAGATGGGCTCGGGCAAGACGACGCTGGGCAAGCTCATCACCGGGCTCTACATGCCCCAGCGCGGGGCGGTGAAAATCGGCGGCATGGACATCCGGCAGCTGGACCCGGCCGAACTGCGGGCCAAGATCGGCTACATGGCCCAGGACAACTTTCTGTTCTACGGCACGGTGCGCGAAAACATCACCCTGGGCGCCCCCCACGTCAGCGACCAGGCCCTGCTGCGGGCCGCGACCATCGCCGGCGTGACGGACTTCGTGAAGAACAACCCGGCCGGCTTCAACCTGCAGGTCGGCGAACGTGGTCTGGCTCTGTCCGGCGGGCAGCGGCAGGCCATCACCATCGCCCGCACGCTGCTCCTGGACCCGGACATCGTCATCCTGGACGAGCCGAGCAGTTCCATGGACGTGGGCGTGGAGGCCATCCTCAAGCTGCGCCTGTCCTCGGCCCTGAAGGGCAAGACCCTGATTCTCATCACCCACCGGCCGAGCCTGCTCTCCCTGGTCAACCGCGTCATCGCCCTCGACGACGGCAAGATCGTCGCCGACGGGCCACGCAACGCCGTGCTGGCCGAACTGCAGAAGCGCGGCAATGGAGCCAAACATGAGTAACCTGAAATATTCCGAAGACGACCTCAATTTCATGAGCGAGGTCGACGCCGCCCTCTACCGCCGTGGGCACGGCTGGGCCTATGTCCTGTCCCTGACCATCTGCCTGCTGCTGGCCTCCTTCCTCATCTGGACCCACTTCGCCATTTTGGACGAGGTCACGCGCGGCATGGGCCAGGTCATCCCGTCCCAGCGGGTGCAGGTCATCCAGAACCTCGAAGGCGGCATCCTCGAAGGGATTCTGGTCCGCGAGAACCAGATCGTGGAGAAGGACGACATCCTGGTGCGCATCAGCAACGAGATGGCCCAGAGCACCTTGAAGGACGTGGCCAGCCAGGCCCTGGAGCACAAGGCCGCCATCGCCCGCCTCCAGGCCGAGGCCACGGGCGCGGAGCCGTCCTTCCCCGAAGAGGTCAGCGCCAAGGCCCCCAACGCCGTCCGGGACCAGCTGGCCATCTACCAGGCCCGCATGGCCCAGCTGAACCAGGAGATGGCCATCCTGCGCAGCCAGTATTCCCAGCGCGTCCAGGAAGCCCAGGAGATGACCATCCGCCGCAACCAGGCCGCCCAGGACCTGAAGCTGGCCCAGGAGCAGATGGCCATCGCCAAGCCTCTCATGGAGAAGAACGTCTACCCGAGGGTGGACTATCTCTCCCTGGAGCGCGCCGTCAGCTCCCTGCGCGGCGACGTGCAGAGCCTGAACGTGGCCATCCCGCGGACCCAGCAGGCGGCCCAGGAGATCAAGCAGCGCGAGGCCCAGCGCATGGCCGAGTTCAAGGCCATGGCCCTGCAGGAGATGAACCAGCACCAGGTGGAGCTGAACTCCAAGCTGCACGCCCTCTCGGCCGGCAAGGACCGCGTCATGCGCACCGACGTGCGCAGCCCCGTGCGCGGCACGGTCAAGCAGGTCATCCTCAACACCATCGGCGGCGTGGTCAAACCCGGCGAGCCCATCCTCGAGATCGTGCCCCTGGACGACACCCTCCTCGTCGAGGCCAACATCAAGCCTGCGGACATCGCCTTCCTGCACCCGGGCCAGAAGGCCATGATCAAGATCACGGCCTACGACTTCTCCATCTACGGTGGCCTGGAAGGATCGGTGGAGCAGATCAGCGCGGACACCATCGAGAACCAGAAGGGCGAGAGCTTCTACAAGGTCAAGCTGCGCACCAAGGCCGCGGCCATCGTCTACCGCGGCGAGAAGCTGCCCATCATCCCCGGCATGACGGCCAGCGTGGACATCCTGACGGGCAAGAAGAGCGTGCTGGACTACCTGCTGAAACCCATTCTCAAGGCCAAGGAGAACGCCTTGAGGGAGCGGTGATGTCTTGACGCGACGGCCCCGGGCAATCCTGACGCTGATCGCGGCGGCCCTCCTGCTGCCGTGGCTGCTCCTGGCGGAGCGTGCGGAGCCCATGGGAGCGCAGGGGCCGGGGCCCGAAATCAAGGCCGGCGCGGAACAGGACCGGGACGCTCAAGCTCAGCAGAAGACAAAGCCGGACCCGATCGGCCGGAATGAAGAAACCTCTTCCTCCCTGCGCAGCGAAGACTCGACCGGGGACAAGGGGCGCGAAAACGGTGCGGCGGCATCCTCCGAGATGAGCGGACAGGGGGCTCAGGACCGGGCCGGGGATTCGCGGAACGAAAACGCGTCGGACAGGCTGGAGGATGAAGCCGCCCCGAAGCCGGGCCCGGCGCAACCCGACGAGGTTGTCGAGAAGTCTGAGCCTGCCCCGGCAGAGGTGGCGGAGACGGAGCCAGTCAGTCCGCAACCGCCCGCGGATGCGGTTGAAACCGCGCCGTCGCAGCCACTGAAGGACCAGGACGAGACCAGGCCCTGGCGGGTCGAGAGCCGCACCCGGGCCGCAACAGGAAGCGCTCCCGGACAGCCGCAGCCCTCGGGGGCGGCGACCGGGCAGCAGAGTCCGGGGGCCACGGGCCAGCCCGTGCGGCTCTTCCGGACCGCGGCCTTCAGGGGCAACTTCGACGCCCTGCCCAAATGGAAGCGGGTCCTGTCCAAGGCCGAGGCTCAGGTCCGGGTGCTGAATTCCTGCAGCGGCGCGGGATGCCCCCCGGGAGCCACGAGCTGGCAGCGCATCATGTCCCAGGCCAGGGGCCTTGCCCCCATGGAGCAGCTGAAGGCGGTCAACACGTTTTTCAACAAATGGCCCTACCGCCTGGACCAGGATGCCTACGGAACCTCGGACTGGTGGGCCACTCCGCAGGAGTTTCTCAAGATTTCCGGCGATTGCGAGGACTTCGCCATCACCAAGTACTTTGCGCTGCGGGAACTCGGCTATTCCCCGGACGACCTGCGCATCGTCATCCTGAAGGACCGCATCCGGGGCATCGCGCATGCGGTTCTGGCGGTCTTCGTCGACGGTGACGCCCTCGTCCTCGACAACGTCACGAGCGTGGTCTTCCCGCACGACAAATACAGGCATTACGCGCCCTATTACTCCTTGAACGAACGGTACCGGTGGTCGCACATCCCTCTGGACACAAAACCTTAATGGAGACGGGAATATGACACGAGAAAACGGCAGAACGAGTCCGCCCGTGGGCAGGAGCAAGTCGGAACTTGTCATGGGGATCGCGATCATCTCGCTGATTCTCACGGCCCTGCTGGCATGGGTGGCCTGGACCGTCAGGGTCAAGCAGGGGGAACTGCAGGAACAGGTCCGGGAACGCCTGGAGCTCCTGGCCAACAGCCGCGCGGAGGTCTTCGGCACCTGGCTGTCGGGGCTGGTGCAGCAGACCGACAAGCTCATCTCCTCGGACCTGTTCCGGCTGTACGCCACGGACATGGACCTCATCGACGTGGACCCGAGCTTCCTGATCACGGGCATCATTCCCGAGGGCAAGAACTACGACAACCTGGCCCAGCTCACGGACCAGTTCCCCCTCATGCACCAGACCTTCTCCGACTTCACGTCCTTCGCCGGGTTCCTGTCCGGACGCATCGTGCACCGCAGCGGCCAGTCCTACATCGGCTCGGACAGCCGCATGGTCCCGCTCTCGCCGGTCCAGTCCGGCCTGATCAAGAAGACTTTCGCCTATCCCATGCCCCACTTCTCGCCCCTGCGGCAGACGGACAACGGCATGGTCATCGACATGTTCGTGCCCATCCTGTCCACGGCTGAGGACAACGGGACGAAAAAGGCCGTGGCCGTGGTCATGCTGACCAAGAGCGCGGGCACGACCGTCACCTCCCTGGTTTCCAACACGCCCATGTCGGCCAAGGGCGAACGCACGCGGGTCATGCAGCAAACCGAGGGAGGCTTCCAGGAGATCGTGCCCTGGAAGCCCGAGGGCGCGGCGCCCCTTGCCGCCCCGCCCGAACTGCAGTCGGACCAGAGCCTCGGGTTCGCCAAACGCGAAAGTCTGGGCGGGCAGACCCCCGTCTTCTCCCTCGGGGTCAAGATTCCCGACCTCGACCTGTGGATGGTGCAGGAAGTGGACGTGCAGGACGCGACCAAGAGCCTGCAGGACTACACACGCATCTCCGTGCTCATCGCCGGGCTCATCGCCATGGTGCTGAGCCTGCTTTTCGGCGCCATCTGGTGGCGCACCCTGGGTCAGAACCAGAAGCGCATCGCCGGGGAATTCAAGCACCTGGCGCAGGAACTCGAACAGCAGCGCAATTTCCTGGACTCCATCAACGGGACCATCCCGGACTTCATCGCGGTGAAGAACCTGAGCGGCAACTACACCTACGCCAACCCGGCCCTGGCCGAAGGCGTGGGACGGCCCGAGGAGGAGGTCCTGGGCCTCGACGACATCGCGCTGTTCGGCTTCGACACGGGCAAGCGCCTGGAACAGTCCGACGACCAGGCCCTCAGGACCGCGCTTCCCGTGACCTTCACCGAACGCATCTTCCTGAAATCAAAGGAACACTACTTCCAGATCACCAAGGTCATGCTCAAGGACGACTCGGGCGCGCCCACGGGCATCGTGTCCGTGTTCCGCGACATCACGAGCATGGTCAAGGCCGAGGAGCGCAAGCGCCAGGCCATCTCCCAGACGGTGGAAGCGCTGGTCAAGGCCATCGAGTTCACGGACCCGTACCTGGCCGGCCACTCGATCCTGATGCGCGACGTGGCGTCCCTGCTGGCCGAGACCCTGAAGCTCTCGCCCGAGGACAAGGCCACGGTGGAGATCGCGTCCCACCTCTCCCAGATCGGCAAGATCTTCGTCGACAAGTCGCTCCTGACCAAGGTCGACCAGCTCACGGAAGAGGAGAAGCAGATGGTCCAGAAGCACGTGGAGCACGCCGGCGACATCCTGCGCCAGATCGACTTCGAGCTGCCCGTCTACGAGGCCATCTACCAGATGAACGAGCGTCTGGACGGCAGCGGCTACCCCAAGGGCCTGCAGGACGGGGAGATCAGCCTCCAGGCCCGGGTCCTGAGCGTGGCCAACAGCTTCTGCGCCATGATCCGCCCCAGATCCTACCGCCCGGCCATGAGCACGGACCAGACCCTGGAGATCATGCGCGCCTCAGCGGGAAGCTACGACCCGCAGGTCCTGGACGCCCTGCAGTCGGCCCTGGGCACGGCCCGCGGCAGCCGGGTGCTGGAAAAGGCCATGGAGTGCGCGGTGGTCTGCTCCTAGCCGCGGATCGACGATACGCAATGCGAAAGGCCCGGACGCATGACAGCGTCCGGGCCTTTCGCATTGCGCACAAAAGCGTGAGGGGGCGGGTTCAGGCCTGCAGTTGGTTGATGGTCCTGGCGATCTGGTTGCCGAGCGAGGTCTTGCGGGCCACTTCCTGCTCCACGGAGGCGATACCCTTGATGACCGTGGAATGCTTGCGGTTGAAACGCCGGCCGATGTCCACCAGGGACAGGTCGGTGTGCTTGCGGGCCAGGTAGAAGGCCGTGTTGCGGGCTACGACGCGGTCCCGCTTGCGGCTCTTGGAACAGAGGTCGTCGAAGCCGAAGCCGTAGGCCTGGCAGACGAAGCTGATGATCTTGTCCAGGTCGATGGAGCCGCCGCCGAGATCATAGTTCTGCAGGATGTCCCAGACCAGGTCCATGGAGATGTCCATGTTCAGGAGCCTGGACTTGAGAAAGATGTTCTTGAGGCAGCTCTCCAGCTGGCGGACGTCGGAGGTGATGCGCGTGGCCAGAAGCTCGGCGACGCTCCCGGGCATGTTCACCTGGGCTGCCCGCGCCTTGGCGTCGATGATGGACAGCCGGGTCTGGTGGTCGGGCTTGTTGATCACGGCCATGAAGCCCTGGGCGAAGCGCGACGTCAGGTTGGGGTCGATGTCAGCCAGCTCACGCGGCAGGAAGGTGCTGGTCATGACCACGCGCCTCCCCTGATTCTGCAAGGATTTCAGCGTGTTCAGCAGCTCATCCTGCATCTTTTCCTTGCCCTGCAGGAAGTGCACGTCTTCGAGCAGGAGAAGGTCCAAATCGGAGCGGAAGCGCGTCTTGAACTGCTCGACGGCCTTGGCCTTGATGGCCATGACAAGTTGGGAGGAGAACTCCTCGGCGCTCAGGTAGCAGACGCGCAGGTGCTGGCGGTTGGTCTGCCGGGCGATCTCGCTGCCGATGGCCTGGGCGAGGTGGGTCTTGCCCAGACCCGGGGCGGAGCAGAGAAACAGCTGGTCCGAGCCGGCGACGTCCTGGCAGAAGCTCTTTGACGCGACATAGGCGAGGTTGTTGCACGGGCCGACGATGAAATCATCGAACTGATGTCGCCAGTTGTGCACGGTCTGGGTGGGCAGGGCGTGCGCCATGGGCAGCCCCATCTGCTGGGTGACGATGCGTCTCTGGGGCGCGGCCGGTTCAACGGGAAGCATGGGAGCGCCGGCCTGGGCGGAACCCAGGTCGTCGCGGGGCGCAAATCCCAACATGTCCGCCGCCGCATCCCGGATCCGGCCGAGCATGCGCTCCTTGACCCAGGTGCAGACAAAGTCGTTCGGAGCCCGGAGCACGAGCGTGTCGTTCTCGAGACAGCCTTGCAACGGCTTGATCCAGAGCTGAAAGTGCCCCGGAGAAAGCGTCCTCTCCAGCGAATGTGAAATTCGGTCCCATGCGTCAATCATGGGAACGGGTCTTAGCCAAGCGACAGGCCAGCGACAACTCCGGTAAAGGGAGCCTGTCGCGACTCGGGCGAACTCTTTCTATACAGGCCAACATACTGTAATTCCTAGTTTTCCGCTTTTTCTTCGACTTCCGGGGCTCTGACGCGGAACCGTCATTGTCCCGCTTGGCCGACGCTCCCGGATTGTCAACGCTAACTTTTACACATAAGGAAAAATATTTTCCACAGACATAAATTTATTATCTCAATTTTTCGTTTAATTTCTTCAAATTTCAGATCCACCCCCCCGTAATGAGAACAGCTCTTTGTACATCACGCCAACGGAAAACGAAAAGAAATAACGATTTGAAATAAAACAATAAAATTTTCGACTTGGCTTTACACGGCTAGTTCTACAACTATGTACGTATATGGCCCAGGAGAAAATAATTGAGAGAAGTGCTCGGAAATATCCGCACCGGAGAGCCAAAACAGGTGTTTTATCGCTTGTGATGCCGTTTGGAGGGGAGACGACAGCGTTGTCGGACAATTTCTCACATCCGAAAACAAAAAAAGGGCACGTTTTTTGAACATGCCCGGAGGGAAACGCGCTGGCAGGGAGGATCAGAAGATGGACGCGGAGGCGCCCTGGCCGTCCATCTCGCGGATGGAGTCGGCGAAGCGATCGACGAGGTCGTCGTAGAGCAGAGGGATGCGCTGGGCAAAGGCGGCCAGCATCGGCAGCATGACCTGGCGCATCTGCGGGTGGGCGGCCTTGTCGCAGCGCAGCTTGAAGATGTGGCGCCACTCGCGGATGTTGGCCGTGGTCACGATCTCGGTCTTGAGGCTGTTGGGCAGGACGCTCCTGGCCTCTTGGGCCGTGGCCCCGGCCTCCACCAGACGCAGGTAGGCGTCCTCGCAGGCCTGCATGGCCGAGAGCCAGAGACCGTAGCGGGCGTCGTCCTCGGCCCAGAAAAACGGGCGGATGACGGTGATCTCGCTGCCGAACTTGTCCTGGGCGTAGTTGGCGTAGCGGGTGCTCTCCTGAGAGAAGGAACACAGGCGGTGGCGGACCAGTTCGTGTGTCACGCCGCGGTCGCAGACGATGCGCACGGTGACGGAAATGTGTTCGAGCACGCTGTCGTGGCCCAGGCGGACGATGCGCGACAGGAGCTTGCGGGCCGAGTCGGGGCTGGCCTTGTCCTCGGACTTGTAACAGGTGCGGGCGGCCAGTTCGAGGTGCTGCAGGATGAACTCGCCGTCGGGCAGGTGCATGAAGGAGAAACTGGGGTCGATGACTTTCATGGCTCCTCGCTGAACTGGTTGGTGAAAAGGTGAACGACGCGCGGCGTTGCGCCGGGAAACAGACCCGTCGCCCGCGCGGCCCGGCTAGGCATTGCGCAGCTTCAGGCCGCCGTCGATGTGCTGATAGGCTTTGGCCGTGACCACCCGCCCGCGCGGGGTGCGCTTCAGGAACCCGCACTGGATGAGGTAGGGCTCGTAAATGTCCTCGATGGTGCGGACCTCCTCGGAGCAGGCCGCGGCGATGGTCTTCACGCCCACGGGCCCGCCGCCGAAGTGGTCGATGATGCACTCCAGGATCTTGCGGTCCATCATGTCCAGGCCGATGGAGTCCACGTCCATGATGTCCAGACCCTTGGCCGCCACCTCGGCGTCGATGACCGGGCTGCCGGCCACCTGGGCGTAGTCGGCCACGCGCCGCAGCAGCCGGTTGGCGATACGCGGCGTGCCGCGGGAACGCCGCCCGATCTCCAGGGCGCCCTCGTGGCTGATCTCAAGGCCCAGGATCCGCGCGGCGCGGGTCACGATCTGCGCCAGCTCCCGCGGGTTGTAGAACTCCAGGCGGCAGATGACCCCGAAGCGGTCGCGCAGGGGCGAGGTCAATAGGCCGATGCGCGTCGTGGCCCCGACCAGGGTGAAGGGCTCCAGTTCGATCTTGACCGTGCGCGCCCCGGGGCCCTGCCCGACGATGAGGTCGAGCTTGAAATCCTCCATGCCGGGGTACAGGATCTCCTCCACGACCGGGGGCATGCGGTGGATCTCGTCGATGAAGAGCAGGTCGTGCCGGTTCAGGCTCGTCAGGATGGCCGCCAGGTCGCCGCTGCGCTCCAGCACCGGGCCTGAGGTGGAGACCAGGTTCACGCCCAGCTCGCTGGCCATGATCTGGGCCAGGGTCGTCTTGCCCAGGCCCGGGTTGCCGTAGAGCAGGCAGTGGTCCAGGTGCTGGCCGCGTTCCTTGGCCGCCTGAAGGTAGATCTTCAGGTTGCCGCGGACGTCCTCCTGGCCGATGAAGTCGTCCAGCGTGCGCGGACGGATGTGCTCTTCGCCCGGGTTCTGAGCCATGTCAGCCATGCTGCCTTGCGGCAAAAATCTTGAGCGCCTGCCGGATGGCGCTGCCCGCGTCGAGGTCGGGCTCCGTCTCGAACACCTTCCTGACCACCTCGTCCACCTCGTGCCGGCCGTAGCCCAGGGAAACCAGGGCAGCGGCGCAGTCGGACTCGGCCGTGACCGCCGGGGCGGTCCTGCCGGACGAGAGCGGGGCCGAGGCCACGAGCTTGTCCTTGAGATCCAGGAGCAGCCGCTTGGCCGTCTTGGCCCCGATGCCGGGCACCCGCGTCAGGGCGGCCACGTCCTCCCTGGCGATACAGGCCGCGAGTTCCGAGGGGCCGTAGCAGCCGAGCATGGCCAGGGCCGTCCTGGGTCCGAGCTTGGGCGCGGCCAGCAGGGTCTCGAAGGCCTCCCGCTCCTCCCAGGTCCCGAATCCGTACAGCACCAGCGCGTCCTCGCGCACCAGGGTGTGCACAAAGAGGCGCGCCGTGTCGCCCGCACCGGGCAGGGACGCCAGGCCGCCGACGGTCATGTGGACCTGGTACCCCACCCCGCCGGAAGTCAGCAGGATGCAGGCCTCAGCGTCGCGGCGCAGCACGGTTCCTTCGAGATATGCGATCATGGACAGAGGCTATAGACGAGTTGCCCCGCCTTGACCAGCCGCCACAGCGGCCAGGAAACGGGAGTGATTCAAGTGGCAGATGGCCAGGGCCAGGGCGTCGCCGGCATCTTCGGCCCAATCGGGGCGCACGCCCAGGAGCTGGCCGACCATGAAGGACACCTGGGCTTTTTCGGCCCGGCCCGCGCCCACGAGGGACTTCTTGACCAGGGTCGGCTCGTAGCCGAAGACCTCGGCCCCGTGCACCCCGCAGGCGGCCAGCACCGCCCCGCGCGCCTGGCCGAGCTTCAGGGCCGAGGCCGAGTTGCGGGCGAAAAAAACGTTCTCCACGGCCACGGCCTGGGGCGAATGCCGCTGCAGCAGCTCCGCGATGCGCGAGAACATGAGCCCCAGCCGGGCGCTCATGGCCTCCTCGGCCGGCCGGATAACCCCCGCCTCGACCAGGGACAAAACCCCGGACCGCTCCCGCACCAGGCCGTAGCCCATGCAGCGCGACCCGGGGTCCACTCCCAGGATGACGCGTTCGACTGCCATGCCCCGGGCTTACATCTCCGCCAGGAGTTCCGCGGGCAGCTCGAAGTTGGCGTAGACGTTCTGCACGTCGTCGTTGTCGTCCAGGGCGTCGTAGAGCTTCAGGACCTTGCGTCCGGTCTCCACGTCGACGGCCACGGTGTTCTGGGGGATGCGGTTCAGCCCGGCGCTCATGATCTCGATGCCCGCGGCCTCGAAAGCGGCCTTGGCGGAATGGAAATCCTCGGCCGCGCACTGCACCTGCCAGGAATCATCGTCATCGAGCACGTCCTCGACGCCGGCCTCCAGGCCCACTTCCAGGAGCTGGTCCTCGGAATACTTCTTGTCGAAGGCGAAGACGCCCTTCGTGTCGAACATCCAGGCCACGCAGCCGGCCGCGCCCATGGAGCCGCCGCCCTTGCTCAGGATGTGGCGCACCTCGGCCACGGTGCGGTTCCGGTTGTCCGTGACGGCCTCGATGAGAATGGCCACGCCGCCGGGGGCGTACCCTTCATACATGATCTCTTCCAGGGCCTCGGAAGCAAGCTCGCCCGTGCCCTTCTTGATGGCCGTGTCGATCTTGTCCTTGGGCAGGTTCACGGCCTTGGCCGCGTCGATGGCCGCGCGCAGCCGCGCGTTCATGTCCGGGTCTCCGCCGCCCTTGGCCGCGAGGATGATTTCCTTGGTCACCTTGGTGAACATCTTGCCGCGCTTGAGATCCTGGCGGCCCTTGCGGTGCTGGATGTTCTTCCATTTACTATGTCCTGCCATGTTTTCCTCCAAAAAAATTCGTTATTCGCGATGTTCTTCGCGCCCGGCCGGGACGAACCCCAGGCCCAGGATGAAGATTTCCTTGCTCTCGGACCGGCTGCTCTTGGGCTTGAACATGCTGACCTTGGCGAAGCGGCCGCGCAGGGACTGCACGAAGGGGTGCACGTCGGGCCCCTCGAAGACCTTGGCGATGAACGTCCCGCCGGCGGCGAGCCACTCCTCGGCCACGCCGAAGGCCGCCTCCACGAGCTGGATGGAGCGGGCCTGGTCCGTGAATTTCGATCCCGTGGTCTTCGGGGCCATGTCGCTCATGACCACGTCGAAGGGCGCCAGGGTTTGCAGGTGCCCGAGAAACACGGGCGTGCGCGCGAAGATGTCTTCCTGCAGGAAGGTCACCTGCTCAGGGAAGACCGTGTCCGGCATGTTCAGGTCGATGCCCAGAACCTGCCCACCGGCGCCGACGCGCTCGGCCGCGTACAGGGTCCAGGAGCCGGGACAGGCCCCGAGGTCGAGGACCTTCTGGCCGGGGCGCAACAGCCTGTGCGCCTTGTCCATTTCCTGAAGCTTGTATACGGAGCGGGCAGGGTAGTTGTCCTGCTTGGCCTTTTTGAAATAGTAATCGCGGTATTGTTTCATGCTCTCATGACCGGGGCAGCATCCCGACCACCCAAGCGAGCGCCTTCATGCCAGCCAGACCCATACGTGTAAAGTTCAAAAACGAGCTTGGGATTTCTACAACGCTCCCCGCTGGAGAGCAATATCTTCGTCTGCTGGGCGGCGGGCGGGACATCCTGGTCCTCTGCCCGGGGCCCGAGCCGCATCTCTGCGCGCCCCTGCTGTCCGGGGCGCGGCGCGTCTTCGTGCTCCGCGTGCCGGAGTTCGAGAGCCGGATGCCCGCATCGTGGCCCGGAAGCGTTCCGCCGGAATGGGAACGCGTCCCCATGGAAGCCGTCCCGGCCCTGCTGCCCGGAATGCGCGTCCTGCACTACACGCCGGCCACCCGTCTGCTGCCCTCGGTCTACGCGCCGCTGCTGGCCGCCCTGCACCCCGCGCCGAAGGTCCGCAGGCCGGCCGACGTCTGGCTGCCCTGTCCGGAAAAAGGGCTCATCGTCCCGGAACTGGAGGACGCGGCCATCGCGCTGGGGCTCAGGCCAAGGCGCCTGCCCGCAGCCATACAGACCGCCGACCTGGTCCGGGCCCTCGAAGAGGAAGCGCCCGGCCTGTTCCTGAGCGTCAACTTCCACGGCCTGGACCCCTGGGGCGAAAACCAGTCCCTGCTGGAAGCGGCCGGCGTGGCCGTGGCCGTGTGGTGCGTGGACAACCCCTTCCACCTGCTCACGGGCCAGAAAAACCTGCTCTGGAAACGCCTGCCCCTTTTCGTCACCGACGACTGGTTCATCGGGCCCCTGCGCTCCTTGGGCGCCGACGCCCGCCATCTGCCCCTGGCCGTGAGCCCGAAATACTTCGCGCCGGGGGCCGCGTGTCCGTCAGGCCGCGACCTGACCTTCGTCGGCCGCTCGTCCTTCCCGGACCGCGACCGCTTCTTCGCCGCCTGCAGGATTCCGGAAAGCCTGATCCGGGAGGCGGGGGATCTGCCTGGCCGCCAGGCCCATTTCGGCTGGTGGCGGGACAGACTGCCGGACATCCCCCTCTGGCCCGGCAACGACGTGCGTATCCTGGGTCTGGGGGCGGAAACGGCATCGGCCGCGTGGCGCAGGAACTGCCTGAACGCCCTGAACGCCTCGACGGAGCTGACCGTCATCGGGGACGACGCCTGGCGCAGCCTTGTGCCCGGGGTTCGCCTCCTGCCCCCGGTGGACTACTACGCCGGTCTGTCCGACGCCTGCCGCCGGGCATCCTTCACCCTCAACCTGACGAGCCTGCTCCTGCCCCGCGGCCTGACCCAGCGCCATTTCGACGTCTGGGCCTGCGGCGGCTTCCTGCTCACGGACGACACGCCGGGCCTCTCGATCTTCCCGCCGGACCTGACCCGTCCCGTGACCTTCGAAACCCCTGAACAGGCCGCGGACCTGCCGGCAGCCCTGGCCGCCGCTCCGAAACGCAAGGATGAGCTGCGCCGGGCCTGGCAGGAACACATCCTGACGGAGCACTCCTACGTCCGCAGGCTGGAGGTCCTCCTGGACGCGGTCCGGGCCTAGCCCCTGAAACGCGAAAGGGCTCCCGGAAATCCCGCGGAGCCCTCCGTGCATCGTGTCCCGAAGCGGCCTCTCAGCACTCGTCCATGACGCAGACCTGGTTGCGGCCCTGGTTCTTGGCCCGGTACATGGCACGGTCGGCCTCGTCGAGGAGCCGCTCGCCGTGGCTGGCGGTCCATTCCGGCCGCAGGGTGGCCACGCCGACGGACACGGTGATCTTGATGCCCTTCTGCAGCACCTGCCCGTTGTGGTCGCGGATGATGAAATTGTATTCCTCGATGATGTTGCGCAGGGATTCCGCGTCCTCCTTCGCCTCCTCCAGGCCCACGCCCGGCAGGGCGACGATGAACTCCTCGCCGCCGAAACGCGCCGGAAAGAAGCTGCGGTTGGGCATGGTGCTGTACTTGTGGGCAAAGCCCATGAGCTTGCCCGCCACCGTGACCAGGGCCTGGTCGCCGATGCGGTGCCCGTAGGAGTCGTTGAAGGCCTTGAAATGATCGATGTCCAGGAACATGAGGCTCATGGGCTTGCCCGTGACCACGTGCTCCGTCAGGGTGGCCCGGAAGTAGCGGTCGAAGGCCCGGCGGTTGTTGAGCTTGGTCAGCTGGTCGGTGTAACTCATCTCGACGAGGTCGCGGGCGTCCGCCTCCAGTTGCCAGATGACCTTCTCGAAGGCCGCCCTGATCTCGACGACGATGTCCTCCAGGGCGTTCTGGTCGCGCACCGTATTGATGGTCGTCTCGCGCAGGTCCTTGACTTCCTTGGCCCGCTGGATGTTCTGGGAGCGGATGTGCTCGATGAGGCCCACTGTCTCGCGGAAGGCTTCTTCGAGCTTCTTGTTCCAGGGCTTGTAGAGGATCTGCTCCTGCCGTCGCACGAACTCCTTGAAGCGTGTTTCCGAGTAGTCCCGCTCCCGGATGACCTGCATGACCAGGTCCTGCATCTGCTGCTTCTGCTCCGCGGAAAGGTAGTCGTATTCCGTGATGGAGCGCATGTAGAGGATGAGGGCCCCCCACTTGGAGTTGGCCGGGACGCCCGCCTTGACGAGGGACAGGACGACGTCGCGTGAACAGAAGAAATCGGCGTAGTGCTCGGTCATGACCTTATTCCGTGAGGTTGAGGTCCGGACTAGTCTTTCTTGCAGAAAAGCTGGCCCATTTCGAAAGCCTGCCCGACATACTCACCCACGGCGTGATAGGCCCTGGAAACGGGGGTGAAGATGAGGGGCTGCACCTTGGCCGCGTCCGGATATCCCTTCGCATCCAGGACATCCTCGTCAGCCTTGACATCTACGATCTCTCCAATGAACTGCACATGCATGCCCAGCGGCACGGTCCGCAACAGTGCGCACTCCAGCACCAGGGGGAACTCCCCGACGTACGGGGCGTCGACGAGCTTCGAGCGCACCGGGGTCAGGCCCGCGGCGGCGAACTTGTCGGTGTCGCGGCCCGAGGCGATGCCGAAAAAGTCGGCCTGGGCGGCGAAACGTACCGAGGGGACGCTCACGGTGAAGGCCTTGCGGGCGGTGATGGCCGAAAAGCTGTGCCGCTCCTCGCGCAGGGAAACGGCCACGCACGGCGGCTTGGAACAGCAGATCCCGCCCCAGGCCGCGGCCATGGCGTTGGGCTTGCCGCTTTCATCATAGGAGCCGATGATCCACAAGGGCGTCGGCTGGGCCAGGGTCTTGGCCCCGAGGGATACTTTCATGGTCGTCTCCGGGATGGCGTCACGTTCATTTCCTAAGGTCCCACTTGCCAGGGTTTTTCATATGGTTATAGGTAGCATCCCGCAAGTCTAAACCTGCATTTCCCCGCAACAGTAACAGGGCGTCATGGATACCAAAGTCATACATATAGAAGGCGCGCGCGAGCACAACCTCAAGAACCTGACCCTGGACACACCCCGCGACAAGCTGGTGGTGGTCTGCGGCCCTTCGGGGTCAGGCAAGTCCACCCTGGCCTTCGACATCGTCTACGCCGAAGGCCAGCGCCGCTACGTCGAGTCCCTGTCGGCCTACGCGCGCCAGTTCCTGCCGCAGATGGACAAGCCTGCCATCGACCTCATCGAGGGCCTGACCCCGGCCATCTCCCTGGAGCAGCAGACCATCTCCAAGAACCCGCGCTCCACCGTGGGCACGGTCACGGAGGTCTACGACTTTCTGCGCGTCTTCTACGCGCGCCTGGGCACGCCCTGCTGCCCCGAGTGCGGCGTGCCCATCCAGGCCCAGACCGGCGACCAGATCATGGACCGCATCATGGGCCTGCCCGAGGGCACCAAGTTCATGCTCCTGGCCCCCCTGGAGGAGCACAAGAAGGGCACCCACGCCGAACTCTTCAAGAAGCTCAAGTCCCAGGGCTTCGTGCGCGTGCGCGTCAACGGCGAGGTACTGCCCCTGGACCCCATGCCCGAGCTGCCCAAGACGCACAAACACACCATCGACCTGGTGGTGGACCGCCTGGTGCTCAAAGCCGACATGCGCAAGCGCCTGGCCGACTCGGTGGAGCTGGGCCTCACGTCGGGTGAGGGACGCATCGTCGTGTCCGTCATCGGCGGCGAGGACATCTTCTTCTCCACCGACGCGGTCTGCCCGCGTTGCAGCCTGAGCCTGCCCAAGCCCAGTCCCCAGCTCTTCTCCTTCAACAGCCCTCAGGGAGCCTGCCCGCACTGTTCGGGTCTGGGAGCGGTGGAATACTACGAGCCGATGCTGCTGGCGCCCAACGGCGGCCTGTCCCTGCGCCAGGGAGCCATCCTGCCCTGGAAGGGCCGCGCCTTCGACCGCTTCGCGGCCGACCTGAAGGCCCTGGGCCTGCGGCAGGGCTTCACCCTGGACACGCCCCTGCGGGAGTTCACGTCCGAGGCCCGGCACGCCCTGTTCCACGGCGACGGCGACTGGCCGGGCGTCATCCATTTCCTCGAACAGGGACAGGGACTCGGGCACATCTGGCGCGACGAACTGGCCCGCTACCGCCAGACCATGGACTGCCCCGAATGCAGGGGCGCCCGCCTGCGGCCCGAAGCCCTGTCCGTGCGCGTGGAGGGGCTGAGCATCTTCGACTTCTGCGCCCTGCCCATCGCCCGCGCCCTGAAGTGGCTGCAGGGTTTGGACTTCGCCGGCGTGAACGCCGAGATCAGCACGCCGCTCCTGAAAGAGCTGCGCCATCGCATGGAATTCCTGGCCAACGTGGGCCTGGACTACATCTGTCTGGCCCGCAACATGACCACCCTGTCCGGCGGCGAGGCCCAGCGCATCCGCCTGGCCGGGCAGTTGGGCTCGGGCCTGGTCGGCGTGACCTACGTCCTGGACGAGCCGAGCATCGGCCTGCACCCGCGCGACAACGTGCGCCTCATCAGCACCCTGCGCCAGCTCCAGAGCCGAGGCAACACGGTGCTGGTAGTCGAGCACGACGAGCCCACCATCCGCTCGGCCGACCACGTGCTGGAGCTCGGCCCCGGCTCGGGCTTCCTGGGCGGGGACCTGGTCTTCGCCGGGACGCCCGAGCAACTGGTGAACGAGTCCCAGAGCCTGACGGGCAAATACCTGCGCGGCGACCTGCGCATCGCCCGGCCGCCGGCGCGCAGAAAATCGGGCCGGGCCGTGACCCTGCGCGGGGTGACGACCAACAACCTGCGCGGCATCGACGTCCGCTTTCCCCTGGACGCCCTGGTCTGCATCACCGGGGTCTCGGGCTCGGGCAAGAGTTCTCTGGTGGTGGACTCCCTGTACAAGCACCTGGCCCTGGCCCAGGGCCTCAAGGTCGAGGCGCCGGGGACCATCGCCGGCATCGACGGCGCCGAGGCCCTGGAGAAGATCATCTCCATCGACCAGAGCCCCATCGGCCGCACGCCCCGCTCCAACCCCGCCACCTACACCAAGGTCTTCGACGAGATCCGGGGCATCTTCGCCGGCAGCAAGGACGCCCGCAAGCGCGGCTACAACGTCGGGCGCTTCAGCTTCAACGTGCGCGGCGGCCGTTGCGAGGCCTGCCAGGGCGACGGCCAGATCCGGGTCGAGATGCACTTCCTGCCCGACGTGTTCGTGACCTGCGAGGTCTGCGGCGGCAAGCGCTACAACCGCGAGACCCTGGACATCCTGTACCGCGACAAGTCCATCGCCGACGTCCTCGACATGACGGTCCGCCAGGCCCGTCAGTTCTTCGCCAACCACCCGGCCCTGGAGCGCAAGCTCGGGGTCCTGGAGGAGGTGGGCCTTGAGTACATCCGCCTGGGCCAGCCGGCCACGACCCTGTCCGGAGGCGAGGCCCAGCGCATCAAGATCTCGCGCGAGTTGGGCAAGCGCAGCCTCCCCGGCACCCTCTACATCCTGGACGAACCGACCACGGGCCTGCACATGCACGAGGTCGGCAAGCTCATCTCGGTGCTGCACACCCTGGTGGACAAGGGCGCCGCGGTCATCGTCATCGAGCACAACCTGGACGTGGTGGCCGCCTCGGACCACGTCATCGACCTGGGCCCCGGCGGCGGCGAGAACGGCGGCCTGGTCGTGGCCCAGGGCACGCCCGAGGAACTGAAGCAAAACCCCGGCTCGGTCACGGGGCCGTTTCTGGAGCTGTGAACCGAGCCTTGCGAAGGGCGGGGAACTGAAGGTATGCCAGCCGGAACAGCCGCTACCCGGCAACCAAGGAGCCGCCTGATGACGGACACGCACTGGGGCATGACGCCCGACCGGTCCAAAGCCCTCATGCTGGCCAAGCGCCAGCTTGCCGAATTTGTCTGCGACGCCGTGAACCTGGAGGGCATTCCGTTCACGCTGCCGGAAATCCAGACACTCCTGCAAGGAGTCACCGTCGGGGGGCACAGACTTTCGGACCAGAGGATAGCCCTCAACCAGCGCGAAGCCTGGGCACGGCTCTTCGAATGGGTCGAGGCGGGGGAATTCGAGCTCTCCCGGGACAAGGCCTGCGCCCTTCACGCCCTGGCTGCGCGCGAGGACGCCCTGGAATGGGGACGGTTCCGCTCGGGCGGCGTGCTGATCGCAGGAACAGAGTACACGCCGCCGCCTTCCGATGAACTCCCGCGCCTCTTTGAGGACATGCTGCTGACCGCGGCCAGCATGCCCGACATCTACGACCAGGCGATCCACATCTTCCTGACCATGGCCCGCTGCCAATTTTTCTATGACGTCAACAAGCGCATGGGAAGATTCCTCATGAACGGGCATCTCCTGGCCAACGGCTATCCGGCCATCAACCTGCCGGCCAGCCGCCGCCTGGAATTCAACGAGCTGATGCTCGCCTTCTATCCCTCGGGTGACGAGACGGGCATGAACGCGTTCATGCGCTCCTGTCTCGACCCGAGAATCGTCTCCATCATGCTCGAAGCGCGCCGCAATTGAAAAAGGCGGCCGGGTTTCCCCGGGCCGCCTTTTTCGTCCCGCGCGCCGACCGTCAGTAACGCGACGTCATATGGGCGTAGCCGTGCATCAGGTAGTTCTGCACATAGTCGGCTATGCCGTCCTCAAGGGGGCGGAAGTCGACGTCGCAGCCGCGGCCGGCCAGCTTCTTCAGGTCGGCGCAGGTGTAGTACTGATACTTGCCCCTCAGTGCGTCGGGCATGTCGACGTACTCGACCTGAGTCTCCCGGCCCATGGCCGCGAACACGCTCCGGGCCAGATCGTTCCAGGTCCGGGCCTGGCCCGTGCCGACGTTGAAGACGCCGCCGACGCCGCGGTTCTTGAGCAGCCAGTCGATGACCCGCACGCAGTCCTTGATGTAGACGAAGTCGCGGCGCTGCTCGCCATGGGCGTATTCCTGGCGGTAGGACTTGAAGAGCTTCAGCTTCCCGGTCTGGCGGATCTGGGTGAAGGCCTTGCAGACCACGGAGCGCATGTCGTCCTTGTGGTACTCGTTGGGGCCGAAGACGTTGAAGAACTTGAGGCCCGCCACCTTTTCCAGAAGCCCGTCGCCCTTGAGCCAGAGGTCGAAGAGATGCTTGGAGTAGCCGTACATGTTGAGCGGCTGCAGGGCCTCCATGGCCTCGTCCGAGTCGTCGAAGCCGCGGCTGCCGTCGCCGTAGGTCGCGGCGGAACTGGCGTAGATGAAGCGCGCGTCGCGTTCCAGGGCGAAACGGCACAGGGTCTTGGAGTATTCGAGGTTGTTGTGCACGAGGTAGTCGCAGTCGGCCTCGGTGGTGGCCGAACAGGCGCCCATGTGGATGACGGCCTCGATGCGTCCCTCCATGTACCGGGTCTTGGTCAGCCCGAGGAACTCGTCCTTGTGGATGTAGCGGTGGTACTTGAGGCCCACGAGGTTGCGCCACTTGTTGGTGGAGCCGAGGTTGTCGACCACGAGGATGTCGCGGACGCCCTGCCGGTTCAGTTCCCAGGCCATGGCGCTGCCGATGAAGCCGGCGCCGCCGGTGATGATGATCATAATGCCTCCCTTTCGAGTCTTCTCCCACCGCCCCTAGCTTGAAAGGAACCTCGGGGCAAGACGCGGGCCCCGAGGCGGGACGGATTCCCGGCCGACTGCCGCTCCGGCGTTCCGGCCAGAGGAACATTCAGGCCTTGGTTTTTGCGCACGCCTCGGCTACAGTGCCGCCTTCCTGTTCACCACTTCCACGAGGAGCACCCTATGCTCGCCATCCTTGACTACAAGGCCGGCAACCTGACCAGCGTCAAGCGCGCCCTGGACTACCTCTCCATCCCCTGCACCATCACGGCCGACGCCCAGGTCATCGCGGGCTGCGAAGGCCTCATTTTCCCCGGCGTGGGCGCGGCCGGCTCGGCCATGGCCTACCTCGGCCGGTCGGGGCTGAAAGAAATCATGGCCCATGAGATCGCCGCCGGCAAGCCGCTGCTGGGCATCTGCCTGGGCTGCCAGATCCTGCTCGAATACAGCCCCGAAAACGACACGACGACGCTGGGCCTCATCCCGGGACGCTGCGACATCTTCACCCCGGACCTGACCGAGGAGGACGGTTCGCCCATCAACATCCCGCACATGGGCTGGAACACCGTGACCCTCAGGAAGGAATGCCCGCTCTTCGACGGCATCTCCACCGAGAGCGAATTCTATTTCGTACACAGCTACTACCCGAACCCCGCTCCCGAATACGTCATCGGCACGACCTACTACGGCCGGGAGTTCTGTTCCGTGCACGGCCGGGACGGTCTGTGGTCGGCCCAGTTCCACCCGGAGAAGAGCGGCCGTCCGGGCCTGAAGATGCTCTCCAACTTCTACGCGTACTGCAGGGAGGCGGCCAATGCTCAGTAAACGGATCATCCCCTGCCTGGACGTCAGGAACGGCAAGCTGACCAAGGGCGTCAAGTTCGAAGGCAACGTGGACATCGGCGACCCCGTCGAGACGGCCAAGCGCTACTACGAGGAAGGGGCCGACGAGATCGTCTTCTACGACATCACGGCCTCCCACGAAGGCCGGGGCATCATGCTCAAGGTCGTGGAGGCCGTGGCTTCCCAGATTTTCATCCCCTTCTCCGTGGGCGGCGGCATCTCCACCGTGGCCGACATGCGCGACGTGCTCCTGGCCGGGGCCGAGAAGATCTCCGTCAACTCGGCCGCGGTGAAGACGCCGCACATCATCACCGAAGGGGCCGAGGCCTTCGGCTCCCAGTGCATCGTCGTCGGCATGGATGTGCTGCGCGTGCCCGCGAGCGAAGCCATCCCCTCGGGCTACGAGATCGTCATCCACGGCGGCCGCAAGCACATGGGCATCGACGCCCTGTGGTGGGCCAGGGAGGTCGAGCGTCTGGGCGCGGGCGAGCTGTGCGTCAACTCCATCGACGCCGACGGCACCAAGGACGGCTACGAGCTGACCCTGACCCGCCTCATCGCGGACAGCGTGCGCATCCCGGTCATCGCCTCGGGCGGCGCCGGCAACCCGCAGCACATGGTCGACGCCGTGACCGAAGGCCGCGCCTCGGCCGCCCTCATCGCCTCCATCGTGCACTACGGCGAGTACACGGTGACGGACCTCAAGAACTACATGGCCGACAAAGGGGTCAAGGTGCGCCGCATCTGGTAGCGCAACCGCCAATCTGTCCTTCCAAAGGCCCTCGTCTCCGGACGGGGGCTTTTCTTTTTTTCCGACCAAGCGCCGAAAAAAAGGCCGACCACAACGTGATCGGCCTTTCCTGGCGCCATGGCGTCCCCAAGTTACTTCTTCGCCACCGGGCCCAGAGGCAGTACGGTGCGGCCGTAGACCTCGTTCAGGACCTGGGCGATGGCCGTGTAGAAGGCCGAGAAGCCGCACAGGATGCCGACGTAGCCGGCCGTGGTCTTGTAGGCGGCGATGTGGGTCAGGTCGCCGATGGCCAGGAGCCAGAACAGGGCGACCAGTGTGCCGAAGACGACCTGCAGGGCCCGGCTCAGGCGGAAGGTGCCGAGGAACATGCAGAAGGTGAAGAGGCCCCAGATGGCCAGGTAGATGCCCATGGCCGTCTCGTCGCTCTTCTCGGCCAGGCCCAGGGCGGGCAGGATCCAGATGGCCACCAGGGACAGCCAGAAGGAGCCGTAGGCCGTGAAGGCCGTCAGGCCGAACGTGTTGTTCTTCTTGGATTCGAGCAGGCCGGCGAAGATCTGGGCGATGCCGCCGACGAAAATGCCCATGCCCATGATCATGGAGTTGACCGGGTAGAACCCGGCGTTGTGGATGTTCAGCAGGATGGTGGTCAGCCCGAAGCCGATGAGGCCCAGGGGCGCGGGATTGGCCGAAGTGTCCTTGATGATGGTCTCTGTGGTCACGAATATATCCTTGTCTGCAGTTTCAATGGGTTGCGTGGCGAACGCCGCCACAGGGTGCCTGGGCCGCGAAAAAAGGCGCGCCGGGGAAGATCCGGGGCGCGCCGTGAAAACCGAAAATCGTGATTGCCGTCACTCGGCGTTGAACTCGCCGCTCTTCCCGCCGCTCTTGTGCGTCAGGCGACAGTCCGTGATGCGGATGTCGCGCTGCACGGCCTTGCACATGTCGTAGATGGTCATGGCCGCCACCTGGGCCGCCATGAGGGCCTCCATCTCGACGCCCGTGGGCCCGGTGGTGCGGGCCTCGGCCTCGATCTCGATGGACAGGTCGGCCGGAACCGGGGTCAGGCGCACGTCGGCCTTGGAGAGAAGGATGGGGTGGCACATGGGGATGAGCTCCCAGGTGCGCTTGGCCGCCATGATGCCGGCCACCTTGGCCGTGGTCAGCACATCGCCCTTGGGCAGGGCGTTTTTGGTCAGCAGGTCGAAGGTGTGCGCGTTCAGCAGCACGCGGCAGCGGACCACGGCGCGCCTTTTTGTGTCGGCCTTGCCGCCGACGTCCACCATGACCACGTTCCCGGCCTCGTCGATATGCGTCAGTTTCTGCTCCACGCGCCCTCCTGAAATGAAAAAGGCCGGAAACAGGTTCCGGCCGTTGCCGTCCGCAGCCGGGACTAGTCGCCCATTGCCTTCTTGAAGAAATCCTTGACCTTGTTCAGCGGGCGGTTGTCCTCGAGTTTCTCGAACTCGCGCAACAGCTCCTCCTGCTTCTTGGTCACGTTGGTCGGGATGCGCACCGAAACCTCCACCAGCAGGTCGCCCTTCTGGGTGCTGCCCAGATGCGGCAGGCCGAGGCCCTTGATGCGCAGGATCTTGCCGGACTGGGTGCCCTTGGGGATTTCCAGACTCACGGGCTCGTCGAGGGTCGGGACCTCGATCTTGGCGCCGAGAATGGCCTGCACGATGGAGATCTCCGCCACGATGACCAGATCCTGGCCGCGGCGGGTGAAGATCTTGTCGTCCTCGACGTAGATGACCACGTACAGGTCGCCGTGGGGCCCGCCGAAATCGCCGGGTTCGCCCTCGCCGCGCAGGCGCAGACGGCTGCCGTTATCCACGCCGCCCGGAATGCGCACCTTGAGGTTCTTGTTGATCTGCGTCACGCCCTGGCCGCGGCACTTGGCGCACGGGTGGGTGATGACCTTGCCCTCGCCCCGGCAGACCGGACACGGCACGGAGATGCGGAAAAATCCCTGGCTCTGGGTGACCTGACCCTGCCCGCGGCAGTGCTGACAGGTCTCGGGAGTGTGGCCCGGAGTGGAGCCGGACCCGCCGCAGTCGGAGCAGGTCTCCTTCTTGGGGATGTTGAGCTCGACCTCGGTTCCCTTGGCCGCGTCGCGGAAGGACACGTTCAGGTTGTAGCGCAGATCCGCGCCGGCCCGTGGGCGGCGCCGGCCGCCCGCGGCCGCGCCGAAGCCGAAGAAATCCCCGAAGATGTCGCCGAAGGCGCTGAACACGTCCTCGGAGGAGTGGAAATGATCCCCGAAGCCCTGGCCGTTGACGCCGGCATGGCCGAACCTGTCGTACTGGGCGCGCTTGGACGCGTCGCTCAGGACCTCGTAGGCCTCGGCCGCCTCCTTGAACATGTCCTCGGCCTCCGGATTGTCCGGGTTGCGGTCGGGGTGGTACTTCAGGGCGAGCTTGCGATAGGCGCTCTTGATCTCATCCGCCGAGGCGCTGCGGCCGACGCCCAGCACT
>JANJWV010000082.1 GCA_024709365.1 Desulfomicrobium sp. | reverse complement strand
GGAGGAATCGACCGCCGGGGACCAGGAAGCGCGCACGCGGCTGCTGGACATGGCCGGGTTCATCGCCGGCGCGAAGACCTTCGGCGTGACCGTCCGCAGCGGGTACGACGCGATCCAGGAGGACGGCCAGCGGATCGAATTCGGTGAAAAGCGCAGAATCACGCTCCGGCGTCCCGACCACATCCGGGTCGAGGCCGAGCGCAGCGACGGCGACCGGGGGCTGATCCTTTTCGACGGCAAGGTCCTGACCGCCTTCAAGGCCGACGACAACGTCTTTGCCCAACAGGACAGGAACGCCACCATCGACGAGATGCTCGTGTACATGGTCCGGGACCTCCGCCTGACAATGCCCCTGGCCAGGATGTTCCACACCGGGTTTCGGGACAGCCTGGAGAGGTTGCTCACCTCGGTCAGTTTCGTCGAGGAGAACTATCTCTTCGACGTTCCCACGGATCATCTGGCGGTCCGTTCCGACAACGTCGATCTGCAGGTCTGGGTCTCCCGGGGCGAACAGCCCCTGCCGAGAAGGGTCGTCATCACCTACAAGAACGAACCTGGCCAGCCGCAGTTCTGGGCCGAGCTGTCCGATTGGAATTTTTCACCCGCGGTCACGGAAGCGAGCTTTTCCTTCACGCCTCCGCCGGGCGCCGAAAAGATCCCGCTCCTGGTTCCCGCCAGAAAGAAGGGGGCCCTGCCCATGCAGGAAGGGGGTGCACAATGACGCGCGTGAATCGGACGGCAACCATCATCGTGGCGCTGGTGTTCATTCTTTCGACAGCAATGGCGGGCTTGGTCGAGGCCCGGGGGGGCGGCCGCGGCGGAGGAGGCGGGCGAAGCGGAGGAAGCAGCTTCAATCGCTCAAGCCCGGCCAGGGGGGGAGGAATGTCCTCGGGGTCGAGAAGCGCGGCCCGTCCTTCGACCCGCCAGTCCGGAACGGCGCAGCGTGCGGCGCGGCCCGAGACCCGCCAGTCGGGATCGGCGCAGCGTGCGGCGCGGCCCGAGACCCGTCAGTCCGGAGCCGTGCAGCGCCCGGCTCGCCCCGATGCACGCCAGTCCGGGGCCGTGCAGCGCCAGCCCCAGGCCAGCCGCCAGGACAACGTGGCCCAGCGCCAGGGGACGCGGCAGCAGACTTCCACGGAACGGCAGGGCCAGCGCACGGATCGCCAGGGGCAACGCCAGGAAACGTCTGCGGATCGTCAGGGGCAGCGTCAGGAAACGTCTTCGCAACGTCAGGGGCAACGCCAGGAAACGTCCTCGGAACGTCAGGCCCAGCGGGGCGAGAATCGCGACGCAACCCGCGACGACCGCCAGCAGGGGCAGGAGGAGCGGCTGGAGAACCGCGACGAATCCCGTGAGGACTGGCAGGCGCATATGGATGACGCCCGCGAGGACCGCCAGGACTTTGCCGAGGATGAGTTCGACGACTGGGATCATGACGACGATTGGGATGGTTGGGATGGCGATGACGACGAGTTCGAGGCCTTTGTCGTCGGCGCGGCCGTCGGCGCCACCGTCGGGGTCATCGCCGGCGCGGCGTCGCAGCCCGACGTCACGCACGTGACCAACGTGACCTACGTCACGGCACTGCCCTGCGCAGGAACCGAAATCATCGTCAACGGCGTCGGCTACTACCAGTGCGGGACGACCTGGTACAACCGTGGGTACCAGAGCGGCAGCGTCGTCTACATGGTCAGCGGCCCCCCGCCGGGTTATTGAGATGGTGGCGGGACGATGCCCGCGCGGCGCCGGCCAGACGCGCAGCTGTCCGCAGCGGGGCGCGGGTGGAGATCGGCGCTGAACGGGCGGGTTTAGTTTCAATCAAACCAGGAAGGATGGCATCATGATACTCTTCTTCGCCAGCGTGGGGTTCTTGCTGCTCGGATATTTCGTCTACGGCGCGATCGTCGACCGGGCCTTCGGCGTCGACCCGTCCAGGCCGACGCCGGCCGTGACCATGGCGGACGGCGTGGACTACATGGTCATGCCGACGTGGAAGATCTTCCTCATCCAGCTTCTGAACATCGCGGGGCTGGGGCCCATCTACGGTCCCATCCTCGGAGCCCTGTACGGTCCCGTCGCCCTGATCTGGATCGTCTTCGGGTGCATCTTCGGAGGGGCGGTGCACGACTACTTCTCCGGCATGCTGTCCGTGCGCTACGAGGGCCGCGGCGTGCCGGACATCGTCGGCCAGAACCTCGGCAACGCCTTCAAGCAGCTCATGCGCGTCTTCTCCATCGTCCTCCTGATCCTCGTCGGCGTGGTCTTCTTCCTCGGGCCCGCCGAGCTGCTGCAGAGCCTGACCGGCATCGACCGCAACGTGCTCATCGGCGCCATCATCGCCTACTATTTCCTGGCCACGATCCTGCCCATCGACAAGATCATCGGCCGCATCTACCCGGTTTTCGGGGCCGTCCTCATCTTCATGGCCCTGGGGACGATCACCATGCTCATCGTCAAAGGCTACGAACTCTTCCCCCAGAAGACCTTCGAGAACATCAACCCCGAGGGCCTGCCCATGTGGCCGCTGATGTTCATCACCATCGCCTGCGGCGCGGTCAGCGGGTTCCACGCCACCCAGTCGCCGATGATGGCGCGCTGCCTGTCGAGCGAGAAATACGGGCGCGGCGTCTTCTATGGGTCGATGATCGCCGAGGGCGTCATCGCGCTGATCTGGGCCACCCTGGCCATCTCCTTCTTCCACACCCCCGAGGCCCTGAACGCCGTGCTGGCCAAAGGCGGACCAGGGCTTGTGGTCAACGAGGTCTCCATCGCCCTGCTGGGGCAGGTCGGCGGGATATTCGCCATCATCGGCGTGGTCGTGCTGCCCATCACCTCCGGCGACACGGCGTTCCGCAGCGCCCGCCTCATCGTCGCCGACATGCTCGATTTCTCCCAGCGGGAGCAGGGGAAGCGGCTTGTCATCGCCGTGCCCCTTTTCGCCATCGGGTTTCTCATCTCCCTGTCCGACTTCGGCCTGATCTGGCGGTATTTCGGCTGGGCGAACCAGACCCTGGCCGCCGTCGTGCTCTGGACCGCCGCCGCGTACCTGGCCAGGATCGGAAAAGCGCACTGGATCGCCACGGTCCCGGCGGTGTTCATGACAGCGGTGGTGGTCAGCTTCATCGCCAACTCTCCCATCGGCTTCAACCTCTCGATCAACGTCGCGACCGTCATCGGCATAGCCGTGACGATCGTGTGCACGATCGCCTTCTTCGTGAAAGTGCGGCGGCCTCCCGTGCGAACGCCGGAGGTTGCGGGGCAGTGAAGGCCGGGAACGGAAGTCCCACGATGCGTGGCAAACGCCCCGTGCAGGCGGGGCGGCCGAAAAAGTTAACCTGAGGACGTCAATCATGAAACGATTCAGTTTACTCGTGGCCTTGCTGGGTGTAGTGTTCATGAGCCCAGGCCTTTCACACGCCATCGACTACACCGGACAGTGGCGCGGGACGATCACGCAGTCCGTCAACGAGTGCAAGAATCTGGGCAAGGGCGTGCCCGGTGAGTACATGCTGACATTCATCCAGAAGGGAGAAGAGTTCGTGGGCATGGAGAACAGCGTCAAGCGCCCGTACAGGGGGGTCGTCAACCCCGGCCGCCCGCAGTTCGTCCATCTGGTCGGCTCGTACATCGACACCGGCGGGTATGTGATGGAAACCGTGGACCTCGAATTTGTGACGGAGACGACGGGCACCGGAAAGTCGGTCTGGAGATGGTCCAACGATTTCTTCTCCTGCGGCGGGAGTTTCACCTTCACCCTGGAGAAGGTGCAGCCCTGAACGTGGCGGGCCGCTCCAGGATTCCCGGGCCGAGATTTCGTCCCGCCATGGTCGAAGCGCGGATGCGGTCCCGTCACATTCATTTCATGCAAGGAGAACAACATGAGACCACGTTCTGTTGCAGTCCTGATGACCCTTATTCTCTGCGGCATTGTTACCTCCGCGTTTTCCGCGCAGCTCTCGGTCAGGGGGAATCTCGACATCTACGGGATTTGGAGCGCCAATCTGCTTGATTTCGACTCGGACGTCGGGGACGGGGACAACTACTCGACCAGCCAGCGCTTGCGCACCTACTTCGATTTCGTCGCCAACGAGAACCTCAAGGCGGTTCTGGGGCTGGAAATCGACAACGTGTGGGGCGAGGGCAGCACCGCTGACTGGGGCACCGACGGAAAGGGCAACATCGAGGTGAAGCACGCCTACCTGAACTTCACCTTCCCGGACACCACCGTCAACGTCCAGGCCGGGTTGCAGTACGTGGCGATGCCGAGCGTCTTCGGCAATCCGGTTTTCGATGACGACGCGGCGGCCCTGACCGTCAGCCTGCCCATATACGAGGCAATGGGCGTGACCTTGGGGTATACGCGTGGTTCCGACACCTCCACCAATATCGATGAACCCCCGGTCGGCGATGACGGTGTCAGCGACGACCTCGACATGGCCTTCATCGCCATGCCCGTGACCTTCGACGGGGCGAGCCTCTCCCCCTATTTCGGATACGTGTGGCTCGGGTCCGATTACGACTTCACGGGTCAGCAGGGGCTGGAAACTGCGCTCGACCTGAGCCTGGCCGAAGACGACATTTCGATCTGGTTTCTGGGCGCCAATGCCAAGCTGAACATGTTCGACCCGCTGCTCCTTGCCGCCGACGTGATATACGGGGCCCTCGACTCGGATGATCTGGATTCCTCCGGCTGGTACTCAGCGCTGTCCGCCTCCTACAAGTTTGAGCCGCTGGTGGCCACGCTGTTCGGCACCTACGCCACCGGACTCGACGACGACGAAAACGACCAGACCCTGCTGCCCGTCCTGGCCGAAGACTGGAAGGTCAGCCCCAACTTCGGTGGGGTGCGCGCGTTTTCGACAACCTACGACACGTTCTTCACCAAGGCCGTCGGAGTCGGCAGCGACGGCACAGGCCTGATGACCGTCGGTCTCATTCTGGACAAAATCACGTTCATGGAAAACCTGTCGCACAAAGTGATCGTGGTCTATGCTCAGGGAACAGGCGACGAAGGAACGAGCTATTTCACGGAGGAGGATTCCGGCTGGGATTTCTATCTCGTCAATCAATACACGATCTACGAGAATCTGGCGGCAATAAGCGAGCTGGGATACTTTACCGGGTCCAGCGAGAAGTACGAGGACGAAGAGGGGCACGATCTGGATGCGTCATATTTTGGTACGGTCGGTTTCTCGTATAAATTCTGAAAGCGATCAATTTTGATCGGTTTCATCTATCGATATCGGGCTGATCGGCTTGCCTGTCCTGCCTTCTCTAAGAGGGCAGATGCAGGATAAAAAGTCCAGTTAGGAAGATCGGTTCAATACTGGTGAAATGAATCCTTTCTCGATGCCTGAAAGAACGCATTGCAACATTGTCTCGGCATTTCGGTACTCCCGGCCCGGGAGGTATCTTGAGACATCACGGACCAGCTGCTCATTCACAATCTTCCCCCGGTTCTCTCCGCACATGATGCGTAGCAGATGCGGTGCGGTTGCCTCCGACGCCGTGGCCCCGATATCGTGACCGAGCAACTCGGCACCGGCCATCTCAAGATCGAATCCGTGGCGTTCCATCAGATCAGATTCGGAATCAAAAAGCCGGTCCCTGGCAAAATCGCCATAGAGGCGCAGGAGCAGAGCCAAGTCCTGAGTGTCTTTGGTCGAGGCTAATCTCCGGTCGTTCCAGGCCAGCAGTTTCAGCATTGCCAGCCCTGGCAGGGAAACAATGTTCACGACCTGGCCTGCGCCTACTTCCACCTGCAAACAATGCCGTAGTGCATCACCGAACCCGGTCACGCACATTATCGGGTTGTCGTCGGGCGGCCAGGAAATGAAACCTGCGGCGTCTGCCAGTCCTCCAAACGGCACGACGTCGATGACGACGCCGTTGTCTGAGCGAAACTTGTGCGGCACGGATGGGTGGCGTGTAAAACCGCCGGCCGACAGAGCCTCGCTGAATTCCGAAAATTCTGCCCACGATCCGACCATGACTCCGATATCCACATCCATCGTTTTCCGTTCCTTGCTCATGTCATGAACATGCTCAAGAAGCATGTCACGGGCCATTGCTCCGACCAGAAGGAGGGGGATGCGGAGTTCTGCAGCCATCGCAGCGATTGTCCGAAGCGTCAGCAGTGTGCCGGAGTTATCTTGTGAAGTGTGGTGCCAGGAAGCGTTCATGGATAATCTCTGCCGTTTCAAGGTTTCTCGGGTCGCCGCTGGCCAGAAGATCAGCGTAGATGATCAGGGGGGGGGCCATATGGGCGTGCTCCCAAGGATAGTCGAAACGCCAGAAGGCCTTCAGGCATTCCACGGTTCCCTGCGGATCCTTTCTGAGCCGATTGGAGATGGCGAAATCCTTCAGCTCGTTCTTGAGGTAAAACGTCTGCATGGTCGGTTTGAGGTGTCCCGTGAGCAGCGCAGCCGCCCCCTCGCCGCTCAGCAAATGGGTCGGGCCGCCCGTACCTCGCCAAAACTGTTCGACCGGGGAAAATCGTCCGAGGAGGAGTTTCGGGCGAAGCCGCTCTGCATACTCCGTGACCCACCTTCGCAGCAGTTCTTCCTTCCGCTCAAGGGTTCTTCCGCGGCCACCCTTATCGACAATGAATCCCGCCTGTTCCAACATGTTGAAAGTTTTGGCCACGGTGCCCAAGGATACGCCTGAGTCTTTTGCAATGCCCCTGTAGGTGCCTGAAACGTGTTCTGGTATGCACAGGAGCGTGAAAGTCACTTGCAAGCTCATGGGGTTGAACGCGGAGCCATAGGTGATGCTCGATTCCCGGGGGGGCTTTTGTCCCACAACGTAGATGAAGTGGGGGGGTACATTGATGAACAGGTTGCCTGCTGCGTCTAGGAAAGGGATGTTCAGCGCCTTGAGTTTATCTGCCAGATTGCGGTTCACGTAGGGTGCAATCAATAAACCTGCGGTGCTGAGATTTCTAACCCTGGCCGCAACAGGACCGAGGTTGGCATTGGTCAATTTGCTCACGACCTCCACCGCGTACCGAACTTTGCCGCCCTGGCCGTGAAAGGTTATCGTTTGGTCAATGCATACGTCTTCCAGGCTTGCGGCTTGTTCAGCAGTGAATTGTAATCCGGTCAGTTGTGAAGCTGCCGCGAGAGCTTGGTTTACGAGGTCGAGTTCTCTCTCGATCATGGCCGGTGCCTCCATGGGGTGTTCATTAAATTGATGCGTACATTAATTCTGAACACGCGTAAATAATGAACATGAGTATCTCGTGAGCTCCTCGATCGGCATATATTCAACGAGTGATCAGATAGTCCGACGATTTCATTTCAAATCATCAAACGCTCAAAAACTATGCCAAATTTCAAAAGACTGTCCGCATTTTGCTCGCAAGGTCATTTGGGGCATCATGCAAGTGCCTGGAAACTGTTTGCATGATGCGAACAATATGGTAAATTTTGTCCAGCTTTGAAAAATTCTTGACGACGCTTCGAGTCTTGAATAGTGCGGGTTTCTCACGGTTTGCCAGGATAGCTCAGTCGGTAGAGCAACTGATTCGTAATCAGTAGGTCGTCAGTTCGATTCTGATTCCTGGCTCCAAAAAAAATAAGGACTTAGATGTAAAATCTAGGTCCTTTTTGTTTGCCCAAACAGTTTTTTCGGCGTCCCTCTCCCAGTTTTCTCCCAGTTTTTTTTCCACCTCCACCAAATAAAAAACCCCGCCTCCACACCGGAAGCGGGGTCCAGCCGTCCGCGTCTGGTCTTTCGCGTCAGGCTTCTGAAAAGTAAAAAACCCGCCCCGGAGGCTTCTCCCCGAGGCGGGCTCAAAACCCGCGTCTTGCTACAAGCGCCACGCAGATTTTGAATTGTCCATGTGAGGTAAACCGGACGTAGCCTGCGCCGGCTGCGGGACCAGCGCAGGCATATATGTTATCACCCTGCGCGTTCGTCCAAGGTCACGAACGGCGACAGGGTGTTGCTGCCGTTCAACGGGGTGATGGGGGCGTCGTGCATCGGCTGCCCGTTGTTGCGGACGATGAAGCGGAAGGCCGTTTCGTCGTGCAGGAACCGCACATGGATGCTTTCCGCCTCCTCGATGCCACCCTTTTCGACCAAAAGGTACTGGCTGAAGTCACCCAGCAGGATGTCCCATTTCGCGCCGATACTGGAGCAGAACTCGATGGGCACGATGGGGAGGCCGAAGAGACCACCGAGGGGGAACTTCTTGAAGTCGAGGGCGTAGATGGGCTGGTCTGCGACCTTCAGCAGCGGGAACTGCGGAAGGGCGTCCTGATTCACGAACCACGCGGCCCGGGTCAGATCCCCACGGAATCGGCCGAGCATCTTCACGACGTTTTCCGCAACGATGGTTCCGGCCGCCTGGCTGGTCTCCTTGGCCACGCTCACGGGGAGAGCGGAATTGACGATGCCGAGACATTCACCAGCGCCGGAGCCCTGCCAGATTTCTTTGTCGAGCTTGAAGGCCAACTGCGCCCTCAGATTTCTCTTCACATAGCTGCCCATGGCGGCCGCGTCCCGAAGCATCCGGTTGGTCACGTAGATCAACCCGTACATGTCCTCGACGCGCAGCTCGCGCTCCTTCAGCTTGGCCTTGCCGGACGAGGACATGGTGTCCGCTTCGGCCTTGCGATAGACTTGGATGCCGTTCATCTTGCCGGTGGAACGGTCGCGGTCATCGGCCGCCAGGTAGCTGAACGAGTCAGCGTTGGCGCTGATCGGCTGCACTGTGCAACGGGAGGCCAGGACGCCGGTTTCGATGGCCGTGGTCAGGATGTCCCGAGACTTGTCGGTTTCGACAAGATAGCCGCCGTCCGAGTCAACGCCGGTGGATGCGCCGGAAGCGGCGTTCATGACCTTCTGATAGCGTTCGGCGGCCGCGCTCTTGGCCTTCATGTCGTTGCCAAGGGTCAGGGCCACAACGTCAACCAGTTGCTCGCCCAAATCCCGATAAACGGCGGGCTGGCTGCCGATGCTGATATGCGGGCCATTCCAGGCGGAATTTGCCACGGCGCCCGCGTCGGCGGGGTCGGAAAGGCCACCCAGCTTGCGAAGGTTTTCCGCCTTCTTGGCCAGCGTCTCCGCTTCGGCCATCAGGGTGTCAAATCGGAACTGGTCAGACTCGGACAGGGTGTCCTTGGAATTCAGCGCGGTGCAAAGGTTGTGGATTTCCGTCTGCCGCGCCCTGATGCTGGAGAGGTCTAATTTTCTCATGGTCAAAGCTCCTAAAGCGTTGAAATTGAAAGTTGTTGAAGTTTCAGCGCACGTTCGCGCCGTTCCTTGTCCGGGTCGGCAGGCGCGCCCACCTCGAAGATTCTGTCGATAAAACCGTTCGCCAGGGCCTCGGACGCGGTGAACCACGTCTCGGCGCTCATCCACTGCCTGACCACGGCTTCACTCTTTCCGGTCCTGCGCCGATAGATCGCCGCAATGCTGTCCGCCGTCTGTCGTAATAGGACCGCGTAGCTTTCCATGTCCTGCGCATTGCCAACGCAACAGCCCCACGGATCATGCACCATGAACGCGCCACCGGCAGACATTTCGATTTCCTTAGCCGCAAGGGCCAGGCCGGTTGCTGCGCTGGCCGCCATGCCGTCAATGTGGGCAACCACGCGGGCGGGATGCTGCGCAACGATCGTGCGCATGGCCTCACAGTCCAACACGGCACCGCCGGGGCTGTTGATCCTCAAATGGATCGTCTTGGCCTTGATAGCGGCGAAGGCCGGAGCCCATTCTTTCGGGTCAATTCCCCACCATCCACCTATCGCGTCGTAGACGTAGACGGTCGCTTCATCCTTCGCGGCGTTGTAGACCGTGGCGGGGCTGATCTGCGCGGGCTGTCCTGCCTTGACGCGGGCCTTCGCTTCAGCCTCGGCTTGCGCAAGCAATTCCCTTGAGTTGCTAGGCCGGAAGTTATTCGGCATCGGGGGCCTCCTTGCCTGCCGGCACTGGCACGAAAAGTTCGTTTCCGCCTTCGAGCGGCGGAAGATTTTCGAGACTGCGGACCTCGTTCACCGTCATGAAGCCGGGGCTCTGAGTCCCGCCGACCGCCGCCTTGTAGAACTCGGAGCGGCCCTTGCTATCGGCACGGAGCAACGCGTCCAAATTGAACTTGCAAAAGTAGTCGCCCTGGCCGAGCAGCTTCCGGTCAATCTCCTGTTCCAAGCCTTTGAGGATGTCGCGCAGGGTGAACTTGACGAACCCGAGGGTCTGTTCCTCGATACCGGAGCCCCAGGACGTGCTTTTCGACGTGTGGCCGACCATGTGGGGCGGAACGCCGTAGAACCTGCAGATGTCTTCCACCTGGAACGCACGGGCTTCAACGAGCTGCGAGTCCTCGGCGTTGAAGTCGAGTCGGTCAATCTTGCCGCCACCCGTGGAAATGAGCGGGAGTCTCTGCTTTTCAATGCCGGAGCGGTTGCGCTGGTAGACTTCGAGGATGCGCTTCATCTGGTCATCGTTGACGTTGCCGGGGAACTCCATCTTGATGTCCGCCGCGTTGCCCTGAGAAAAGAAACGCTCGTTGAATTCCTGAGCCGCTGCGGCAAGGCCTATGGCCTCGCGGGCGCACTCCAGGGGGGCGCGGCCGGCCTTGCCGTCCCAGCCGATGAAGGCAAAGTGCAGCATGTCGGACTGATCGAACCGGCGCTGTTCGCCCGACTCCATCCGCACCTGATAAATCAGCCGGCGGCGGTCCTGCGAAAAGTCGGTTGAAACGGACGTAGGCGGGACCAGCGTAAGCGCCGTCGGAATGCCTGAGCGGGCGCGGTCAATCAGGCCGTACCCGTTCCCACGCATTAAGGACCACCACAGGTAGTTTTTCCAAAACGCATTGGCCGTCATGAGGGGGTTGGGTTCGTTGTGAAGGAGCCAGTAGGCCGGGTGCATCCGTGCCAGCTCGGCCCGTTCTCCGCTGTAGCGGAAGACTTCACAGGGGAGGCTTGCCACGGTCCCCGCAATCAGGGAGACGCAACGGTAGACCACACTGATGCGCATTGCGGTTTGTTCATTGACCACCATCCCCGATGCGGTAGGGATGCCGTACCCACCGAAAAGAAGTTCGATGGCTTTTTCTTCGGCAATGGCGTCCTTGTAAGCGTTTTCCGGCTGCGCCTTTTTGAACCATGTGAGGGGGTTCAGGTTCATCTGCCTTCACCTACAGGGCGCGAACGCATAATGTTCCACACTTCGAGCTTGAGCTGTTCATACTCGCCGTCCGTAAGCGGGCCGTCCTTCATCACTTCCAGCGCGGTGGCCACTAAGTCGCCCTGCGTCTTTCGCGCTGCCGCTGCAATGATCTTGAGCCGTCGCACCGTCTCACGGTCAAGCCAGATCGTGTGCCGTACTTTGGTGTTCTTCATGTTGTAGCCTCCATGCTTCGGACATTGCGTACATTGCGTACATTTTTCACCCCTGAACGCTTTCATGTGTTTCCACTTCGGCCTCGATAGGTTTTGCCTATGAGTTCGATAGGACAAAAGCTCCTCAATTTTGGCCGTGCAAAAATTTGAGAGCCAACGACGGTCTCCGGCCTTGAGGTCCAGACTTTTGATGCCCCCCACCCCCTGCGCAGGGCGGGCACCCTGCGTCCTGAGCGCCCGCGTCCTGCGTCGTGGCCGATGCCGTGGCGCGTTGGTCATGCTTCGCCGTCCGTGCCTGTGCGGGCCTTCTGGGGCTTCTTGCGGGGCGCTGCATTGAGGCCCGTGTCACGCGCCACCATGGCGGAATATCTCGCCGTGCATCCGCACTCCCTGGCCACCTCGGTGTGAGAGAAACCAGCTTCGAGCATGGCCGCGACGGCCTCCTTGATCGGCACCCGGCGGAATGGTCCGAGGGGGAGCATGTACTCCTCGCCTCCCAGCTCGGCACAGATGCTTTCGACTGCGACCGCGCAGATGATGCCGACCAGGGCGCACTTCTCGGGGCGCTTGGCGATGTAGACCGCGCACCCACCATGCTGCTTGCACAGGGCCGTGGCGTCGACGATGCCGATGATGTCAACGAGCTGTGGAAAGCTGATGTAGCTTCGAGCCATTCAATTCTCCCTGCGCGTCTGCGCTGCTTTCAGTTCCTCGATGATGGCCTGTAGCTTCTGGATCTCGGACCAGAGCTTCCTCGTCCTGCTGTCGATCCGGGAGTCCAGCGCCTGCACCTCATCTTCGAGCGTGCCGACTCGTTCGTAGATGTCAGGGGTCTTCATGCTTCCACCTCGCCCTGATCTTGAATGCTCATGACGTAGACCGACTGCACCGCGTCGATGAGCGCCGCCGGCCAGCACTCGGGGAAACGGCACCCGTACCAGCCCCGGACCTCGAAGGCCGGCCACTCACGCATGAGGTCGGACAAAAAGCCCCGGCACCCTTGCGGGGTCCACTCGGGGATGGAGTAGCCACAGACGAGAAGGGCGTCCGCCAGATGCGACGGGAGAGGGACCAGAGAGCCAGAAGTCCCTCCGGTCAGTTCGCGGACAATGGCGTCCTTGTGCTGCCTGGCCAGGGCCACGACTTCGGGCCGCTGCCCATGAGGTACGCGGGAGAGGTCCAGGGACAGGTGCCCGGACTCGTCAATTCGGGGGATTGCTCCACGGGAGCGGATGATGGTGACGGCGTTCATAGTGTCACCTCGTCGGGGAAGGCTTGCAAATCACCCCCGGAAGTTTGCGGAAGGAAGGTCCCCTTATATAAGGGGACACTTCCGCTTCCTTCCGCTGTTTCACTTCCGTCTTGGGCGGAAGAAACTTCCGAAAACTTCCGTTCCCTTCCGAACTTCCGGCCCTGTCTTTCGGCTATGGCCGCCGCGACGTTGGCAAAGTGAACTTCCGCGCCTGGTCCGGCAAAGGAGACGATCAGTCCGTCCGATTCGATCATGCCAAGTTCGATCAGCCTTGCAGATCCATCTTGAAGCGCCATGCGTTCGGCACGGTCTGTCCTTGCCGGGTTGCGCTGCGTGTACAGATCCTTGTGCGTGGTCCTGAGGTCGTCCAAGGCGACGTAGGGCCGCCCTGTAGCGTCGTCGATCTGCCCGTGTTCCATCGTGGCCTCTTTCAAAGCCTCGAAGACAAGGGCCGCGCTCTTGGGGAGCTTGCCGCCGTCACCCTTTGATTTCTTCTCAGGCTCCACCAGGCCGGCGGACACGAGCGTGCCCGAGTCGTACCTGAGCCAGACCGGAACTTTTGCCGCCGGCGGAACTCGGTTCCCTTTGGTGATGGCGACTTGAACGAGGTGCAGGCGTTCTTCCAGATCCTCGATGCCGTGGGCGGTCGCTTCCGTGGCGGTCATGCCGCGCATGGTGATTTCAAAGCGCAGGGCGTCCGTGAGAGCGCCGCCACCCCTGGAACTGTGACTGCCCAGCTCGTTGGCGTTCAAGAGCGCCTTTGTGGAATGGGCGAGCAGGATGCAGGTTGCGCCTACGGTCACGGCCAGGTCGTCAATCGCACGGCCAAGCGCCCGCTGGTCAGCCTGGCTCATCTCGTCGCCCTCGCTGATGCCTAGGGCAGGGTCCAGGCCGACCAGCACCACGCCGCCGATGGCCTGAATTTTGGCAATGAGGGATTGATACAGGGGGGATTTTTCGACAACGCCGCGGGGGCTCTTGGTCAGGAGCCGTGTGTCCTTGCCGGCCAGGGGATAGACAATCAGGTTCCGGGCAATCAGTTCCCGCTCGCGGGTCGTCATGCCGTGGCAGAGCCGGTGCAGATCCTCGTGGAACTCCGCGTGCGTGTCCTCGGTCAGGACCAGCACCACCTTGCCGATGCGCTCCACCCTCCACTCGTCCATGGGGAGTCGGCCTGTGATGCAACCGCCGCCAAGCACTTTGAGGAAGGTTGTCTTGCCGGTGCCGCCCAGCGCCGCCATGCCGCCGCCACGAGCGAAGGGGATGCGGTCTTTTATGAGCCACTGCATGGGCTCGGGCTGCGTCGCCAGCATGGCCGCGATGTCCGCCGGCTGGTCCCAAATGCTTGGCGCCTGCGCCGCGTGGGCCGCCTCGATGCAGGCCCGGACCGCCTCGGGGCCGCGGGCAATGGCCAGGTCGTTGAAGTCGGTGCCCGCGGCCGCCGTCCATCCCGGCCCGAAGTTCGGCACGGCCAAGAGCCCGCTGCAGGCTTGGGCGGCCTCCATGGCCTTCGGGTCCGGTTCGCCGGTGTCTTTCTTCAGATCCGCCAGTAGGACGATTTGCGCCGCCGGATATTGCGTCCGGATGGCCTGGGCCACCTTCGGCATGTTCGTGTTGCACGAGGTCATGAAGCCGGCGACGTTGCGCCCGGCAAGGGCCTCCAGCGCACTGAGCACCGTGGCTGCACCTTCGCCTATCAGCACCACGTCCGGGGCTTGCTGCGGGGCGCTCAGGCATCCGTGGGCACCCGTCTTGGTCCCTGGCCCGGCAAGCGCCGCCTTGCGGCCGGACTCGTCAACCATTTCCACGGTGCAGGGTCCGGGCTCCCCGAAGCGTTCCAGGGGGATGACCAGCACGCGCCCGGTCAAGGGTTCGCCGGCCGCGTTTGGATGATAGCCAAGGATGCGCTGCAGCTCGGCCGCACCGATTTCCAGCATGGTGGGGGAGGGCCGCACCCGCTTGCGCGTGAGGTAAGGATGATCCGGCCGCGCCGGGTGCGCCGCCGCGATGATGGCCGCCGACCACGCCCGCGCCTGGGCTTTGACGCGCTCGGCCTCTTCGGCGTTCTTCCTGGCCGCCTCTTCCCTGGAGCGCCGCCGGGCTTCGACTTCCTCGGGGGTCATTTCCCGCGCCGGGGTGTTGTCGCTCCATCCTGCATCACGGGCCAGCTTGAAGAGCGTCCCGATTGTGATGCCGCGCCCCTGGCCGAAAGAACGCCATGTCTCCAGCGCCGATGCCTCGCGATAATTTGAGCCGGTCCGGCTCCATTCGTCCCAGAGCGAAAAGCCGTCCTCGCCAAGTTCGTCTTGGATGGCCTGGCCGATGCGCACCCATGTTTCCCGGTCGCAGTCCGGGTCCAGCACGGCAAGGGCACTTTCGATCCGTGGGCGTTCGTCCATCTGCTGGGGCCTGGCCTGCCTACCCCGGTGCGGCTCATGTCCATTCAGATCAATGGTCATGCTTCCACCCCCCGCCCATGCGCCCGGCGCTGCAGTCGAGCCATTTCTTCCGACTCGGCCTCGAACTCGCTGCGGGCGTCCACGAGCTGCGCTTCGAGTTGCGCCTTCTGGCGGGTGAGGTGGTCAAGCAGGTACTCAATCTGCACGATCTCTCGCCACCTGTGGGCCATGATCTCGGCATGGCGGAAGTAGTGCTCTTTGAGCAGCTCCACGGGTTCTTCCACCTGGCCAGATCTGTTCGTACTCGGGTCGATCATACGCACCCCCCGACAAGCGCCCTCAGCCGCGCATTTTCCGCCCGGAGAAGCGCAACCTCGGCCCTCAGTGCCAGATGCTTGTCGAGCAGATCCGCCAGTAGATGAACCGGACCATATTTTTCTTGACAATTTTGTGTAAAGGCTTCATGGTTCTGCTGCGGATCGTCAGCCCCGCGATAGTTCATGAAGGCTCGCCCTTGCCCGGCGGGCTTTCTTGTTTTTGGTGTCATGGTTGCCACCTCACGCCTGCACCGTGGCGCGGGACTCGATCCACCGGGCCAGGGCGTCCCGGTCGTAACAAACCTTGCCGCCAATAAGGATCTTGCCGGGGCCTTCGCCCAAGGCGTCCTTGTTCGCCATCGTTCTCGGATGAAGCGTTCCGCCGGAGAAACGCCCCACCTCGGAGCGGGCGACAATGGGAGCCGGCCAGGATGCAATCAACCTTTCAGATAACGTCATAAAAAAAACCTCCACAAGTTTTAGGTAGAACTTGTGAAGGCTTGTGTATTGCCGGATGGGACGATTGTTATTATCGTCCCATAACTTTTTTTTGAGCTGCTATTTTTTTTGCCTCGCGCACGTACTTTCGGAACGCTTCAAAGCCGATCGGCTCCGTTTTGCTCCCCCCCTTTCCGTTGGTCAGGTTTTGACACAGTTCGTCCTCGTCAATAAAAACTTCCCATTGGCGGCCGCTTTGGTCGGTAAAACTCAATGTGTGGCGGCTTTCGATCCATTCCCAAATATCTTTGGAAGTTTTTTTCCCAGAGCGTTCCAAGGCGTCAAGGATTGCCTGCATTATTGCGAGGTGCTTTTTTCGCTTGCCTTTTTTTCGCCCGGCGTTGCGGCGTGCTTCCACGTAGGACAACTCTTCAAGCTCGCTCAGCAGCGCATATCTCAAATTAACTTCCAATTCCTTCAAAAAACCTTCGACGTCCTCTTCGTTAAGGTCTTCCCACCAGTCCAGCACAAAAAAACACGCGGCTAAAGCATTTTCGAATGGACGCACGAACGGCTTTGATTCGTAGAACTCCATTGCATGAAGAATGTCGCTTGTGTTTTCTGCCTCAAAAAGAAGGCTGAAGTCTTCGCCCCACGCTGCAAGTTGTCCCTGCAACACGTCCACCTCATGGCGAATAAGCCGCCGGAAGCCTTCAAGGTCTCCGGCCTTTGCGTTGTTACCCAAAATCTCGATAACGTGCTCAATCTCGAAGGTGTCCGTGTAGAACGCGGGCCAGGACCGCTCTTTCTGCTTTGCGCTCATGCTGCCCCTTTGCCCCGTTGTGAAGATCCAGGGCAGGCGCAACCGGGGCAGGTAGTGCGCTTTTCGGGCCGGGTAGCAAGTCCGGTCCTAGCCCTGGAAAAAGCAGGCTATTCCTTCGGTGCCTCGGGCTTGACCATATCCATGGCCAGATCAATGCGTTCGCTGATGAACTGGACGGATCTGGACACAAGGTCCAGGCCGGCATGGGCCGCTTCCGGGTCCGCCGCTATGCGCTCGGGCGTCCAATGGGCGATATGGCCGGCCATGGCCGTGAGGGATGCGTGTACGGCCTGCAGTTCGGCCTGGGCCAAGTTGCTGCGCAGTTCGTTGGTTGTCATGATCGCACCCCCCTACGCGCCCAGCCGGGCGGACAGGTTTTCCATGGTCTCGAAGATCTGGTCCGCTTCCCGCCGCAACATGATGGCGACGGTCCCGCGCTCTTCCTTGTCGAACGAGTCGAACTCCCAGAGGGTCCGACCAATGAGCTTGAGCCGGTTCACCGATTCCAGCAGCTCGTCCAGATCCGCCTGGTCCAGCTTCTCGCGGGTCTTGCTGTTATTGTCACAGTTCGCGCAGGTCCGGTTCCCGACACACTGTTCAGTCTTGCCTTCCACACCGATGGCCAATACTTGTTCCGTACCCATGATGAACCCCCTTCGGTTCGTTTTGGTAGGCCCGGGGCCGGTGCGCCAACACCTCCCGGGCCGCTTTGTTTTGAGCCCAGCGACCCCTATGGTCAGGGCTCGGAAATATCGTTTTCCCTCGCGGCCCTCTCGCGGATCAGCCGTTCGAGCATTTCCCCTTGCGTCACGTCGTAGCGCCTGCAAAGCACCTTGAGCATTTCCGCCGACTCGGGACTAATCCAAAGATCCAGCCTGTGAAGATCCTTCCGCCTCTCTCGAAGTCTTGCTTGTCGTATTGCGCCTGTCATGTGTAAACCGTTACCGGGTGACGCTTGCGCCGTCAACGATTTTTTTCACCTGGGCCGTGGTCGGGAAGAGCTCAATCCTTTCCCGCCTTCAGGTTCACCACCTTGGAGGGCCTCAAAAGCTCGTCGCTCAGTCCGTCCATTGCCTTGCGCATGGTCTCGTCAACGCCCTTGGCGTATCTCAGGGCCATGACCGGGGATGCCCACCCGCACAGTTTTTGAAGGTCCGGCAAGGACGTGCCGGCCTTTGCAAGCCGCGTTGCGGCCGTGTGGCGTAGCGTATGGAAGACCACCTTGTCCCGCTTGCCCCGGCCCTCGTTCAGGCCCAAGTCTTCAACCGTGTCACGGAAGGGTTGCGGCGGTTGCGTGTAGGGCTTCCCGGCACCGTTTACGAAAACAGGACCGGCAAGTCGGCCCTGGCCGCGTATCTCGCTCAGGAAGGCCACAAGGCCGTCAGGCAAGGGGATTGTCCGGTCTGTTCCATTCTTCGTGTTGCGGAAGATTGCCTCTCCGGAGCCAAGGTCAACGTCCTTCCATTCCAGCCCGGCGGCCTCACCAAACCGGCACCCGGTCATGGCGCAAAAAAGGGTCATGGCGTAGGCGTTCGGGTCACGCTCGGCAAGGACCGAGAGGATTTCTTGAAGTTCCTGGCCGGTCAAAACGCGTGTCCGCCGGTTGCCGCCCTTGCCGATGGTCGCGCCAACGTCGCGGGCGGTAGGCGGCGGGGTAGGGACCAGTTTTCGGGAGTAGGCGAAGGCCAGGACTTGCCGCAGGACCAGGGCCGCATATTGCCGGGTCCGAGGGGCAAGGCCGGCGTCCACCAGTACGCCCATGAGTCGGTCCCAATGGTCAACGTCAATGTCCTGAATCCGCACGTTGCCCAAGACAGGCTTCAGCCAGTTTTCAAAGAGACCCTCTTCAGCCCGCCAGGTCGTGGCCTTTTTCTTGCCGTCGGTGATGAGCTTGGCGCTCGTGAGATAAACCGGCCAGTAGTCGGCTAGGGTTACGTTGCGGGCCTCTTCAAGTTGTCTCTGCCGTTCGGCGTCGGCTTTGGCCTGGGCCGCCTGTTCGCGCTTCTCTTCCAAAGTGGCGGGGCCTTGTCCGGTCCTGTGCGCTTCCTTCAGCTTGGAGCGTTCGGCAATGGCCCGTTCGAGGTTCC